>CAYHIM010000039.1:0-8114 GCA_964356665.1 uncultured Gammaproteobacteria bacterium
TAAAATTTTATCATTTAGATTTCATTTAAAATTTAAAATTTGATATTTAAAATTTCTTATGGACACACCGCGTTAACATTTCCAAGCCCCTCGCAACAAGAGGGCATCCCCGGAATTAAAAAGCCATTAGCGTTAACCCCCGAACAAGGGCTGTAGCAATTCTGATAAATATCCTGTATTCCGGAAGTAAATTTTACTTTATAATCTTCAGGATTAGTAAAAGTATCATGATTTATTTTAACCGTTCCTTTTTTTAATATATTATCATTTGATAAAAACGAAGAGTAATTAATCGGCCCGGCGGAAGCGGTTAAAACCGCGTTATTGGAATTAGCGGTTCTGGCGGAAAGCATTTTGTCAAAAACGGCTTGCGGAACCGCGCTTAAACCAACATCAAAGACGCCGATATTCGGACTGACTGCTTCTATTTTCGGCGCGGTTATATCAATAGTATTATTGGTCTTAAACGCCCAAGTATAATCGTCGCCTTGATTGGCGGCATCCGGCGCGTTTTCATTAAAGGGCGGGGTGCCGCTTTGCGCTTGCGGTCCGGCCGCTTTTCCGTCCTTGTTTCCATCCAAAGAATTATCCGCCATATCAATTAAGCCGTCGTAAGGAATTTTCGCGAACGATTCTCCGGCCACCATTAAGGTCGCGGCTTGCGCTAAAACCGACAAGTCGGAATTGCCCGGCAGGCAAAAAACGTCGTTTCCGCAAGAATTTATGCCG
Organism: uncultured Gammaproteobacteria bacterium; assembly: GCA_964356665.1. GTDB lineage: Bacteria > Patescibacteriota > Patescibacteriia > Patescibacteriales > XYC2-FULL-47-12 > 2-12-FULL-45-10. The sequence goes on from CAYHIM010000039.1 coordinate 730, forward strand.
CATTTGTCCTCGGTTAAAAATTCAACTGTCCGGTATTGGTTGGAAATATAAAAAATTCCGGCAACCGCGCCGCCACTGGTAATATTATTTACTTTAATAACGTTAAAGCCATCAACCGTTTTTCCGCTCGCCTGCGAGGGATCAATCGCTTCATTAAAATTAATCTGAATTATGACATTGCGGGGCTCGGTTGAACTCGCCATGGGAATTACGCTTTCTATTTTGGGCGGAGTTGTGTCTATAAAAGTTCCGACTTCAAAAGACCAGTCATAGCCGATATCGCCGATTGTCTTAAAAAAGGCCTTGTCTCCATTAGCTTTTTTTAAGCCATTTTTTAAAGCCACGGAATAATAAATATTTTCCGAAGGGCTGCCTAAATATTGGAGCGGCTTAAAAATAAAGGTCTTGTCCCCGGTCCTGCCGGCGTAGACATCGGTAATATAAGGTCCGTCCGAGCCGTCTATTGTTTTATAGATTAAAATATTAGCGTCATTAATTACGTCGTATTCTCCGGCATCCATTTTGCCGTTAGCGTTAACGTCGTTCCAGTTGCCAAGGTTGCTATCGCCGTTAGCGTCTTTTATTATTGTGCCGATATCCATCGGCTCTTTAAAAGTAATAACGATTTTAGTGTTGCGCGGAACATCTTTCTGGTCGCGCGCCGGATAATGCGATTCAATTATACCGGAACCCAAGGCCGCCAGCCCCGGCCTTCCGCCGGGAGGATTTCCGCCGACGGGCCCGCCGCCGAAGCCGGCGCCATATAACTTGCTGATAACAAAAGAAGCGATGCCGAAAGAAGCAAGTATTATTATGAGTCCGATAAAAGCGTTTTTTAAAATATTTTTAGCCGTTTCTATTTTTCCTTCATCGCCATCCGAAGTCATCCAGAGAAAACCGGCGTACATTATATATCCGACGGCTAAAATTCCTAGAAATCCCAAAAGGACGCGGATAATGCTCGCGATAATTATCCGCGGATCGCCGCTCCCGAGCCCCAAGATATCGCCGATAGCCCCCTGCTGGCCGCCAAACAATAAACTATTGGCGTCCTGCGCGTAAGCAAAATCGCCAATTATAAAAATCGCGAAAACTAAACTGATAAATATTATTAATTTTTTTATTTTTTTGGCCATCAAAATTGTTAATTAAATTGACTAATCCACAATTATATTTATAATATGATTATACCATAATCAACCGCCTAATATCAAATAAAATGACAATAGAGCAACTAACCAACGCGGTTAAAAAAAATAATCCCAAGGACGACTTGGAAATGTTAAGATTGGCCTATGATTTCGCCCATAATGCCCATAAAAACCAAAAAAGAAAAACCGGCGAACCCTATATCCAGCATTCTTTGCAAACAGCTTTTATTCTGGCGCAGATGAAAACCGATATAAATACCGTAATAGCCGGACTTCTGCATGACGTTCCGGAAGATACCGACTGCTCAATTGAAGAAATTAAAAAAAACTTTGGCGAGGAGGTGGCCGGCCTGGTAGAAGGAGTTACTAAATTAAGCAAAATAAAATACCGCGGAGTGGAGCGATACGCCGAAAGTTTAAGAAAAATGCTACTCGCTATGTCCGAGGACTTGCGCGTCATTATTATTAAATTCGCCGACCGTTTCCATAATTTGAGGACTCTTGATCCTTTGCCGCCGGAAAAACGGGAGAGAATCGCCCGCGAGACCTTGGAAATTTACGCGCCGATTGCCGACCTCCTGGGCGCCTGGCGCTTAAAATGGCAGATGGAGGATTTATGCTTTAAATATCTCTACCCGGAAGAATATAAAAAAATAGAATATAAATACGAGGTGGAAAAAAAAGTCGAACGCAACCAATATTTCCAAACCGTAAAAAATGTTTTAAGCAAGCGGCTAAAAGAAGAAGGAGTTGAGCATGAAATAAACAGCCGCTTCAAGCATTTATACAGCATTTTCAAAAAAATGCAGGCGAAAGAAAGAAAATTTGATGAAATTTACGATGTATTCGCTATGCGCGTAATTGTTAATACGATTCCGGACTGCTATAAGGCCTTGGGCATAATCCATAATCTCTGGAAGCCCAAGCCGGAAAGGTTTAAGGACTATATCGCCCTGCCCAAGCCGAACGGCTACCGCAGCATTCATACAACGGTCTTCGGCCCCGAAGGCAAAGCGACTGAATTCCAAATCCGGACCAAAGAAATGGATGACCAAGCCCATTACGGCGTGGCCGCGCATTGGTACTATAAGCAAAACTTGGCTTTTAGTAAAAGCAAACAGCCCCGCTGGATTAAAGAAATATTGGATATTCAAGCGAATATAAAAGATACTGACAAATTTATTAAACAGGTAAAATTAGACGTTTTCCGCGACCGAATTTTCGTCTTTACTCCCAAGGGAGATGTCTACGACTTGCCCGAAGGAGCGACTTCGGTTGATTTCGCCTACGCGGTTCATACCGACGTTGGCAACCGCTGCGCCGGCGCGATGATTAATAATAAAATGTCCAATCTTGATACCCAATTAAAAAGCGGGGATATGGTGGAAATCGTGACGGATAAAAACCGCAAGGCCCCCAACCGCGACTGGCTTAAATTCGTAAAAACCCAGCGCGCCCGCGAAAAAATAAAGCAGTACTCCAAGGCCTCCCGCCTGGAAGCCATAAAGAAATTAATTCCGGGGATGTAAAAAACTGCCTCACATAATGCGAGGCAGTTTTTATAATATTAGGGCGTTTGGAAAATAAAACAAGGCCCGAAATCCAGGCCTTGGGTTGGAAAAGTTTTTGGCCGAGGACTGTCCCCGGCTTGGTTCGTTAATCCCGACAGGAGTAATTTTTAATTTATAGTCAAACCATCTATTATAGAACAACGGATAAAATTGAGAGAATTGTATTTATCTTTAAATCCGGTACAATTAAAAAATATGATTAATGAAAAAGTGAAAATTATCCGTAAATCCGGCGAACGGCAGAATAATATAATTAATGTCCAGGCCCCAGCCGCCAAAGTAACACTATTAAATGTCTAGATGCCAACACTTACTCCCGTTAATGTGGATGCCCATAAATTATACGACAAACCCTCCAATATTTTGCGGCGTAATTAACTTGACCGGATCCTTGGAATATTCTTTCCATAACAGCGATTCTCTAATTTTTCTCTTTTCGCTCCATTTGAATTCAAAACCTTCTGTTTTGCCGTTTTTTTCTTCCACCCAATCCACTTCCGAGCCGTCATAGGTGCGCCAAAAATAATTTTCCGCGTACAGATCGTGATAGTGCTGGAATTTCAGCCGTTCCGCGGCCATGAAATTTTCCCACAGCGCTCCGATGTCATTCCGGCCAGGCAATAAATTGAAATCGTTTATAATCGCGTTGCGCACGCCCAGATCGTAAAAATATATCTTTTTAAGCTTAGAAATGACTTTGCGCCTGTTTTTGGCGTAAGGAGAAAGGCGGAAAATTATATAATTTTTTTCCAAAATATCAATGTAGTTTTCCACCGTTTTTTTGTTAAGGCCGGCCAGATTGGCCAGCTCGGTATAGGAAACTTCCGATCCGATTTGGAACGCGACGGCTTTGAGAAGCTTGATCAGCGCGTCGGATTTTTTTATCCCCTGGAATTCAAGAATGTCTTTATAGAGATAACTGGATGATATTTCCATAAGCGATTTCCTTTTTTCGTCAAAAGACGCCTTGCCGGCTATTTCCGGATAATTTCCAAAAACGAGATACTGCTCCAAATTTTTGATAATCGCCGCCAAATCCTTCGCGGGATAAATTTCTTCCAAACTCAACGGGAAAAGCTGAAAAACAATTTTTCTGCCGGTTAAAGGCTCTTCAGTTTTGTCCAAAAGGTTGAAGCTGGACGAACCGGTGACGATAATCTGCTTTTCATTTTTATATTTGTCAACCAGCAGTTTCAGCGTCTGGCCGATTGTCCCGATTTTTTGCCCTTCATCAATAAAAATAATTTTCGCGCTGCCGACCAGCTTTTCCAAAAATTCCAAACTCCGGCCGGAAAGCAATTCCCGGTCAGCCGGATTGTCGCCGTTAAAAATCTTCGCCTGCTTACCGCCAGTTTCATTTATAATTTTCATGGCCAAAGTGGTCTTGCCTGTTTGCCTGGCGCCGGTTATAATTATGATTTTCCCCTTAAAAAAGGCTTTTTTAAGTTTTTTCTCAATTATTCTATTATACATATTATGCCTAATTTAGATACTTATATATCTATTATACGCCTAATTTCTGTGTTTGTCAATCCATCGTCTTTTAAAAATTAGGATTTTTTAGAAACCTGCCTGCCGGTAGGCAAGGTTAGGAACTAAGAATTCTATTGATATTATAGCTTATAGCGTTTGGAAAATAAAACAAGGCCCGAAATCCAGGCCTTATTTTGGAAAAATTTTCAGTTAAAATAAATTCCAGACAATTATTGGACACGGTTTTTGACTGGATCCGTTGATTAATCAAAGACGGTCATTGATTGAAATCCCCTATTAATTCGTTCCCACCCATCCCGCTTCCCAAGAGAAATTATATGTGCCATCTCCAGAATCAGTACATGTAATTATAAACGTTGTTGCTCCAATTGCAGACGGATATATGCCAGACGTTATGCCAGTATCTCCGGCAGTAATTTGTATATATGTGGGAGTTCCCACTATCCCATGTGTTACAGTTGCTCCGCAGTCAACATCAGCCGTGCCTATATTGCGGGTGACAAATCCAGTATTATTTTTAATATCGTTAGCTGCATTTCTAACCCATATATTTTTACTCGCATTAGTAAGTATATTATCAAAAACTTTATTATCATTCGCTGATGTACCAAGCTGTATATCATATGCACAGCCATTAAAACGGTTGCCGGAAATTATCCCGTAATCAGCATCTGTGTTAAGGCATGACGATGTGTCTCCATATATAATATTCCCAATTATTATCCCGTAATCAGCGCCGCTACTTAAATTAATGCCCTCGCCCGCCGGAGAATAAAGATAATTGCCTTTTATAATCGCATTATCAGCCATTACATTGATGGACTGTCTAAGGCATCCATAGCATCTGTTGCCTTCGATGACAAATTCAGTTCCTGACGTCCCATTATCATTGACCTGAATAGAACCAGTCGCTGTCGGAGATAAATACATAAATCTATTATTTCTGATATGGACCCGTCCAATGCCTGATTTCTCTGTTGCAGCAACATAAACATTTGAACGGCCGCCGGCATCGACAAGATTGTTTTCCAATGTCAAATTAAGTATCGGGGCTGTAGCTGCCCCATCAATACTGATTCCGCCTCCTGTGTCGCCAACACCGCTAAACGTATTAAAAAAGCATTTATTGTCTTTGATATTAATATTTGCTATTGCAGGATAGGAAGTGGGATGTGTGTGCGGGAATATACATACTGATGCGTTATAGACAGCATTATTTTCATACAATGCGTCCTCGCAGCCATCTTCTATCTCTAACCCTGAGGTGGCGTCTCCTGTTGCTTCAGGATTGTTCGGGAACTTAATAACATTGTCACGAACCGTGATGTGTCTCGCTCTATGACAGGTAATTGCGTCCATATGCGGATTCAATATCTCGACCCTCTCAACGGTAAAATTGGTTGGGTAATAATCACTGTAATGATGAAGATAATATGTCTCACCATTTGACCATGTCGCAGCGCCTTCGGTTGTCAATTGCGTTGCGCTATCAACGCTTTTCACAAGAGTAGCTAACGAAGAAGAAAAATCCCCGATAGGGTCTCCGGGTTTAATTTGTCGGTTGATAAAATCCGCACTGCTGTCAATAAGCGTATTTCCGGAAGAACCGGCTGTTGTCGTGCGCATACTACTATAACCACCAACGATGGAAATTTCCCCGCCTTTTGTTCTTTCACCGTCAAGGGTTAAATCCCTTATAGCAGTTTGATGCGCGCCACCAGCTACATTCCACCCTTTCAAAATTGTGTTGCCCATTCCCTCGCCGTAGATTGAAATAAAGCTGCGCCTGATATTAATATCTACCGCAGAACTCGTTAAATTAGCATACACGCCTTTTTTCAGATGGATTTCTGCGCCGCCCTGAGAGACATACGGTATCTGCCCCAATTGCGCTGTTGTCGCATCAATAACATCTTCTTGTATATTTAAAGAAATTGTATTAGCTGTAATCCCCCAAACATGGTACGGTCTGCAAGCGGGGAAAATATTCGTTGACAATCCTTTTTCAAGAACTATTGGTTCATTTACATTGAAACCACCAAAACCGCCCACTGTGTCATAGATGACATCTGGTATTATGTATGCTTCCGATACATCAAAAATATCCGTGTCAATTTTCAGTTCTGTTTCCGAAACAACGGCTGTCACGTACGCAAAAGTATTGTCCGTGTTATTGAAAACTCTCGTTCCTACTTTCACCCCTGTAGTCACAAAAGTTGCTCCGGAATTAATTAAACATGAATAATTTGTATCCGTGCAATTAACGGGGGAACCGTCGGTTGTCGTTGTGCCTGATTGACTCGTATCCTCAAGTGATATTGTCGCTCCCGCTACTGCATAAACGGTATGAGCAAGCGTTCCATTCGTGAATTGCTCCATCAAAGTCTCAAAATTAGCGTTGCTCGCAACCAAAGAGCCATCTGTTCCACTTATGGCTTTATATGTGCCGCTGTCGTTGTAGATAATGAATGTTGCAGTATTAATTCCTCCCCCCACAGTTGACCAAACAGGATCAACGCCAGAGCCCTGACTGGTAAGCACTTGCCCGCTTGTTCCTGCGCTTCCGTTTAATTGGGCCTCTCCTGTAAGATTGAGAATGCCGTTTACCGTGAAATTTCCGGAAAGATTGGTCGTCGCTAACCAAGAATTGCCACTTACCGAAAGCGCGGTCGTTGATGCGTTGCCGAGAGCGGTAAGTCCAGTAACGTTTAAAGTTGATAAAAATGTAGCCGCACCAGTTACGTCCAAAGTGCTCGTTGCCGTAAGCGCCCCGCCGATACTGGTCGCCCCGTAAAGAGTATTTGTACCGCTTCCGGTTATTGTTCCGCCCGTGGAAATATTTGTTCCTATTGTAGTAGCGGCTTTAATAATGCCGACGCAGGCAAGAGTAGCGAAGAGAGAAATTATTATTATTCTGGTAATGCCCCCCCCGATGGAGTTTTAAATGAGAAGTTTTGTTTATTCATAAAATCCCCCCCCCGATTAGTTTTAAACCTAATTAGGGGAGATTATTAGTTATTAACATGTTGGTTATATTATAACACATAATTAAAACGCCCCGCAATATGCGGGGCGTTTTAATTATATTTTAATTTTACTGTTATGCTAAAAATCTCTTCACCATCTCGCTTACCCGTCCGCCGTCGGTTTTGCCTTTGACGCGGGGCAT
>CAYHIM010000040.1:0-7863 GCA_964356665.1 uncultured Gammaproteobacteria bacterium
GCTTGATAAAAAGATTTGGCCGAAAGTTATTTCGCGCCTGAAGCTGCTGGCGAAGGTGAAAATTAATATTGAGGACCGGCCGCAGGACGGGCGATTCGCGGTTATTATGCAGTCAAGGCAAATTGATATCAGGGCATCTTTTCTGCCGACTTCTTTCGGTGAGAGCGTGGTCATGAGATTGCTTGACTCAAATCAGGAAGACATTTCGTTTGAAAAATTGGGCTTGACCGGACGCCCGTACGAGGAATTAAAGCGCCAAATTGAACGTCCCAACGGCATGGTGATTACCACCGGTCCAACCGGCAGCGGCAAAACTACCACTTTGTACGCTGTTTTAAAAAAATTAAACGATCAAGAGACAAAAATTATTACCATTGAAGACCCGATTGAATACCAACTAGAAGGCGTGAACCAAAGCCAGGTGAGTGAAAATTACACTTTTGCCAAAGGTCTGCGCTCAATCGTGCGGCAGGACCCGGATATTATTATGGTGGGCGAAATCCGTGATTTGGATACCGCCGAAATCGCCATCCAAGCCGCTTTAACCGGCCATTTGGTTTTGTCCACCATCCACACTAACGACGCGAGCGGCACGGTGCCGCGCTTTATTTCCATGGGCGTAAAGCCGTATTTGCTCGCGCCGGCGCTTAACGCCATGATCGGCCAGCGCTTAGTCCGTAAAATTTGCGAGCAGTGCAAAACAGAAACTTCGCTGACTGACGAGCAGAAAAAGCGGGTGGAAGACATTATGAGTAAGATGAACGAAGAAGAAAGAAATAAGATAAATTTGGATAGTGCTAAATTTTATAAAGGCGGCGGCTGTGAGGCCTGCCAAGGGCTGGGCTACAAGGGGCGAGTCGGCATTTACGAAATTATGGTGATGAACGCCGAAATTGAAAAATTAATTCAGGCGGGCAAAGTGAGTGAATTTGACATTCAGGCGGTCGCGGTGCAGAATGGGATGATTACCATGGCGCAAGACGGAATCATCAAAGCGATGCAAGGGATAACGAGCGTGGAGGAGGTATTAAGAGTGGCAGAGTAGAAAATTTTTTAAATCCAAAATCCAAATTATTCCAAATCAAATCTAAAATCCAAATGTCAAATGTTTATTTTTAAGGTTTTAGATTTTGATATTGGTTTGGAATAATTTGGCATTTGAGCTTTGGAATAATTAATACTCAGATTATTTTTATGGTATTAAGCAAACAATTCTTTCAAAAGTTGAAAAAAAATTACAATGACCACGAGATTGAGCGCCGACAAATAATCAGCCGCGCTAATATTATTTTACACGATTCCAAGCGCGTGATTTTTTCCTTGCACCGCGGCGACGTTGTCAAAGCGGCCGGTTCTTTAGCTGAAATTGAAATTAATATCAAGCAGCTGGAAAAAAAGTTTGGTTATAGCCGTTTAGCTAAAGAAGGCGCTTATAACGCGGCCGTGGAAGAGTACGTGGAAGCCAAGATGTTCGCTAATGTTTTAGGCGGTAAAAAAATTGACACTGTCAAGAGTTTTAGCGTGAGCGTTGACGCCTATCTGGGCGGCATCTGCGATTTGGTCGGCGAATTAGTCCGGCTCGCGACCAACCGCGCGGCCGAGGGCAAATTTAACGAGGTGGAAAAGTATAAAGTAATCGCCAACGACATTATGGCCGAACTGGTGGAGTTTGACATGACCGGCTATCTGCGCACGAAGTACGACCAGGCCAAGGGGCATTTAAGAAAGATTGAGCAAGTGGCGTATGAGGTGAAGTTGAGAAGTAAGCATAATGAATAAAAATTTAACATTTTTATTAACCCTATTTTTAGCCGCTTGCCTAGCGGCTCTGTTTTTAAATTTGATTTTTTTTAAAGTAATTTATCCGGCGCCGACAGAGCGGACGGGGTTAAAATTTACCCAAACTCCAAATTTGGCATTTGCCTTAAAAGCAAAAGAACCGCCATTAAAATTTTTATTCTTCGGCGACATTATGTTAGACCGGCATGTAAAGGATAAAATCAATCAGAGCGGGTTTGATTATCTGCTGGATAATTTTCAGTTGCCGGCAGAGTGGCAAACGCCGAACATTATGATGGCGAACATGGAAGGCGCGGTAACAGCCGGCGGCAAACATTATCCGCCGGAAATTAGTATTGATTTTGCTTTTGCTCCGGATGACGTGGCGCAACTGAAAAATTACGGCTTTAATTTTTTTAATATCGCCAATAATCATATTTTAGACCAAGGACAGGCTGGATTTTTAGAAACGCAAAAAAATTTGGAAAATTTAGGATTTAACTATGTCGGCTGTCCGGACCGGCAGATAGGAGAATGTAATATTAAGATATTTGATATTAGGGATATTAAAATAGCCATGCTTGGCTATTCTATGGTTTACGGCGTTTTGGAAGAGGAAGAATTATTAAAACAAATTAAAAAGGCGGCGGAAAAAACAAATTTAGCGATAGTTTTTATGCACTGGGGCGTGGAGTACGAACCGCAAGCGCGGAGCAATCAGGTTGCTCTGGCGCACAAAATAATTGAGGCTGGGGCGGATGTTATCATTGGCAGCCATCCGCATGTCGTGCAGGAAATGGAAGTGTACAACGGCAAACCAATATTTTATTCTTTGGGAAACTTTATTTTTGACCAGTATTTTTCCGCCGAAACGCAGGAGGGCTTAGCGGTTGGTTTAATTGCTGATAATGGTAAAATTGAAATAACGCTCCTGCCGCTTAAGAGCAAGGTAAGCCAGGCAGAAATTATGTCGGGAAGTGAAAAACAAAAATTTTTAGATTGGCTGGCGGAGGGTTCAACAGTTGAGGAAAAATATAGAGAGCAGATAAAACGAGGATATATAGTTATAAATCAATAGTTGTTAAATTACCACTTCTGCCCCGCAGTATGGCGGGGACACATTCCGGACATGACCCCTCCGTCCGCCCAAGCGGCGCCCACCTCCCCTTAGTAAGGGGAGGAATAATACGGAACCGGTATTTATTCCCCTCCTTTATAAGGAGGGGTGCCTGAAGGGCGGGGAGGTAGAATTAAGGGGGAGTTAGAGGGAGTCGGGATAAGAATGCCGAAAGCAAGGGGGTTTAGCCCGTATGTGCAGACAGAGGGTTAAGCAATTTAACGATTTAACACTGTAACCATATGCGCATCGCCATCATTTCCGACACCCACGACAATGTGCCGAATTTGGAAAAGGCGCTAAGATGGATGAAGGAAAATAATATCTCCCAAATTATCCATTGCGGGGATTTATGCGCGCCGTCAATGATTAAAGAAGTGCTCGCGCCAAACTTCAAGGGAAAAGTTCATCTAATTTTCGGCAATGTGGAAGATAGAGTTTTGACGCCTAAAGTAGCCGCGCAGTTTAAAAATATAAAGCATTACGGCGACCAAGGCGAACTAAAAATTGATGGTAACAAAATAGCTTTCGTGCATTTTCCGGAAGAAGCTAAAAAGTTGGCGGAAACAGGAAAATATAACTTTGTGTTTTACGGTCATACCCACAAGCCGTGGGAAGAGAAAATCGGCGACTGCCGCGTGGTTAACCCGGGCACGCTCGCGGGGATGTTTCAAAAAGCGACTTTTGCCGTATTGGACACGAAAACGGGAGAATTGGAATTGAAAATTTTGGAGAAATTGTAGGGTTAAGTTTGAAATAAAAACTGCCCCCTAATTGAGAGCAGTCGCAGCAATAGCCTTTTAGCTAGTGATAAAATTATTCGTTTTGGAGACATAACCGTTGTAGCCGTCGATATAAATTATAAGCCTGCTCGTCCCCACCTTGCCAAGCAAGGTATAAAGTACTCCCGATTGTACGAAAGCTTTTTGTTGCAATGATCGCCCGCATATTAGCATTATTGGCATAACATTCTTCAGCGTCAGCCAAAAACGCTGCCCATGTATCCAGCGATTCTCTCTGTTCAGCCATCATTATTCACCTCCCTGATTATAGAAAATTAAACTCTTTCCACGTATTCTCCCGTTTCCGTGTTAATTCTGATTTCGTCGCCTTCATTAATAAACATCGGCACGGCTATTTCGGCGCCGGTTTCCAAAACGGCAGTTTTATTGACGTTGCCGGCAGAGTTGCCTTTTACGCCCGGCGGCGCCGAGACAACTTTAAGCGCGACTTTGGGCGGCAGCTTTACCGACACCGGCTTATTTTCAAAATAAAGCACTTTGACATCCGTGCCGTCTTTCAGCCAATTTAGGGCCTCGCCTAATTGCTCCAAAGACAAGCTGAACTGCTCAAAGTTCTCGTTATCCATAAAGTGGGCTTCGTTTTGGTTTTTGTATAAATAGTTCACGGTTTTTTCTTCGGTAGCGGCTGCTTCGGCTTTGTCGTTTCCCTGAAAAGTTTTTTCCAGCACATTGCCGGTAATCAAATTTTTTAACTTGGTTTTTAAAACAGCGCCGCCGCGGCCCATTTTATGATGGTCCGAGCGGATAACAACATAGGGGTCGTTGTTAATTTTAATCAGAGTGCCGAGTTTTATTTCGGTTAATGACAGCATAATTTCACATAACACATAGCATATAACACATAACATACAGCGCCCTTGATTATTGTTATACGTTACGCGTTACGAGCTATGCGAGGTTAGTGCGGGAGGAAAGGAATTAATGCCAAAATGCGCGCGCGTTTTACGGCGGTAGCGATTTTACGTTGGTGCTTGGAGCAAACGCCGGTGCGTTTTTTGGGCAAGATTTTGACGTAAGAATTTAAAAAGCGGCGTAAAAGTTGCGCGTCTTTATAGTCAACGTCTGTTAAGTTATTAACGCAAAAATAGCATTGCTTGTCTTTTTTCAGTGGCTGTTGCTTCATGTTATTAATCACGAGTACACTAAATAAATTGCGTTGTTAGAAAGGAATGTTTTCTACTTTAATTTCTTCTTCGCCGCTTGTTTCGGACGGAGCGCTAAATTCTTCCGGCGCGGCGGTAAATGTTGCCGGCACCTCTTGGTCAATGGTTGGGATTTCTTCGCTCATCGGGGCGGGAGCGCCTGCCGGCCGCGGAGAAGCCATCGGAGCGGAATAGGCGCCGGCCGGCTGGCCGGCGGCGGAACCAAGCATAATCATATTGTCGGCAATAATTTCCGTGCGGTTGCGCTTAGCGCCGTCTTGGCCGACCCAGTCGCGGGTTTGCAGCCGCCCCTCAATATAAACTTGCTTGCCTTTTTTTAAATAAGTGCCGCAGATTTCGCCTAATTTGCGCCAAGCGACCACATTATGAAACTCCGCTTTTTGCTGGCGCTGGCCGTTAGCGTCCGTCCAGCTAAAGTTAGTGGCGACTGAAAAAGAAGCAACCGTTTGCCCGGAAGGGGTGGTGCGCACCTCCGGGTCGCGGGTTAGGTTGCCGATAATCATTGCTTTGTTTAGGTTCATATGTGTTTGTTTACTCTACGAATTACAAATCTTTTACAAATTTACCAATACAGGCGGTAAACATCAAAGGTTAGTATCGGTATATTTGTGTTTAATTTGTAATTAGCAGGAATGAGTAATTAAAAGAATAATAATATCTTAAAGCAAACTCTCGGTATCGTCCAAAATTTTATTTAGTTTTTCGTCCAGCTCTTCAATACTTACTTTTTTCACTTCTTTTTCTTTGGCTTCGGCCGGCGCTTTGGGCTTAACTGTTTTTTCCTTCAGGGCTTGCGCTTGCTCTTCGGCCATTTTTTGCATCGCGCGTTTTTCGTTCGCGATTTCTTCCGCCGTTTTAATTCTTTTTTGGGTAATCAAATGGCGGAGGACATCTTCATTTAAACGCAGGTAATTATTTAATTTATTAATATTTTCCCGCGGGGAATCAAATTCAATGATAAAATAATAAGCGTGGAAAAATCCTTTTATCGGGTAAGCCAGCTTTTGCTTCCCCCAAGTCTCTTCCTGCACAATCAAGCCGCCGTTGTCTTTAATTAATTTTATCACCGGGCCCTTTATTGGGTCTAGTTCGTTTTCACTAAACTTATTAGGGATGAGGTAAACAAGTTCATAGCGCTGTATGCGCTCGTCTCTTTCTTCAGTGATGACGGTTGCTTTTTTTGACATATTAATTTTAGATATTCGTATTATAAAATAAAAACCCGCAAGGCGCTCCTCCTTGCAGGATTCAAGAGACACCTTTTCCCGCAGGATATCTGCGGGATTATCGCTAAAAAATAGCGTGGGAAAGGTTTACCCCGTTAAATGCGCAAGCATTGTATGGGGGTAATTATTAATTGTGTTTATAATGTAGCGCAGAAAAGAAAATTTAGCAATATTGACAAAGTTTTATTTTATGGCATAATGTAAAAGTTACAAAAACTTTTTTGTAGCCAGTTTCGCTTTTGCGAACTGACCTCATTCACAAAGGAGGATGACGCCGATGTCAAAATCATCGACCCCATCTCCAACAGCACTTAGTAAGCTAGTTAATCCAATGACGAACGGGCAGATAGAAAAGCTCTTATGCCATATCCGTTCCGCATTGCGTAAGAGCGGGCCGGAATTCTCAAAAGAAGGCGTTCAACTGGCGCTGATGCGCGGCATTTTGAACACGAGGGTTGCGGCCGCCGTGAAAGCCGCGGTTCACCAAGCATTAAATGAATCGATCAATATTATTGATTGCATCCTTTGTGAGTTAGATCGCAGCCGTACTTTATTAGATATACTGAATGGCTTTGAGAAAAGATTTGAGAAAAGATTAGGCGATTATCATTTCGGTACATTAGTAGAAAATTCAATTCTTACTACTATACCGCCTGGTAGCGGTGTAGAGCAAGGCATAATTGTGGAATTTTTTCAGTTGAACCTCAATGAATATCCCCATTCGTTAAGCGCAGATGAATTGAAGAAAATATTGAGTCGCGAATATAAACTGCGCGGTTTAAAAATTGATCCATGCGCGGTTGCGGCCGCTAACGAAGACAAACCATTTGGTTTAGTATATCCGAACTGCGCCGTTTGGGAAGCAGGGGGCGAGTGGCATCACATCACTTTTAAGTCTTTTAACTATAGACTAGCGGTATGTGTTTCAGAGGGGGTTGGGGGTTTGCAAGAAAATAACATGTGGTTTGGCGGCGTTCGCAAAAGAGGAAAAATTACTGAATAACATTCTTTAGGTAATGAATTAACTCGACCTTTAAGAGCCCTTGGCAATTTTTCGCAAGGGCTTTTTCTTTTTGCTAAAAGTTTATAATCAGCTTAAAATAAAGCTATGCAATATTTTTTTATCTTAGGCAGAAATCCAACCTTGTCGTTCGCCGAAATTGCGGCGGTTTTTAGATTAAAGCCGAAGCAGGTTTTATATTTAGGGGAAGAAGCGGCGGTCGTGGAAATAGAACAAGAGATAGGCGCGTCGAGTTTAATTAGGAAGTTAGGAGGGACGATAAAGATGGGAGCCATTAATTTCAAATATCAAATGTCAAATTTCAAAGCAATGTCAAATGACTTAATGTCAAAATTAATGCCCCCCTTGGAAAGTATAACTGGTAAATTCAATTTTGGAATTTCATATTATGGGGCGGGGAAATTTAAACCGGAAAAAGAGTTGGCGATGGAGATTAAGAGAATGTTAAAAGAGCGCGGCGTGAATTCGCGCTGGGTAACGAGCCGGGAAAAAACTTTGTCGTCGGTCGTGGCGGAACAAAATAAGTTAACCAGCGGGCGGGGCGCGGAAATTATTATCATTAATGACGGCAGAAATTATTTTGTCGGTAAAACTTTAGCCGTTCAGCCGTTTAAGGAACTGTCCGCGCGCGATTACGGCCGGCCCGGGCGCGATGATTATTCGGGAATGCTGCCGCCAAAATTAGCGCAGATAATGATTAACCTCACCCCTAACCCCTCTCCTTATAAAGGAGAGGGGAGCCTTTCTCCTTATG
>CAYHIM010000041.1:0-7816 GCA_964356665.1 uncultured Gammaproteobacteria bacterium
TCTGTTCCCACATTACTGGGGGAGATAGCTATTTATCTAGTCCTGATGTTGCCATCAGGATCATGCGAGCTACGTTCCTTCTTCCGCAATGTTGCGGGAGAAATTTGCTCTTGCATCAATTAGGGTTTACCATCAAACGTTGTCGCCAACGCCGCCTGCGCGTAGCTAATACTCATTAGGATATCCTCATAACAAATATTAACACCGCGCAACTTTTCACCTTTCCCACGCCAATAGCTTACGCAATTAGGCGGGTAGTATAGTCTCTGTGGCACTTTCCCTATCCCGCCCCAGTTTCCATTAATAACTACAATAATTTTTAATATCTTATAATTATTCACGAAAACTGGAGCGGGACGGTGGGCGTTACCCACTAATCTTTTTGTGATGTCCGGACTTTCCTCCCGTTCAATTTATATGAACGGGCAGCTATCCGCTCACCCTGATTTTATTGAATTGTAACGTTCAAACCCCGTATAAATAACTGCGGTTTAACGGGGTAAATTATAAAAAAATAGTAGCATTTTAAGAGAAAAAAGTCAATATTTTAAAAAAAGAAAAAAGGCGGCTCAAATTGAGTCGCCTGTTTTTTGTTTATTTGCATTGATATTAGTAATGTACAAAAGACTTGAAAGCGCCATTACTAGCTAACCAATAAAGAGCTGCTAATCCCACTAGGAGTAAAGTGATCTTTAGAATTTTTACTCCCAACTCTGACCACTCCGACTTTTCATTAGCATCAGGCGACTCAAAACTAAAGATTTTTCTCATCTGTCCACCCTCCTTTATTAAAGTAATAAATTTTTTAAAACTTTTTACTTTATAACTTTTAACTTGCTTAAAATCTTTCCTTCTCCCCGATTATCATTTTAAATATCGTCGGCACGATAAATAAAGTCAGAAAAGAAGACAGAGTCAAACCGAAAATCACAGCGCTGCCTAAAGCGGTCCAGGTTTCTTCGGATAAAGTTACCGGAATTAAACCTAAAATAGTGCAGATAGAAGTGATAAAAATTGCTTCCAGCCGCGACTTGCCCGCATCAATGATCGCCTCTTCAAAGGGAATTTTAAATTTAAGATTGAGATTAATTTTATCAATCAAGATGATGGCGTTTTTTACCACGATGCCGAAAAGCGCAAGCAAACCGATCAGGCCCGGAAAACTTAATGAGATGCGGAAAATCGCCAGCCCAAAAAATACGCCGATAAGCGCTAAGGGGATCGTGAACAACACTATTAACGCTTTTTTGAAAGAATTAAATTGAATAATGAGGGTGGAAATAATAAGAATTCCCGCCAGAACCATCGCCACCAGAATTGAATATACTGATTCTTGATTCTGTTCATTTTCACCGCCGTATACTATGGAATAGCCATCCGGCATTTTATAATCTTTTATTTTTTGTTGGAATTCAGCCAAAACCGCGTTCGGGCGGGTTACCCCGGTTACGCCTGAAGAAAGCAGGACAGTCCGCTTTTGGTCAATGCGCGTAATGGCGTCAACCGAGGACTGTAGCTCAATTTTAGCTGCATCTTTTAAGAAAACAGAGTTGCCCAGCCGGTTTACCACCTGCAAATTCTGGATGCTTTCTAAATTCGGAATGGTGTTAGGGTCAAAGCGCGCCATTATTTTTATTTCTTTGCCGCCGACAATGACTTTAGAGACCTCGGTGCCGGTAATGGCTAAGCGCAATACGCTGCCTACCTGCGCCGCGTTTAAATTATTCAGTTCCAGCGCCGCCGGATTTAGATTAAAAGTATATTCCGCCGGCGCGTCTTTTAGGGAAATAACCGGCGTGGCTACGCCTTTGATGGCAGCCAGGATTAATTTTAAATCATGGGCAATTTTATCCAACTGCTGTAAATCTTCGCCGACGATTCTCGCTTCAAACGCCGCGCCTGCCGGCGGCCCGCCGCGCGGAGATTCTACGACAATAGTCGCGCCAGTAATTGTTTTTACATCCTCGCTTATTTGCGCAGCTAAATCGTAAGAAGTTATGTTACGCTCTTTTTTACCCGCTAACCGTACCGTGATGCCAGCTAAATTGGAATTATCGGTAAAAGAGCCGCCGCCGATAGCATTTAAAGAAGCTCCCGGCCGTCCGACTACTGTAGAAAAATTATCTATGGCTTTGTATGGCAATAACTTTTCTTCTGCTTGACGTACAATTTTGTCGGTTTCCTCAATTCTTAAGCCGATCGGGGCTTGTACAGAAATAGTTAAATAATCCTCGTCAGAAGCGGGGAAAAACTCCGTCGGCACAATGCCCGTCACTAATAAAGAAACGGCGATGGCAAATAATACTATAACGGCCGCGATAGTCCCGCGCCGAGTTTTTTTGGTTGATAAAATTTTGCGTAAAATTTTTTCATAATAAGGTAAAATTTTATTAAAATGAATTATGCCGTGAATCGCGCGGCTGAACCAATTATCGTCTTGGTGCGTGCCTTGCTCGCGTAATTTCTTTTTTATTAATTCATCATCTTCCGCTTCCGCCTCCATTAGTTCTTTATTATGCTGTAAAACTGCTTTGCCGCCGCGCCGATACCAACGGATTAAAATAACCGCCGTTACTAAGAGCGCTGCGGTTAGGTAGGCGTACCATGGGCCCAAAAAAGCAACATAAACACCGCCCGCCACTAAACCAATAATTATTATCCAAAAGAATTTGCGCGTTAACCGGACGCGTTCCAATACTGCCGCCAGCGGATGATTCACCATTAAAGCGATCAAAAGCGAGGCAATTAAAGTTACAGATACGGTTATCGGCACTGATTTGATAAATTCACCCATAATGCCGGTAGACAAAAGCATAGGCAAAAACGCCCACACGGTTGTTAAGGTAGTGGTTGTTAATACTACTTTAAAATCATTTAATACTAATAGCACCGCTTCTTCCGGCGTATATTTACCGGTACGCAAATATTGTTTGGTAGCAGACACCACCACAATTGCATCATCAACCAGTAAACCAAGCGACAATAACAAAGAAAATACTGATAGAAAATTTAAAGTGATGCCGGTATAGTTCATGACGCCAAAAGTGACGAAAAAAGTCAGCGGCACAGCCAGGCCCGCAACAAGGGCTTCTTTTAAACCGACCAGTAAAAACAGGATGATGCCGACTAAAATAACAGTCAAAATAAAATCATGCGTTAGCTGAGTAAACTGCTGGCTGATAATTTCTGCCATGTCAATATTAACATGGTAGTTGATGCCGGGTGGAAATTTTTTTAGTAAATCATTAATTGCCGTTTTGCTTTGATTAATTGTGTCGATAATGTTGCCGCCGGTTTTTTTCACAATCGACAAACTGATCGCGTCAATCGGCGTTTGGCCGCTCCCAGATTCGCGAGAATAAGTCGTTTTTTTAATTGTTTTTTCCTGAATTAAGGCAACATCTTTTAGATATATTAAGCTGCCGCTGTTGTCGTGCGCGATAGGAACATTAGCGATAGCCGCGGCGGAAAAAACCCGAGCGTCCGAGCGGATGCTATAATTGAATTTATCGCCGCTGAAAGTTCCGGCCGGCAATGTTAAGTTTGTCGCCTTAATGGCTTGGTTGGCTACATCCGGCGATAGGCGGTAAAAATTTAATTTTTGCGGGTCATAAGCAACTTCATATTCTATTTCATCGCCGCCTGACAGCAATACTTCGCGCACGCCGGTGACTTTTTCCAATTCACTTTTAATGTCATCGGCATATTTGCGCATGGTCAGCCCGTCGTAGGGACCAGATAAGCTGATCGTCCAAATCGGCTGGTCGTCTAAAGAAATTTCTTTTACCTGCGGCTCTTGGGCGTCAGTCGGCAGGCTATTTTTTAAAGAAGCGACTTCATCGCGCAAGTTGCGGATAGAATCCTTTAAATTCTGGCTTGCTTCAAACTCAACGGTAATCGCCGAGAGCGAATTGGCAGAGGTAGAGGTGATCTGTTTGATCCCTTTGATGCTCGCGATGCCGGTTTCTAATTTTTTGGTTACCAGCTCTTCCATGTCTGCCGGCGAAACGCCCGGATAAACAGTAGCGACAATCGCGATAGGAATTTTTACTTCCGGATTTGACTCACGCGGTAATTTTTGATACGCGTAAATTCCCCAGGCGGAAATTAAAATAATCAACAAAACCACTACCCGAAAATTGCTGACGAAAAAATTCAGCCAGGTCTTGCGCAAAGCCGGATTAAACTCCAATTTCGCTAAATATTTTGAATCTGAAGAAAGACTTGTATTTTCCTGTCCTTCATTTTCTGAAAACATAACTAGTTTCGAAATTTAATTTTTGACATTTGAATTTTAGGTTTGGTTTGGAATAATTTGAGCTTTGGAATAATTTGAAATTATTTTATAATCTCCACTAAATTCCCATCTTCCAACTCCTTATTCCCTTCCACAATTACTTCGTCCCCGTTACGGAGCCCGCTAGTAACTTCTATCTTTTCCCCTTCGGCGGCACCTAACTCCACTAAAACTTTACTTGCTTTCCCCTCTTTTAACAAAAATACGAATGTTTCGCTAGGCGTGATAGAAACAGCCGGCAGGGGGAGAAAGAAACTTCCAGAAAGCGGTCCGGCGCTTTGTCCTGAGACTGGAAGTTTAACATCCATAAATGTTTCCGGAATTAACTTTTTGTCTTTATTATCATAAGTAATTTCTACTGTTACTTTTTTTGTCGTTATATCTGCCGCCGGGTCAATGCGAGTTACTATTCCTTCTAAATTATCATTAATTACGGCTTTCTGCCCTAACTTTATCCTATAAACATCGGCGGAGGAAATTCCTATGACTATTTTTACAGCATCGCTTTGAGAAACTTCCGCTAATATCTGGCCGGCACGTGCCTCGCTGCCTAGCTCAACGGATTTTTGGCTGATAATGCCGGCGATGGGGGCTTTGAGTGATAAGTCAGCTACTTGTGTCTGGATAATATTAAGCTGGCCGCGCGCGTTGTCTAAAGCGGCTTTAGCGCCAACTAACGCCTGCTCTTTATTTTTTTGTGCGCCATTAAAAGCAGCGCTAGCCGTTTCAGAGCCGGTGTTAGCCAGAGTTAATTGGCTGCGGGCAATTTTAACTGCATTTTCTAAAGCATCAAGCTGCTGTTTATTAGTTAAGTCTATATTTTGCAGACTATTCAAAGTCGCTTGAGCAGCTGATTGGGCGCCGATAATGTTAGAGCGCAGCCCTAAAAAAGAATTTTTCTGCGCTACCAGCGCTGACTCGGAAAATGAAGCGCTGGCAATGGTGTTGTTAAGCACGGTAAGCGTATCGTCAATTAAAATTTTTATCTGATTTAAAAGCGCCGCTACCGAACGAGTGGCGTCTATGAGGTAGCTGTTATCAACCGCCCTTTCGTTTAGCTGATTGTATAAATGTCGGACTGTTAAATAATCATTTTTAGCGTCATTTAAAGTCTGGAGGTTTTTTACTCCTAAGGTGAAGCTTACCCCCGCTAACTGGCTGCTGTCTTTTTCCGCGGCTAAAATATAATTTATTTGATCTAAGACGCCGACTGCCGTATTGAGATAGTTATAGTAAGAAATGATTGCATTATTGTTTATATCTTCTTTATTTTTTGCTTGTAAATTTTGAGTATTAGTTAAGTTATCTTGTGCGGTTTGGAGGCCGATTTCCGCGCTGGCTGCCGACTCTTGCGCCCGCCGTACCCCTAATTCCGCCTGCCGAATATTTTCGTCTAAGCTGCGCTGGTTAGAGTCATAGCTTAGCTGCATATTACTGACATTGGTTTGGGCATTATTTAAGTTAGCTAACAACGTGCTGTCATAAAGCGAGACTAAGACTTGATTAGCGCTGACTATATCCCCTACTTTAAAATAAATGCCGCGCACCGTGCCGTTAACCATCGCTACCACATCTACTTTGCTGTCGGCTTTGACTGTGCCGACGGTAGTAATATTTGTTTGGCCGTTATTGTCAGGGCTTAAGACCATAGTTTTAACTAGCTTAACGGGGCTAACAATTTTCTCGCCCTGAACTTGCCCGTCACTCTTAATTAATTTTTGGCCGACAAAAATTATGCTGCCGATTAAAATAATTACTAAGGGCATGATTAACCATGAACTTTTAAACCAATGTTGTTTTGGCTCTGGCGGCGCCTGTTCTAAAAAATTATTCATAGATTTTTTATTCTAACTAATTATACTCTTAAATTAATTTTTTGTCAAGAAATTACTCTTTAAAAAAGGCGTTTGAACAAAAAAAGGGGTTGGTTGAGCCCCTCCTGAAAACATATTTAGCGGATTTCTTATACCTGCTATCTTTTAGTATATAAATAAATAGCGGCGTCTTTGGGAGTGGGTTTATCAATCATAACCGGCTGCCAGCCGGGAATGGGAAAAACATAAGAAATTACCCGCGCGCCCGGCTTTAATTCCCGCTCTAATTTAAGCTTTAATTTAGCGGCGATAGAATACGGCATGCCGAAAAAATATACCGCATCAGCATTGCTTAAATTTTCGCTAAATAAATTTTTCCATTTAAATTGAACATTGGCTGGCTGGCCTAGCAGCCGTTTTCCTTGGCAAATTAAATATAACGGCAAAGCCAATTCTATGCCTACGGCGCGTGCTTTAAACTGCCTAGCGGCGGATAAAACTACCTGACCGCTGCCGCAGCCTAAGTCATAAAAAATCTCTCCGGCCCGCAAATTAGCCAGCTTAAAAATCCGCTTTAAATCCTTGCGCCAGCACGGTACCCAAGGGGCGAAAGAAAAACTCGCGTAAGCGTAGGAAATAAGGGGGATGAGTATAAGTAGCAACAAAGCGTACAGTAGCCAATCCATTTTAAGGTAATTTACTAATAGAATAAGAATATTTATATTTTAGCATACATTAACATACCTAGGGAATAAAAATAAAAAAAACCTGCTAATGCTTTGACATAAAAAACATCAACAGGTTATTTTTACTGATTCTATCATCATGAAATTATATTCCTTTTGCCTCCTTAGGAGAGCAATTTTTTTGTGAAATGAACAAGCTTTTAAAACTTTTGCTTTTATCCTATAACAGCCTCTTGGCTGTGTCAAACAACAAAAAAATAGCTCTGATTTAGCTATCTTGAAATATTAAGTAAATTTGCCCCGACTGGCCTCCAGATCATAGAGCATGCTAGAACTATATCCCAGAATAAAAATACGTAGTCTATATACCAAATCTGCAAACGACTACTTCTTAGCAACCAATGCTTCTAATCTCACTTCTTCCTGAAATATGCCGCTTGGCTCAATATGTAAAAGTTTTTGAGTAAGTTCTTGTTCAAATGCTTTTATTTTTCTGCCAAAAAAACGCCTTGAAGAAAATGATGTTGAATATAAAAATTTTATCACCTCTTCCAACGTCCACTTTCTTTGAAAGTCGTAATGCCATACTTTATATCCACCAAACGGGGAATGGGTACGCCTATCTTCAAACTTGTCTTCACCTCGTTCGTAAAATGAATTACCAGCCCGCCTGCGTTTACCAAGGTATTTTTCTACCAGTCTCTTTCTTGCCTCTTTCCAAACTTCACCCGAATCCGGAGCTGTGCCTCTTGTAAGATCACTCGCAATAACAACGCCGCCGCCTTTTTTGGTAATATCATATATTTTTTCCAATACAATTTTTCTGTCCATCCAATGGAAAGCCGCTCCTATAGTTGTTGCATTAAACATTCCAAAATCTTTTGAAATGTTTTCAGCTTGTAACTGTACCCAGGTGATATTATGCGCATTTTTTTCATCAGCTACTCTTTTCCCCTCGTCAAGCATTTCCTGCTCTGAAGCTACCGCTATAATTTCTTTTACATTAAATGATAGAGTAA
>CAYHIM010000042.1:0-7731 GCA_964356665.1 uncultured Gammaproteobacteria bacterium
CTTAATTTTTCTAATTCCGCAACAGAGCCAAGAACAATCGGTTCCTGGCACTTGTCACATTTCCAAATGGGAATTACGCTCGCCCAAAATCTTTGCCGCGAAATTGACCAGTCGCGCGCGCCTTCCAGCCATTGCCCGAACCGGCCTTCCTTGATATGCTTCGGCGTCCAGTTTATTTTGGTCGCCAATTTTAACGCGTCTTTTTTTACCCCTTCCACTTTTACAAACCACGACGACATCGCGTAATTAAGCAGCGGCGTATCACAGCGCCAGCAGTGCGGGTAGCTGTGCTCGTATTTTTCTTTACTGAACAGCAAATTTTTATGCGCCAGATATTTTATAATTTCCACGTCGGTTGTCTGCGTATCTTCAATCGGTTTTACGTGCATGCCGGCGAAATCAGTCACTTCCGGCTTGAAAGTACCGTCCATATTAACGTGCTGAATAAAAGGTAAGTTAATAAGTTTAGCTAAATTCATATCGTCTTCACCGAAAGCTGGCGCTTCGTGGGCAATGCCGGTTCCTTCCTCCGCCGTTACAAAATCCGCTACGTAAACTTTCCACCCATTCTCTCTATTCTCCAAATTTTTATCTTTAGCATAATAATCAAAGAGTGGCTCGTATTCTAAATTAACCAAATCTTTACCTTTTATCTCTTTCTCAACTTCGTAGGTAACGTCTTTTAAAACTTCGCTAACTCTTTCTTTGGCAACAATATATTTTTCTTCTCCTCCCTTAATACTTAATACTTGATACTTAATACTTTTCCCTACTGCCAATGCAACATTACCAGGCAAAGTCCACGGCGTCGTCGTCCATGCCAGCATGTAGGTATGCTCATCAGTCACGAAGTCACCAATTTTTTGTCCGGGCTCTAGTTGAAATTTCACGGTAACTGCTAAATCCTTCACGGTCTTATACCCTTCCGCCACCTCCATCTGCGACAGGGTGGTTTCACAACGCGGGCAGACGTGCATGGAGCGATAACCTTCATAAATTAAACCTTTCTCCCAAAGCTGCTTGAATACCCACCAAATGCTTTCCATATAATCCAAATCCATTGTTTTGTAAGCGTTGGCCATATCCGCCCAGCGTCCCAGACGGCGGATAACTTTTTGCCATTCATCCACGTAAGTCAAAACTTTGGAGCGGCAGGTTTCGTTGAACTTGGCGATGCCTAATTTGGCAATGTCTTTTTTAGACTTAAAACCCAGCTCCTTTTCCACGATATTTTCAATCGGCAAGCCGTGGCAGTCCCAGCCCCATTTGCTGCGCTCCACCCGATACCCTTTCATCGTGAAGTAGCGCGGCACAATATCTTTCATTAGGCTCGCTACAATATGGCCGTAGTGCGGCGTGCCGGTCGCAAACGGCGGTCCGTCGTAAAAAACATATTCTTTTACTTTCTTTTCATCGTCGCGCTCCCCCTCCTTATTGAGGAGGGGGTTGGGGGGTGGTGGGCTGTTATGTTTTAAATTACTTTCATTTGTCCTTCCTCCTGAAGCCGGATGAGCGACTGATTTTTCAAAGATGTGATGCTGCTCCCAAAACTTCAAAACCTCCTCTTCCAAAGCTGGCAAGGGTGATTTTGCGGATGCTAATTTTTTATTTTGCTGCTGTTTCATACTCTTAACTTTAGCTAAATTGAACGGCTTTGTCAAAAGAAAAAAGCCACTGAACCAGTGGCCTAATGATTTCGCAGTATAACCATAATTCTTTAAATTTTTCGGGTTACATAAAATGGGCAATGTGATTAATCAATAAATTCTTAGCCTGCTTAGCATTCAAATTTAAAGCAGACGCTAGATAGCCTGCATCTATTAGAAGCGTATCAGCTAACGCTTCATCTGTTATCAGAATCTTTTTGTCCTTTATTTTATCTTTTGCAGTTGGATAAAATAAAATGACTAACAAGTGCCTGCCTAAGACAAACATTTTTTTATCAGCATAAAGATAACCCGTAAGCGCCCCTTCCGGCCAAAGCAGACTATATGATAAACCTAAATCTAAGTCTAAACTATTACATGCTTCCCGCAATAAAGATATAACTAAATTAATTTCTTCATGCTGGGATGACGCCGGCTGCTGCCCCGAAAGAAATTGAACAAATACGTGGAAATTGCTCATGGCATATCTCCTTTGGTAAAAAGAGCTTTTTTATTTTATTATATTATATTTTGGCGGATACTAAATTTAATCTGCTCCATTAAGGTAATATAAAACTCCAAATTATTCAAGCTGGCCAGCCGCGCGCCCAGCGGTTCGCCTATTTTAAATAAATGATGCAGGTACGCGCGCGAGTATCCCCGCAATTCCGGCAATTTGCTCGCGGCATTAATCGGCGAAAAATTTTTAGCAAAGCGGGCGTTATGAATATTAATAGTATGATAAAATTTTTTCTTCATTGAAAATTGAAAACCTGCCCGTCCGGCAGGCGGGTTGAAAATTGAAAATTTAGAATTTTTTGGCAAAAAAATTCTACCATGTCTTCCTTCCCGCGTCGGAATAACGCAGTCAAAAATGTCCCAACCCATAGTAATGCAAGCGAGGATATCTTCCGGCAGACCAATGCCTAAACCAAAGCGCACGGCATTATCCGGAATCATATTGGCTGTTTCCTGCAATACTTTATTTAAAAATTTTCCCTCCGTATCAACCGGCCGAGCGCCAAAGCCGTAGCCAGCAAATCCGATAGCAATTAAAGCGTCGGCGCATTTTTTCCTCATTGCTAAGTCAGTGCCGCCTTGAATCACGGCAAATAATAGAGGATTTTTTTGTGGGAACGCGCCGCGGCGCGTTTTTACTATTTTCTCATATTCCGCTTTACATCTTTTCGCCCAGGCAACCGTCCGCTCCACCGATTTTTCCATTGCCGCTTGATTAACATCATGCGGCGGGCAATCATCCAAACAAACTATCATATCCGCGCCTAAAGCAAATTGAATCTGAATGGAGCGTTCCGGCGTTAATTCATGCTGCGCGCCGTCAAGCGGAGACTTAAATATTGCTTTATCGTCCGTAATTTTTCCCAAATTTTTATTTCTATGGATAAGCGAATAAACTTGGTAGCCGCCGCTATCGGATAATAAGGGCTTGTGCCAATTCATAAAGGTGTGCGCTCCGCCGAATTTTTTTATTATTTTTGTACCCGGCTGCAAATACAAATGGTAAGTATTAATCACTGCCGCCGGCAAACCTAGCCGCCGGCAATCTTGGACGCTTAATCCTTTAATAACCCCGCGCGTCGCGTCCGGCATAAAGCAAGGCGTCTGTATTGCCCCGTGCGCGGTTTTTATCACGCCCAGCCGCGCTTTTGATTTCCTTGATTGCTGCAAAATTTTCAACATATTCTATTTCTATATAATACAGCGACCCTCAAATATGAGAATCGCTCTTTTTACCAATTACCAATTACTCGTTACCCATTACTAATAGCCCGCGTGGGGCAAATCTCCGCCGCCTCTTTTACGCAATGCTCCTTCGCTGCCGGATTAATGACCTCGGCTTTAAAAATTTCTTCATTCATTTTAAAAACTGCTGGGCAAACAGCCGCGCAATTGCCGCAGCCAATGCATTTATCTTTATCAATCTTAACCATATTGACCTTAATGTTACTTAACGGGACGAGTGCCCACTTTTTCTCCCCGAAAAATTTTCTGCGCGTTAGCTACTAATTCTTTGGGCGTCAAATCTGATTTGACAAAATATCCGTCCGCGCCCAACTTAAACGCCTGTCCGATGTCAGAATCCTGATTAAGATTAGTAAGGGCGTAAATCGGAATATTTTTAGTCTTCGGATTATTTTTTAATTCCTGCAATACGGCAAAGCCGTCAATTTTCCCGCCCGCCACTTTACTCGCTAAAATCAAATCAACTAAAATTAAATCCGGCTGCTTAGTTTCGGCGAGCGTCAGACCTTCCTCGCCTGTCGCTGTCCCTAAAAAAGTAAAGCCCGCGGCTTCAAATTTCAGCCGGTACATTTCTAATAGTGTCGTCTCGTCTTCTATCATTAAAATTGTCTTTAGGGTATCTGGCATACTAATATTGTATAAAAAATGAGCTAAAAAGTCAAAAATTACCGCGTGGCTTCAGCTAATTCCCGCACAAAACATCGTACTGCGCTTATGGCGTTATTAGGGTCTGCCTGGTGATAAACGTTCAGCACTTCGCTGCCTACAACGGCGATATCCGCATGTCCTTTTAGTTGTTTAATATGTGTGGAACGAGAAATACCAAAGCCAACCGCAAGAGGCATGCCGCTATATCGTTTCACGCGCTGAATACTCAAAAATATATTTTCGTCAAGTTCCCTGCGAGCTCCGGTTACTCCCTGCTGTCCCGAAAGATACAGAAACCCCCGTGCCGACCGTGCATTTAACTCCAGCCGATGTGGCGGCGTTACCGGCGCCAAAGTGCGAATGACATACATGTTATGCTGTTGCGCAAAATAGGTTAGTCTATCGTTATATTCCTCATCCAACGGCAAATCTGGCACTATTAAACCACTGCACCCGGCCTGGGCCGCATCACGACAGAATGCCTCCACGCCATAATTAAACACTATATTAAAGTATGTCATGAACAGCAATGGGATTCTTGCTGTGGTTGAAAATTCTTCCATAAGGCGCATAGCATCTTTTACTCGTATTTTATGCCCTAACGCTACTTGATTGGCCCGCATTAATGTCGGACCGTCCGCCAGCGGGTCGGAAAAAGGTATCTGCAGCTCAATAAAATCAACGCCGGCCTCTGCCATAGTGGCGATTAAATGCCGGCTAGTTGTAAGATTGGGATAACCAACCACAACATGCGTCATCAAACCAATACGCTTGTCTGATTTAATTTTTTTAACTTGGGCATCAATAGTATTCATACTGTATTATTGTGACTTGCGCTTTAAGTAATCTTTCCAACCCGCATCTCCCAACGCCTCGCCTAAAATAAAAATATCTTTGTCGCCTCGTCCAGAAATGTTTATAATAATAATTTTATCAGGCTCTAACCGCGGCGCGAGTTTAATCGCATACGCAACCGCATGCGCCGACTCCAAAGCCGGAAATATGCCTTCGGTTTTTGCCAAAAGCTGAAACGCCGCTAATACCTCGCTGTCAGAAACCGCCCGATACGCAACGCGCCCTTTTTTAAAAAGCAGGGCATGTTCAGGCCCGATGCCAGCATAATCAAGTCCGGCCGAGATGCTGTGGGTAGGCTGGACTTGCCCGTCTGCATCTTGTAAAAAATATGATTTATAACCTTCAACCACGCCAATTTTTTCATCATGTTGCAAGCGGGCAGCATGCTCGCCGATTTTAGTTATACCCCTGCCGCCGGCCTCAACGCCAATCATTCGTACGCCTTTATCTTCCAAAAACGCATTAAATAAGCCAATGGCGTTACTACCGCCGCCAACGCAGGCGATTAGATAATCTGGTAGGCGGCCTTCCTGCTCCATAAGTTGCTCTTTAGCTTCCAGTCCAACAATACTCTGAAAATCGCGTATCAAAGATGGATACGGATGCGGCCCCAACGCCGAGCCAAGCAGGTAATACGAACTGTCAACGTTGGCAATCCAATCCTGCAAGGCGGCCGTAACCGCATCTTTGAGTCTCTTGGTTCCATGTTCAACCGGTATTACTTTTGCGCCCAGCAACTCCATCCAAAACACGTTAGGCCGTTGGCGCTCAATGTCAACCGCGCCCATATATACTGTGCAGGCAAAGCCTAATTTTGCCGCCACTGTTGCTGTTGCCAGCCCATGCTGTCCGGCGCCAGTTTCGGCGATCAGACGCTTCTTCCCCATTCTTTTCGCCAACAAAGCCTGCCCTAAACAATGATTGATTTTGTGTGCGCCAGTATGATTAAGGCCTTCATTTTTTAAATAAATTTTTGCGCCGCCTAATCTAGCGGTTAAATTCTTGGCAAAATAAAGCGGCGTGGGGCGGCCGGAATAGTTTTTATACAAATCAAAAAGTTCGCGGCTAAACGCAGGGTCTTGCTTGGCCGCTTCATACGCGGCTTCCAATTCTTCCAACGCCGGCATAAGCATTTCGGGCACGTACCGGCCGCCGAATGTGCCAAAATGGCCGCGTGCGTCGGCGTCATATTCTGTTTTAAAAAAAATATTAAGCATATATTTTATTATAATAAAATTACGAGGAGGGAAAAGATCTAGCACAATCTTTTCCCTCCGTCACTACGCCCGAATTTTCCGCAAAGCGAAAGATATGATATCCTGTTCACTTTGCAATCGCTCTGAGCGCACTTCTACACCAGTAACCTCTACCACTACTCCATCAGGAAATAGCGGTAAAAAAATAAACACTGATTCGGCGCACTGCGGGCAAACATACATTCGGTTTACGCTACTGCGAAATGCACTGTACCCGCACTTCGCACAAAACAACTTTCCGCACGTCTGACAAAATGTAAATGGTGTGCCGAAACCATCTACATTGACCACGGTGCCCGCATGACACCCCATACACTGGGTACCGCCGGCAAACAGCAGCTGTTCGCGCATCTTTTCCGTTGTTCCGAAGCCCATGATTATTAATCCTTTCAAAAGATCAATTTTAAGAAAACAAAAAAGCTTTCTCATCTCTGTGACAAATATAAAAATTTGCCAAAGGGACGAAAAAGCTTTTCGCGGTACCACCCTTTTTGTCCTAACCGGTTTAGGGACGGAATTAAAAAAATCCGTCAGTAAAACGGATTAGGACCACTTTTACTGACTCTGGCTTCCCGATTAATCGGGAACGACATCAGTTAGGTTATGGTTACGGAACCGGCCGGATCCTCACTATTACGCAAGAATCACCTCAGTGCGCCCAACCCCCGCTTAATTGCAGAGCTATTGGCGGGGGACGCACGTCAATGGTTTTAAAAATTTTAAAGGATATTAACAGTATATACTATCAACAAAAATATGTCAATATGTCTGTCTCTTGACACATTACCTTGCTTTTTCGGGTAATTGAAAAGCATAACTAGGATAATGCTTTTTAGTAATAACCACCGCGAATCCTTCCGTATTAGGATGGCTAGATAAAAAAGATAAATGTTTTGTATCTTCCCAAATAACATGAGCAGGTAACTCGCCTTTAACAATCCTACAAAATACACAATTTTTTCATATTTTTATAATTGTATTTGTTTTATTGCTTGCCCCGTAGGCTTGTCCTGCGGGGTTTTCTTGTCTTTATAAACCACAATCATCCGCCGAATGGCTAAATTGCGCGGCGTAATATAAACGCCATGGAAATCAAACCAAACTTTTTTAAAATTCTCCCGGCTCATTTTACGGATTTTACCTAACTCCGGATCCTGCAGATAAATATATTTATCGTCTAAGCCGGCCACTACCGAGTAATGGCCTTCGGCGATATCAGAATCAGTATAATCCCGCGTGCCGCGCGTGAACCATTGCACTATTACCGGCACTGCCTGCTTTAACCAGCGGACAAGATCGCTAAAATTTGAGTTGTCTTGAATTATAACTTTAAATCCAACTTTTTCGGCCGCCCGTTTGATATTTTGGCTGCTCGTGCCTAAAGTCTTGCTGGTGCGCCCCAAGCTCGCTAACTTTTTCTCCGCCACTTCTATACCATAGTAGCTAAAAATTATTTTGAGCGAGGCTGGGCCGCACAAGTAATCGCGCGTTTGCCGGTAAGGTTTTAGCGGCAACATTATTTTAGCCATAAAAATAATTTTAGTTATTAGGTGTTTTTTTAG
>CAYHIM010000043.1:0-7363 GCA_964356665.1 uncultured Gammaproteobacteria bacterium
GCTAAATGGGCAGAGGTGCTAACGCGAGTTAAAAAGTACAACCATTCTCTTTCTTTTATTTTAAAAGTATGCGAGCCGCGGGAAATAAGCGGAGCATTATGTTTAGTTTTTAAATATAAATTCCATAAGGAACGGGTGGAGCAGCCGGCTATCCGGCAGATTTTAGCGCAAGCGATGCAGGAGGTTTTTGGCCATCCTCTAAATTTTAATGTGTTGTTAGATGAAAATTTAATAGTAACTGGCAATAATGTCGCCGATGAAATTGAAAACGGCGCAAGCCAGCCGTTAATAGAGGAAGATCTGCGCCAGAGCGGCACACAGCAGGCGGTAGGGGACAACAAAGAGGATAAGCAAAAAAATAACGTGGATACGATTTTAAAGATGTTCGGGGGGAAAGTAGTTGGTTAGTATCAATGCCGATAATAAAAAACTATCAGCCGAGCGGCTGATAGTTTTTTATCGGCTCGGGGACTAGGAGTCGAACCTAAATTACCAGGGCCAGAACCTGGCGTCCTACCATTAGACGATCCCCGAAACTTAACCCCGAATGTTAAAAATATTCCGGTTATAATCGGAATATCTTTTAATATAACACAATTTTTACTAATTGCAAATTTTGACTTTTTTATTAAACATTGCTTAAATAAGGGATAAGAAATGGGAAAGAAATAAGTTCTTATATCATTTGGAATAAACAAATTGAAAAGTTATCATAAAACGCAAAAAAGATCCCTAATGGGACCTTTAAGCTCTAGAATGAGTGAGGTTTTTCAACCTCTGTTTAGAGTATAAAGCATTTTTATAAAAAAGTCAATGTTTATCCACAATCACCACTGACCTCTATAAATGGCATTTTTTTATTGACTTTTTGGGTTGGGAGTGGGAAAATAGAAGGGTATGAAGCTAAAAAATTTTATCGCCCAACTTAATAAAATCGCCCGCGAGCGCGGTGATGATTTGGAAGTTATCATGGCTGACGATGTTCCGGTCGTAAGTCCGGTTTTGTCCGCCGGTTATCCGGGCGGGGAGAGAGTGGTGGTGACGGATAAAAAGAGGTAAAAATTATTGAATTTTAATGAAATTAGAAGAACTTCAAACTCGAACTAAAGATGACAAAAAATAAAAAAACAATCTTAATTATTATCATCGCCATCCTCCTCCTCGCCGCCGGCGTTTATTTTATTTACCGCGCGGTTTCCCAGCAGCAGCCGCAAGCACAGCAATGTACTATGGAAGCCAAACTCTGCCCGGACGGCACGGCGGTCGGCCGCAGCGGCCCGAACTGCGAATTTGCGCCGTGTCCCGCTAATTCATCCGCCACAGCGCCAACAATGCCGACAGAAAACAGCGGCGCAACCACTCCTGCCGATGCCAATACTTTTATTCCGCCCCTGCCGCGGCCAACCGAGCGGGTAACGAAGAAACTATTTGGCGCGTACGTAACGCCGCAGAACTCGCCGGTCAGCCCGGAGCGCTTTAGCGGCTACCACACCGGAATTGACTTGGAAATTTTTTCCAATGAAGCCGGCATTCCGGTAGAGGCGCGCGCGGTTTGCGGCGGCACTTTGCTAAAAAAAGATTATGTCAGCGGCTACGGCGGGGTAGCGGCGCAGAGCTGTACTTTGGATGGCGCGCTCATCACAGTTCTGTACGGGCATTTGAAACTGGACAGCATCGCGTTAAGCGTCGGTGATACAATTTCCGCCGGCGACTTTTTGGGAATTTTAGGCGCGGGCTACACCAGCGAAACCGACGGGGAGCGCAAGCATCTGCACTTGAGTTTCCGCCGCGGGGAAGAAATTGACCTGCGCGGCTATGCAGCGGACAAAGCTGAACTGGACAACTGGATTGACCCGTATCCGTATATAGCAGTGAAATAATTTATTATTTTTTCTGCCTGCCTGCCGGTAGGCAGGGATTTCCGGCTCTCCTCTGCCAGCCGGCGGATTCGGCCGGAATGACTAAAAATATGTTAATCATCGCCATCATCGCGATAGTTCTCCTGCTCATTGCCGCAATAATTATGGGCGTGAGAGAAGACATTAAGAAAAAATAAAGGGGTAGGGTAATTATTGATAACGGAATAATTTTTAGTTTAATATTTAGAAATAGAAAAAAGGCGCTGTTAGCATGGCGCCTTTTTAAGTCGGAAATTGACGATCGGAGGGTATTAATCAAAAGCTTTAAATGTTAAATGACACCTTGGACATTCTACTTCCCCTGCATCATAGCAACGAAACGACCCGGAACAATGAGGACAGGAGACTGTATGCCATCTGCTGTCAATTCGGGCAGATGGCAAAGCACGGCTTGCGCCCTCCAGCCGGGCTCTTTCGTGCTCCTCTTGCTGTCTTCGCTACCGCTCTGCTTGCGCAATCATTTCCGGTGATTTTGGCGCCAGATCCATAACTTGTTTAGCTACGGCATTGCGGCAGGGGTCGTTGTCGCAGGAAAAGCCATATTCCCCGCCAAAAGTAACCAGCAGAACGGCTCTATTACCGCAGTGGCCGCCGCAAGGCTCCCCTTGAACTTTTGCCGGGTCATAGTGAAAACAAATGGCCCATGATTTTTTAACCTTTAACTCTAATCTATGATACATCATCGCTATACCCTCCTTATAAAGAACGTTTTATATATTGCGTTTAAAGATATTATACACCTTGCCGCTTAATTCTATATTTGTCAAGAAAGTCAGATATCGGTATACTATTACTATACTAATATTAGTCTATGCGCTTGTTATCCGGCTATTTAAAACAATATAAAAAATTACTCTTAGTTGCTAGCCCCAAAGCATGACTACCAACACAAAATCCTCTTGTAATCTTCATCCCCATCAAGATTTGAAGCTACAAGAGGATTTTGTGCTTAGGCCCGAGTCAATCGGCTGCTATTTATTACTACGACTAAAGAATGGATTTTGGTGCGCGCCTCTTATTTAGTCGGCGGCTGGCAGGGGAGACCTGATTTGAATAGAATCAGCGGTGACGCTGCCATCGGCGTTAGGTTTACCATTAATACTGATAGTTTCGCCGATTTTAAGCTCGCTCACGGTGCTACTGGCGAATTTGCCTATTTCCGTTGCCTCCGACAAAAAGATAATCTTTGAGCCGCCGTCGCGCAGTTTGATGGTAATGCTTTTGTCGTCTTGGGAAATAATTTCTCCCGCTATAAATCCTTGCCCGCCAGCGCCTGGGCGCAGGCGAACGGCTCCATTAACGCCCGACTCCTGGAATCTTTGACGCTCTGCCGGAGACAAGTTACGGAAGTTTTGCCCGCCCCAAGCGGATTGAGCTTTACTTTGCCCGTATTTCATTCCGCCGTAGAATGCCGCGGCTCCGACGATTAAAGCTACCGCGATGACAATAATAATTAGTTTGTTCATATTTATATTTTTTAATTTTTTAAGGTTACTTGATTCAAGCGGCCTATTTATTCATAGCGCAGGGCTTCTATTGGGTTTAAACTGGCGGCGCGGCGGGCCGGGTAATAGCCGAAAATAATGCCGATAGCCGCCGATACTCCGAAGGCAAGCGCTATCGCTAGGAAAGATACTTTGGTCGCAATCCCCGCGAAGGTGGTAACCGCGAGCGAACTGACCCAGCCGAGAATTATTCCTATCAATCCGCCGATAAAAGTTAACGTTACCGCTTCGGCTAAAAATTGACGGCCGATGTCTTTTTTTTTCGCGCCGATAGCTTTACGCAGCCCGATTTCGCGCGTACGCTCGGTAACGGTTGTGAGCATCATATTCATAATGCCGATGCCGCCCACAATTAAAGATATGCCGGCGATAGAAGCGAGCAAAATAGTCATCGCGTTGGTAACGGCGGATGCGGTTTGGACAATGTCTTGCTGGTTTAATACTTGAAAGTCAGCCAGTTGAGCGTCGGCGATATTATGCCTTTGCAACAATAGGTCGGTAATTTCCTGCTGGATCGTTGTGAGCGCGCTTGCTTCGGCTGCCTGAACGCTGATGGTGGTAACATAGTTATCGCCGGCTAAAAATCGCTGGGCGGTAGAAATCGGCACAAAAATTATATCATCCTGATTAGTAAATCCGGTCCCGCCTTTGGATTGGGTAATGCCGATTACTTTAAAGTCTATATGGTTGATGCGAATTGTTTCGCCGATAGCCGTTGCCCCTTCGCCAAATAAGTCCGTACGGGTAGTAGGGCCAAGTACGGCCACTTTAGACAAACTGCGCACGTTTTGGTCGGAGATGAATGAGCCAACATCAATTCGCACATTTCTCACATCCGGATAGCTAGCGACCGTGCCCACTACCTGCGTATTGGTATTTTTTCCTTTGGCGGTAATTTGATAGCGGCGCGAAATTTCCGGCGCTACCGCCACGGCGGGCGTAATTTCTTTTTGGATGGCGTCCGCGTCTGCTTGCTTGAGCGTAGTGGCTGAACCGCGGCCGGCGCTTACCGGTCCGGCGCCTGCACCCCGCTGGAAACCCGGCTGTACCAGCACTAAGTTAGACCCGATAGATTGAATGCTGGCTTGAATTGATCCAGAAGCCCCTTGCCCGATAGAAATCATCGCTACCACGGAAGCGATGCCAATCACAATCCCCAAAGTTGTCAAACCGGAGCGCGCTTTATTTGCCGCTAGGGCAACGTAAGTTTCTTGGAATAAATCGGAAAGAATCATATTAATGGTTGTTATGGATCAAGCGGCGATTATGTTTGCTGTCGTCGCTGACAATTTCGCCGTCCCGGATATGAATAATGCGTTCGGCGTGCTCGGCCACATACGGCTCATGCGTAATCAGCACAATGGTCCGGCCTTCCTCTCGGTGCAGACGCTGAAAAGTTTCCAGTACGATAGCGCCGGTTTTAGTATCAAGATTGCCGGTGGGCTCATCCGCGAGCACTAAAGCGGGATTATTGATTAAGGCGCGGGCAATAGCCACTCTTTGCATCATCCCGCCGGAAAGTTGGTTGGAATAATAATGCCAAAATCCTTCCGGGAAAGCAGAAACTCGCAAGGCTTTTTTTGCCCGTTCCTCCCGCTCTTCTTTAATAACGTCGGCATAAATCAAGGGTAGCATCACATTTCTTAAAACCGTCGCCCGCGGCAGCAGATTGAATGCCTGAAAAACAAAGCCGATTTTTTGCCGGCGAACATCGGCTAACTCATCATCGGAGAAGGTGGAAACATCTTTATTATCTAATAAGTACTCGCCGCTCGTGGGCGTATCCAGACAGCCGATAATATGCATCAGGGTTGATTTGCCGGAACCAGAAGGGCCCATGATAGCGACAAACTCATTGTCATTGATTTTAAAGGATATGTTTTTAAGTACGGGCGTCGCTATTTCTCCGCTCCGGTAAGTTTTGATGATATTTTTACCTTCAATCATCCTGATAAATTAATTATAATGGTTTTATCTAAATCCGCCGCCGCCAGTAATGCCGGGAAT
This sequence comes from uncultured Gammaproteobacteria bacterium, assembly GCA_964356665.1. GTDB lineage: Bacteria > Patescibacteriota > Patescibacteriia > Patescibacteriales > XYC2-FULL-47-12 > 2-12-FULL-45-10. The sequence goes on from CAYHIM010000043.1 coordinate 5,432, forward strand.
TCTAAAAGTAGAGTTTGATTGAGTGGCTGACGTTTGGTTGTTTGTTGCTTGAATAGTTCGGGTTACGATTACCTCATTTTCTTGCAGGCCGCTGATGACTTCGGTAAATTCATCGTTAGTTGAACCAACGATTATCGCCTGGCGGCGCAGAGGCTCTTTAAAGGCGACGTCGTTAGCAGTTGAGGTCGCTGCTGCGATATCGGTTTCCGCCGGCAGTTCAACATAACTTGACTCGTCTTGGGATTTGACGGCGGAGTTTGGGACAAGCAGCACATCTGTTTTCGCTTCCGTAATAATGGAGGCGGAAACGCTCATCGCCGTTTTAACGCGCTCGTCTTGGGTATCAAAGCCGATTTTAACGGCATAGGTAACCACCCCCTGGGAAATAGCGCCGATGGCATCTATTTCCGCGACCTGCCCGGTAAGGGTTAAATCGGGAAGGGCGTCAAAAGTTAAAGTGGCTTTTTGGCCTATTTTTACCTTTGCCGCGTCAACCTCGTTCAAAGATATTTCGGCAATTTTTTGTTTAGTGATGAACGTTGCGAGCGCCGTGCCGGCAGAAGCGGCGTCTCCTTTTTTCAGGTTGAGTTCGGCGATGATGCCGTCAAAGGGAGCGCGGACCGAGTAATCAGCCAGTTTCTCTCTCGCGTCCAGCAGTGAATTTTGGCGCTGTTTAATGGTTAATTCAGCGGATTGGATATCGAGCGCGTCGCTGCCGGCTTTAAGTTTTGCTAGTGACCCTTCTTTTTCTTTAATAGCCGCTTGGGCAGCGGATAATTCCAGCGGATTATTTTGCTCTTTTTCTTTAATGCTTCGGTCGGAGTTAAGGATTGTTTCTTGGTTAGTGCGAATCGCAGTTTGAGTTGAGAGCAGTTGGGTAAGATGGTTGCTGGCGATGCCGGTATAAGAATCTATATTGGTTTGATGGGTGGCGACGGCGGCGGGGATAGTCTGACGGCGCAGCTCCATATCATCCTGAACAAAATCAATAAAATTATTCAAGGCTTTAACCGCATCGGCAATTAGTTTAGCCGTCTCATAAGTTTCGGCAACGAGGGATTCTATAATTTGGACGGCGGCGGTCCGGGAAGTGGCTTTGTAATCGTCTAAATTTTTTGTATACGCCGTGCGCGCTTGATAATAGACGCTAACGGCATCATCGCGATAATTGGTTGCTTTGTTGCGGTTATCCACGCTGGCTTGGTTCAAATACCAATCAATATTTTGTTGCGAGCGCCCAAAATCACCCTGATCAAACATGGTATTGTTCAGCCCGCTCATTACTGCCGGTAAATCAATGAAAGCGGCGGCAACAGTGTTGAATCCGTCTTCATAAGCTTTGGTAAGGTCATTTTCGGCTTTTTGTTTTGTTTCTAAAGCTTGCTGATAACTAATTTCTTGGGATAGCGCTAATTTGGTTAAATTATCTTTAGCTTGGGCTAAAGCGTTCTCTGCTTGGAACAAAGAAAGGGCGTCGGCTGGTTGTTTGAGTTTTGCTAGGGAGAGTCTGGCGCTGGTTAAATTAGCTTCGGCATCGCGCACTGCCTTGTGCGCTTCTCTTGCGTCCAGTTGGGCAATCAACGCCGACGCCTTAACTTCTTGCCCGTTGGTCACGCCGACTGCTATGATGTCGCCGGAAACTTTTGGCTTGATATCAACTTGGCTGGAATTAGAAATTTGGCCGCTGCCGCTGATAGCTACGACTAAAGTGCCTTTAGTTACCGCCGCCGTTAGATAGCGATCCTCGTCTGTTTGGTTATTAAAAGTTTGATAAGCAAAATAACCGCTGCCGGCTAGAATTATGACGATAATAGCGAGCCGTAATTTTTTTTTGAGCAATTGACGGATAAATTGCATAAATATTACTAGCGCCACATTCTAAATTTGTTCGGGCGGGGAGGGGGAGGCGGGGAATTATCAGCCGGATAAAAT
>CAYHIM010000044.1:0-7306 GCA_964356665.1 uncultured Gammaproteobacteria bacterium
ATGTATTATAGATAATAAAATTTTAAATTTTTAATTTTTAAATAATATCTAATACTTTAATTTTTAAAAATTAGAATTTAAGGTTTATCTAAAAATTAAACTTCCACGGGCTTACGCCGCGTGGCATTAGTTGATTACAATTTTTTGTCCAATATCATCTTGTCCTTGTTGCTCTATGTATCTTTGAATGATTTGTTCGTTGATGCCGATGGTTGACACAAAGTAGCCGGTTGACCAAATACCCGCGTTTCCCCAATATACTTTGTCCAGAAAATCAAATTTTTTTCTAATTTCCCTGGCGGTATTCGTTTTAATAACATTTACCGCTTGGCTGACTGACATCTTAGGCGGAATGGAAATTAGAAGATGCAGATGGTCAGTTTCGCCGTTTAGCTCTACCAACATGAGCTCAGGATAGTAGCGAGGGATGCGTTTCAGCAATTCTATCAGATATTCTTTAATTCCTGCTTTAAAAATCTTGCGGCGGTACTTAGTGGCAATGACAATATGATATCTGGTATAGTATACACAATGGCCTTGTTTGCTGTATTCCATATACTACTATCTAACCACCATCGAGCAACAAGGACAAGTGATATTGGATTCTCTCCATCTACGGGCTAACGCCCGTAGATTTGCGAGGGACTATTAAAAATTTTATCTAAATTAATCCTCGCAGATAATGCATAAATTTATAAATTCCATACCAGCCAGCGCTAAATATCACATCATAGCATCCCGGATAATTTACTTCTTGCCCGCCAAACCCCCGCTTAAATCTTGTTACTCCCGGCCATTTTGCTTCATTAATTCCATAAAAATCATATTGGGCGTATTCTAGTTGTTTGGCAAATTTAATCATGTGCCAGTGTAAGGCATGCGGCGCCATTAATTCTTTATGCTGATGGGTTGATGCGCCGTGTAAATATGTAACTATATCTCCATAAAACACAAAAATCCCAGCCGCTAAAATTTTATTTTCATACTCGGCAAAGTACAATTTGACACCAAACTTATTTTTGTCATCCTGAGCGACCGAAAGGAGTGAAGGATCTATGATAGATTCTTCACTACGCTCCCTCTCCGATTCGGCGAGCCCGCTTCGTTCAGAATGACAATCAATCTGCAGCATCTCTTTATAATACTCCTTACTATGCGCTCTGAACTCATCTCTATCGGTTGTCTCTTTCATCAGCTGCCAAAATTTTTCCAATTCATCTGCGGCCGCTTTCCGAATCGTCACGCTTTTTTTCTCCGCTAAACGAATATTATATCTGGTTTTAGGATGCATTTGGGCCAACAGCTCATCCTCGGATAAGGACAAATCTAAAATTATTGTCTGGCTCGGTTGGACATCCGCGCTGCGCGTAATTTTCAATTTACAATTTTCAATTTTCAATTCTTCTATTGGTTCAATACGCAAAAAAATACATTTTTCTTTCTTCGCTAATTCTTTTACGGAATCAAAAAATTGCGTTTTGCGTTTTGCGTTTTGCGTTTTGCGAGGCGCATAAAAATAACTACAGCCAAAAAACAACGGCTTTTTAATCAATAAAACATCGTCAATACGCCAAGTTTTATAACCGACGCTTCGCTGGAATTTTTCCCAAAGTTCAGATTGTAAGAATGAATTATGCATATTTATTGTCATTGCGAGTCCCGCCCGAGCGGGATGTGGCAATCTCATTGTTTATCGCGGAAACCTCGGGATTGCTTCGCTTCGCTCGCAATGACAGAAAATTATTTACAGTTCTGCGCCTTGCGCCAGCCGACCGCAACCGCCTCCTCTTCACTGCAAAACCAGCGCTCGCCCTGCTCTAAATTAATTACGGTTTTTGCGTAATAATCGCAAGTTGGCAGGTGGTAGATTTTTTCGCCACTGCTTGCGACGTTGCCTTTGATATCGCAGTCTGCGTTGGGTGGCAAAGCGCTGGAGGCAGAAGCAGAAATTTTTGTGTTGTTAGCGGCGGCACAAACATCCTCTGCCCACAACCCTAATTTATGCTCGCGCGCATAAGCTTGCGCCTGCTTAAATTCCGCTTGATATTGGTAGGGCGTAAAATAAGTGTATTCGTAAGCGTATCCCTGTTTAATAATTTCCAAATTATAAAATAACCCGTCAGCGCGCCAGACATAACGCAACAATCTTCCGTATTTGTCATGATTATCCTGCGTGTCATCCGGCTCTAAGTAAACTATTTTATTATCTAAAAATTCGCGCGCTTTTTGGCTTGCTTCCCGGCCAAAACATTCCACCGGCTTTCTCGGGTCAACTATTTCCGGCGTATTGACGCCGATTAATCTAATTCTTTGTGTTGTGGTGCCTATTAAAACATCAATGGTATCGCCGTCTACTACTTTAGTCACTAAATAATAATCTTTTTCATCTTTATTGCTGCGGGCATTAGCAACATCAGCTGGCGCATCAACCTGACTATCATGGGTGGCAATTTGTAAGCTGCTCGGTGTTGTTGATACTTTCGCCTCTTCTGCCTGTTTGTTTTCTTGTTTTAATGTTTTATTGTTTTCTTGATTTAACTTTTCTCCCAAAATCTTTTGCTCTGCCGGCGCCTGTTTACTCAATATCAAAATTAAACCTATAAAAATAACTATCGTCAATGATATTATTATCCTCCTCTTCATAGTACTCATTTTGAAATTTGGACTTTGGATTGGATTTGATTTGAAATAATTTGAGCAATTTGAGCTTTGACATTAAAAGTTGCTGCTTCAGAAAATAGACGATGTTTGATGTTATGCGTTGTAAGTTATGAATTATGCGTTACGCGATAGTCCGCGTAGCGCCGCTCTAATTCTTTCCCCGCTGTCCTTAATATTAACGTCAACATTTTTTAACGCTTCGCGCGCCTGTTGCAGAGAATACCCTAGCGACATTAAAGCATCAATCTCGTCGCTATTGGCGGCAATTCCCGCTGCTCCTTCTTTGGTGGGCGCTAAATAATCAATTTTCCCGCGTAACTCTAAAACAATGCGCTCGGCGGTTTTTTTGCCGATGCCGGACACTTTGGTCAAAAGGGACGGGTCGCCCGCCCCGATTGATGACTTTATTTCTTCCACGCTCGCCATTCCTAAAACCCCGAGGGCTGACTTCGGCCCCACGCCGGATACGGATAAAAGCAGCTTAAAAAATTCCAGTTCCGCAAAACTTTTAAAACCGTACAAATCCTGCATGTCTTCGCGTATATGGTGATATAAATAAAATTCTACCTCTTGCCCGATGCTTAAATCCGCATAGGCGACAACATTAACAAAAACCTGATAGCCAATATCGCCCATTCGCAAAATCACGTATCCCTTGCCTTTATTTAAAATTTTCCCGCGTAAAAATGCTATCATATACACCACTCATCCTACCAATTTTACCCCAAAAAATCAAACACTTAAACGCAGAGACGAGGCACTGCCTCGTCTCTGTATTATGTTACGTGTTACGTGTTATGCGCGCTATTTGCGTTTCACCCTAATCAACCCGCTCACTGGCACAATTTTTACGCCTTTGCGTTCCAGTTCGTCCAAAAATAAATTAACGCCCAAAGAATCACTGGACATATGGCCGGCGATAACCACATTGATATGGTATTTTTCCGCTTCTTTGCGGTGCTCTTCGTGCATATGCATGCCAATCACCGTGCCGATGCCGGCCGCGGCTATTTTTTCATACATTTCTTTTGACCCTTCGGTGCCGCCGGTAAATTCCGTTACTACAATCTTTCCGGCGCGATTTTCCGGCGAACCGGTAAAAAGCATCGGACCGGCCTTGCGCTTGGCCGCTTCTTTGTATTCGGGAATTTCTTTCAACGCTTCCATAATTTCGCCGACCGTTTCCGGACTTTTTTTAGCGATAAACTTAGTCATAAAACTGGCCGCCATATTGTCGCAGGGAGTGTGCGCGCACATAAATCCCAGATTTAAAATTTTTGCCGCATCCACCGCGCGGTCGTGGTTGATCGGAGAAATGCCGCGGCTGACTTCGCTGATGCGCGGCCGCAGCACGCTTTCGGCAATATTAATCGGCACGCCGTATTGCGCCAAAACTTCCGCTTGTAAATCCATTACGCTGTGCAAATCCGCGAGCGCCGACCCTTCGGGATGATGCGCAATCACTAAATCAATATCGCCTAACTTATCCGCCAGCAACATTTCACCAACTTCCATATCAATGCCGACTAAAACCTTTTTAACTTGTTTGCCCGTGTCGTTCAAAACGCGCGTATCGGAATAAGGATTAGTTAATTTTTCTCGGTCAAACTCCGCCTGCTCATCTTTGGGCAGTTTTTCATACTTCTTTTTTGTCCGTTCCAAATACTTTTTTACTTTCGCCGGACCGCGCAGGTCGTGTTTTATACCAAGTTGAATCGCGAGTTGGTAGATTTGTTGGATTGTCATATAATCACCTAACATGTAACAAATTATTCTATTATTTTGTATAACATTGCTCCTATTTCATCTGCTAAATTTAATAAATTTTTATAGTTTTTTATATCTAAATAACCCTCTATTAAAAAAAAGTGTAGTAAATATTTTGATTCCTTTAACGACCCGTACGATATTTCCAAGAAATTGTTATATAATTTAAAATTGTCACCTTTTCTTCTGGCGAATCCCTCGATATAGTTCAGTATAACTGATAGCGCTGCCCGCCTAATTTGAGACGTAACGCCATAGAGTTCTTCTTTGGGAAAAGTTTTCGTTGCTTTATATACCAAATGCGCATAATCGTTCATTTTTAACTTCAATGTCTCATGATAGGATTCTTCCATAGTAATGCTGTATGTTATATGTTGCGTGTTATGTGTTGCAGGACTTTTTTCTGTCTCCATTTTGCCCATTTTATCAAAAACCAAAGCGGCCAGTCGCGCCAGCTTGGTTTTAATGCCAAAATGGTAAAATCAATTAAAATCAGTTTTTGTTCCGGCGTCACTAAAATATTGCTTAAAAAATCTGGCTTAATTTTAAACAGCCCTTCGCGCCCCAATAAATCAAACGGCGCGCCAATTTCTAATTCCATTCTGCGGCAACATTCTATTATATCAATAAACTGCTTTTTTATCAAGGGGTCGGCTAAATCCGCCGATTTTAAAAAGCGGCACTGAATTTTTTCCTGAATTTCTGCCGCCCTTTTTCCTTGAGACCAAGCTAAAATTTCTGTCGGCAATAAATATGGGGCGAAATATTTTTGCCCAATCTGATAATCTCTTTTTAGCTTCTCTGCCGCTTTTTGACCGGCGAGCCAAACATGCAGGGAAAATTTAATGACCCGATTTGGGCCATATTTATAAACTAAGTGTTCGCCGCCCCACCCTAAAAATTTGCCGATTTTATTTTTATCATAAGGGACATAATTCATAGCTTTTAGGGGAAAAAATTAACCGCCACCAATCCCAAAATTAAAATTCCCAAAAAATTCAACGCAAAAGAAAGAGGGATAAATAACGCCAGGCGCATCCGGGAAAGACCCATCATCGCTAAACCCAGTTCATCCGGTAAAGGCGAAGCGACTATTAAAGCGCCGATAAAAGGCACCAGCCAGCGCCAGAGTTTAGATTTAAAAATACCCGTCAATCTTTTGCGCCGCGACTGCGGCAGTAAAGACAAAATATTGCGCGTTAAGCTTTCTTTAAAAAACTGAAAAATAACTACATCGCTTAGCAACGCGCCAACGCCGCCGACCAAAGCCACCTCCCATATAGGATAATATTTAGTTAATTTCGCAAGCACTAACGTTGCCGGCGCAATAGTAAAAACAGAAACAAAAAACATCCCTGCTAAAAAACTACCAATAAAGCGGGTGCTTTGCGGCGCCGCCAATAACTCAACTAAAATATGGGTTTTAGCAAGCACCAATGCTAAAATTATGCTTAAAGCAACGATGCTCACGTCGCGGATTATATAATTTTCCTCCTCATGCTTTGGCATTAATGTTATGTGTTATGTGTTACGCGCAAATAAATTTTTTCCCCATTAACATCAATTTTTTTACCGCCGGCTATTTTTTTATTGACTATTGCTTCGCTTAAAGTTTCTTTGGTGATTTCGGTTTCAAATTTGGCAAAAACATTTTTAATGCCGGCGCCGCCGTCATAATAAATAATCGCTTTGTCTTTAATCGTCATCCCGGCTTCTTTACGCAAATTATTTATCGCCCGCACTAGTTCGCGCTTGATGCCTTCCAGTTTTAATTCGGGAGTCAACTTTGTATCTAATTCTTCTTTTTCGCCAAACTTCACCTCTTTTACATTTCCTTCACTTTTAATCTGTTCAATATCCTCTTCTAATAATGTTGTCGTGGTGCTTGTAGAAGATGAAATTTGGGATGGAGATGGAGATGGAGATGGAGATGGCGACGGGGATGGGGATGGGGATACATATAATGGAAGTGTCTGTCTTACTTTAACTTCTGCTTTAGCTCTCGCAGCTAATAATTTTTCTATAATCTGTCTCGTAAGCCGTACCCTCTCTAATACATCTTTATCAATCCACTCTTCCCTAACTTCAGCCCACGGCTTCAAGTGCACTGATTCAACATCAGCCCCCAATTCCTGATAAATATGCTCGGCTGTAAACGGCAAAAACGGCGCCATGACGCGCGCTAAATGATAAAGCACGCGGCGCAGAGTTTTCAGCGCCCGCAGTTTATCAACTTCATCATCTCCTTTGAACCGTTCGCGCGAGCGGCGCACATACCAAGTTGACAAATCATTGATAAAAATAGGGATTTCCCGAATGGCATGCAAATCATAGCTATCCATTTTTTCCGTTATAATTTTTTTCGTCTCTTCCAGCCGCGCCGTAATCCACTTGTCCAGCACATTTACCAAATCTTTGTCTGCTAAGTTCTCTATTTTCTCATCCTCGGCAAACATTTTGTAAAAACTCAAAACGTTCAACAATGTATTGAAAAATCTCGTCTGCTCCGCTAAATCTTTTTCCGAGAAATTGATGCTTTCTGCCTTCATCACCGGCGAGGCGCACAAATAATAGCGCAGCGGGTCCGCGCCGTATTTTTCCATAACTTCCATCGGGTCGGGATAATTTTGCAGGCGCTTGCTCATTTTCTTGCCGTCTGCCGCCAGCACAATGCCGTTGACAATGACATGTTTAAACGCCGGCTTTTTCTTAATCGCGGTAGCGATAATATGCAGATAATAAAACCAGGCGCGCGTCTGGTCCACGCCTTCGGCGATAAATTCCGCCGGAAAATTTTGTTCAAATTTTTCCTTGTTGGCAAACGGATAATGCATTTGCGCGTACGGCATTGAACCAGAATCAAACCAAGTATCCAAAA
>CAYHIM010000045.1:0-7173 GCA_964356665.1 uncultured Gammaproteobacteria bacterium
AATAAATTTAAATTTTTTCAAAAAGTTTAAAATTATTTAACTTTATATAAAAATAATTTAATTTTTCAATAATATTGTTGTTAAATTGTTTTAATTTTTAGGTTTCAAAAATTGTTTTGGTGTGTAGTTTTACAATTTTTTTAGCTTATAAATTTATTTTTGACAACGATTTTTTTCCGCCCTACAATAATGATGTTATTCACTTAAAACAAAAATATGTTTAAAAAGCAGGAAGCTGACAATTTCAAGGAAGCAGAAACAATTATTGGTCCGTCCGTAAAAGTAGAGGGCGACTTTGTGGGCCAAGGAAATATTATCGTTGACGGCGTTATTAAAGGCAGCGTCACCACTAACGGAAACTTGCGCGTCGGCGATCAAGCTAAAATCACCGCCGCCGTAGCGGCCGCCAACGCCCTGATCAGCGGTGAAGTCCGCGGCAATGTCACGATTAAAGGAGACTTAGAGTTAACCGCTACCGCTAAAATTTTTGGCGACGTAGAAACAAAAAGCATTTGTGTCGCTCGCGGCGCAATCTTAAACGGCAAATGCGCCATGGCTGATGATGAACTAAAAAACATTAAAAAGCAGCCGGAGGGAAAGAAAGAAGAAACAGAAAAAGAAGCGGGGATTTAAAAATTTTAGCTTTTAGCTTGCGGATCTATAATTTATAACGGTTGTTTTAATGCTTTTATGTTTTAATGTTGCTCTATGCATATTTATATTTTCGATTATTTTTTAAACCAAAAAAGTTATGAGCCGATAGTAGCCAAAATTGAAACGCGGCTGACCGACCTTGGTTTAAACGGCAAAAATTGCCATGTGGGGCCGCTAACCAGCCTAAAAAGCATCGTCAAGGAAGAAATCAAAAATAACCCCAAAACCATCGTGGCGATTGGCAATAACTCTACTTTAAACCAGTTAATCAATGCTCTAGAGGGAAATAATGTTACTATCGGCATTATCCCGGTAGGCGGCAACAATTCCATTGCCCAATGTTTTGGCGTTGCCGATGAAGAACAGGCCTGTACCGTGCTTTCGGCTCGTTTAGTAGAAACTGTCAGTTTAGGCAAAATTAATGAGCAATGCTTTATCTCTTCCGCACAAATAACTAACAAAGAAACTATTTTGGAAATAAATGGCAAATATACGATTGAGCCAGCCGGGCCGGGGCTGACTAAGATAATTAACCTTAACGCGGACGCCGCTAGCCCCAAAAGCAACCCCCAAGACGGCTTATTGGAAATCGTAATGTCAGTCACTAAAAAGGGGTTTATCAGTAATTCTACTGACGTCAGCTTTATTCAAACCAGCCGCCTGATTGCTAATAATTTAATGCACAAAAATTTTTTAATTGATAATGCGGTTGAAATTGCGACGCCGGCAGAAATAACCGTAGTTAAAAGGGCATTACAAATTATTGTAGGGAAAAATAGAGCATTTTAAACCCCAGCATTAAGATTTGTTGATTGGTGGGATTTTTTAAAAACATACAGCTGTTGCAACCCGGTTAATAAAGTGGTCACTAACCAATATAACGTCAGCCCGCCGGGGAAAGTAAAGCCAATAAAAACAGTCAGAATTGGCATAAAATACAGCATTTGCTTATTCATAATCGCCGCCATGCTCTCGTCTCGCGCGCCGGCTATATTTGGCGGCTGCTGGATCGACATCATTTTTACCTGCCAAAATTGGGCAATGCCGGCTAAAATCGCCAATACCGGGCTTGATTTTGATAAATCAAAAAAACCTAACGTAATCGGGTTAAGCGCCTCTGGTTTGGCTATGAATGGGTACACTAAATCTAATGCTTTGCTGCCAGCCAAGCCGTCTCTAAATACGTAATATACGGCGATTAAAAAAGGAAACTGAATTAGTAGCGGCAAACAGGAAGAAAAAGGGTTTACTTTTTCGGCCTTGTATAGTTCCATCATCGCCCGGCCTTGCTCTTGCTTATTAGCGGCGTATTTCTTTTTAATTTCTTCTATTTTTGGCTGCAAATCGCGCAGGGCTTTTTGCGATTTGATGGATTGCTGGTTTAAAGGATACGAAACAAGCCGAATCAATACTGTCAGCGCCACAATCGCCAGCCCGATGTCGTTGCCCGGGGTAATATTATAAAAGAAAACAAGTAAATTAAGAATTGGCTGATAGAAAATAAGGTTAAATAATTCGGACATAAGTAATTTCTTAAATATCAAAAATCAAATGCCAAATAACAAACAAAGCCCAAATTCAAAACACTAATAACCCAGTTTGATTTTTGTTATTTGAAGCTTCCCGCTTATGCGGGGTCAAATCCTCCTTTATGCCAAGGGTTGCAACGCAAAATCCTCCCGGCGGCTTTAAACCCGCCTTTAATTACCCCGTATTTAGTAATTGCCTGGATGCCGTATTCCGAACAGGTAGGATAAAAACGGCAGTAGCCATGGGGAAATAAAAAAGAAAACCAGCCGTGGTCAAAGGAAAGCGTTTTCTGATAAAAACGAATAAATTTAATAATCAAGAGGCGAGGCAAATATTTATAACTATCTGTCTTCATAGCCCGTTTACCTCCTTTGCGGCGCGCCTAATCTCTTAAAATGATAAAGCAAGGATTTTTCTAACTCGTGATAATCGCAATCTTTTGCCGCGGGCAGGGCTAAAATAAAAAAATCGGAAGCGAGTTTTAATTTTGGCAAATAAAGCCGGGTAATTTCGTGCAGGCGGCGTTTAATTTTATTTCTAGCGGTGGATTTTTTACTTACTTTAGCCGAAACAACCACCGCCGCGCGGCTGATTTTATTATCGGACGGCAACATTTTAACGCCCAAAATATTATCAAAACTGCTGCGGCCATCTTTAAACACTTTGTCTATTTCTTTAGTTTTTGTGATTCTGTGTATTTTTTTTAACATAATTAACCATTCTTTAAACTGCCAGCCGCCGGCGCCCTTTGCGGCGGCGGCGCTTTAATACTTGGCGTCCATTTTTAGTCTTCATCCGGTTGCGAAATCCGTGCTTTTTGCTCCGGCGCCTTTTGTTTGGTTGGTAGGTTCTTTTAGTCGACATGTTTTATTTTATTAATGATTAAACTATTAATAACCATATCATTTAGTTACCGTCGTGTCAATTTAGTCGCCTAATTTAAATTTTTTGACTCTAAACAAATTAATCTTATCCACCGCCCATCAACATCTTATAAACTTAAGGCGGCTATTTTCATATTTTTAATTTTGGTTTATACTTTCTATATTAAATCACGCCCTATTTTTTCTCTAACTTTATAAACCTATGACTAATCAGGAAATTTGGCAGGCCGTTTTAGGGGAGATGGAATTAAATCTTTCCCGGGCAAATTTTACTACCTGGTTTAAAAATACCTTTATCTCCGCCCTAGAGGAAGATAAGGCGATCATTAGCGTTCCTAATACTTTTACTAAAGCTTGGTTAGAAAAAAAATACCATCGGGACATTATGCAGGCGCTGGAAAAAGTGATCCAAAAAAAAATTAAAGAGATTCTCTATAAGGTGGAGTTAATAAGAAGAGCGGCGGCGGGAGATAAAATTGATGGCATCAGCGCCGGCGACGCCGGAGCGTTTTCTTTGCCGCGAGAAGCGGCGGCCAAGGAGTTTAAGGTAAACCGCTTTGGCTTAAATAGCCAGTATATTTTTGAAACATTTATTGTCGGCAAAAATAATCAGTTGGCGCATGCCGCCGCTAAAGCAGTGGCGGCTACCCCCGGGACTACCTATAACCCGCTTTTTGTCTATGGCGGGGTGGGGTTGGGAAAAACCCATTTATTACAGGCAATCGGCAATGAAATCGCCAAGCAAACCGACAAAAAACCGCTTTACGTTACCTGCGAAAAATTTACCAATGACTATGTGCAGGCGGTCCGGACCGGCCGGGGCAAAGAATTTAAGGATTTTTACCGCAATGTTGACTTATTATTAATTGATGACATCCAATTCATGGGCGGCAAAGACGGCACGCAGGAAGAGTTTTTCCATACCTTCAATGAGCTGCACCAGGCTAACCGCCAAATTGTGGTTAGTTCCGACCGCCAGCCCAAAGCCATTCCCTCTTTAGAACAGCGGCTGCAGTCGCGCTTTGAATGGGGGATGATTGTTGATATTGTGCAGCCGGATTTAGAAACCCGAACGGCGATTTTGGAAGCTAAGTGCCGGGAAAAATCATATCAATTAAGTAACGACATTTTAACTTACATCGCCAGCGTCATTCAAAGCAACATCAGAGAATTAGAGGGGGCTTTAAATAGAGTCGTTGCCTACCATCAGTTTAACCAAAACGAGCCAACTTTAGACAGCACTAAAGAAATTTTAGCCAATATTATTAATAGTCTTCCCTCAAAATCAATTACTCCCAAATTAATAATTGATGTGGTAGCTAAATTTTATGACATAGAAATTGCCGACTTAACCGGCAAGAGCCGCAAAAAGGAGCTGGTTGTTCCGCGCCAGATAGCGATGTTTTTAATGCGGGAAGAAATTAATACCTCTTTTCCTACTATCGGCAACGAATTTGGCGGCCGCGACCACACTACCGCCATCCACGCCTGTAATAAAATCGGCAATGAAGTTAAACAAGACCAGCGTAAAAAACAGGAATTAGAATCAATTAAACAGTTAATTTACAGCTTTTAAACATGATAATAAGCTGCGCAAAAATTACTTAACAAGCGTCTAACTATTTGTTTATAAAAAGTCTGTTGGTTTTAACGGCTAAAATTATTAACAACTAAACTTTACTAATTAAGACATTATTCATTAAAATATTTAACTAAAATTAAAATAAAATCAAACTAATCAACACTATCCACCCCCTTAGTATTATTAATAGTATTAATATATTAAAATTATTTAATAAACAAAAACCAATATGAAATTTTCTTGCACGCAGGAAAATTTAAAAACCGGTTTAGCTAACGTCGTTCATGTCGCTGGTAAAAATATAAATTTGCCGATATTAAATAACACCCTGATAGACGTTTCCGATGGCTTAATAAAATTAATTACTACTGACCTGGAAATCGGCATCACCGCCACCATTAGAGGTAAGGTGGAAAAAATTGGCCGGGCGACGGTTAACGCCAAACTGCTTACCGATTACGTAAATTTATTGCCTACTGGGCGGGTTGATGTTGACTTAACAGCCGACGAGTTAAAAATAGCCTGCGGCAACTTTAAAACAAAAATAAAAAACGAGGACGCCGGCGACTATCCAATCATTCCGGTGGTGGATAAAAAGAACTACTTTAGCTTTGATTTTGAAGAGTTTAAAAAAATAGCCAACGGGGTGGTGTTCGCGGCCGCAGCCGACGAAACCAGAATTGAATTAAGCGGGGTTTACTTTGAGTTTAACGAACAGGAATTAACGCTCGCCGCTACCGACAGCTACCGCTTAATTGAGCAAAAAATAAAATACAAAAATAAAATAAACATGCCGGCGGTAAAAAAATTAATCATCCCCACCAAAAGCATTATTGAAGTAACGCGCTTAGCTACGCGCGGCGATAAAATAGAGGTAGCGGACGAAAAAAATAATAATGAGATAAGATTATACGCGGCGGAAAACCAAATTCTGTTTGTGTATGACGAAGTAGAATTAGTATCAAGAATTATTGAAGGGCAGTACCCCGACTATAAACAAATTATACCTAATGTTAGCCAAGAAAATAAAACAATAACTACTTTAGACCGGCGCGAATTAACGCAGGCGGTTAAGGCCGCATCCTTATTTTCTAAAGCTAATGTTAATGATGTCCAAATTGATTTTTCCGCCGTTGATAAAAAAACAACCGTTAGTTCTGTTAACAGCCAGAGCGGAGAAAGTCTGGCGGAAGTTAGCTCGGAAATTAGCAATAAAGACAATAACGTAGTTCTAAATTACCGCTATTTATTGGACGGCTTGAGTAATTTTGAAGGAGAGCGGGTGATAATAGAAGTGGTGGACTCAAACACCCCGGTAATTTTAAAGTCCGAAAACCAACCAAACTGCTTTTACATAATAATGCCGATAAAAAAATAATCTCCCGCAAATCAACAAAACCCGCCCCAAAGATTACAAACAAAAAACGCGCCAACTAAGGGCGCGTTTTTATGATAAATTATATATAATATATTTCTATTTCCCCACATTCACTCTAATCTTTTCTGTTTGTTTGGTGTTGCCAACCCAACCAACCGCTTCCGCAAACAGAAAGTATTTTCCCGGTTCAGGCGCTCCACTCCAAACGCCAGCAGCTTCACTGCCGCCGTTAAAGTTTTGGAGCGAGGAAATTAAACGAGCCGTTCCCCCTTCCGCTTGAAAGTAAAAATTAATTTCTTTAATCGCCCGGGGTTTGTTGGAAGCGGCCGTTAGTGATAGCGGAAAATTAGCGGCCGATACGGCAGAGTTATTGGCCGGCGAAGACCACCTTAAATCTAAAATTGAATCGCGCTCCGAATCGTTAAGGACAAAATTAAATTGTTGGGCGCCGCGCCAGCAATTTTCTTTTACATCACAGACCTTAACGGTTAACTTATGAGGGCCATTATTTAAAAAGTTTATCTCTTCATTAAGATTATAAGGATACTGCTCGTTTAAGCCGATAAGATGGTCGTCAATATAATATTCAACCCGCCCCACGCCAAAGGGGGCGGTCGCGGCAATAATTACTTGTAAAGTCTTAGCCGTAATTACCGCGTTGTCGGAGGGAGAATTAATAATAACTTGGGGGATATTTTCCGGCCGATGGATATTATCATATTCTGTCGGCACCTCGTCTAAAGAGATTTTTTCTCGCTCCGCCCACTTTTTTATCGCCTCTTCCCAAATAGGAAATTGAATGTCGCGCTCGGCTGGCGCTGGTTCCGGACCGCGCGGGTCGTCCTTTTTAACATAGTATAAAATGCTATGCGGCTGCCTAAACTTTTTTTCTTCTATTAATTCGGGCGGAGTGTTTTCGTTTGCCAGTAAGCCGCTGATTTTATCTATTTTTACTGCCACCTCTCCCGGGTTAAGGCCGTCAAGGATGTCTTTGCCCGTCACCTCTTTTTCGTCTTTATTAAAGTATTCTACCGGGCCATTGCCTAAAACCCGTTGCATATAATCGTGCCAAATGGGAGCGGCTATTTTTGAGCCGTCCGCGCCTCTTTTCATCTCCGTGCCGTCGTTATTACCCACCCAAACGC
>CAYHIM010000046.1:0-1137 GCA_964356665.1 uncultured Gammaproteobacteria bacterium
CTATATCTTAAGCCTCCGTAGTTCAATGGATAGAACAAGAGACTCCTAAGCTCTGGATAGAGGTCCGATTCCTCTCGGGGGCACCAATATTGAAAGTCTAAGAAATTCTGGACTTTAAATAATAATTTTATTTTTCCACATATTTGTGGATAAGAGTAATAAAATGTGGATAAACAATAGTTTATAGTCCAGAAATTAGTAGACTTTCACAAGATTAATAATTATTGATTGTCTACAAATTTGTGGACTTTCAATGTGGATTATTGAAAAATCAAGTTAGACAAAAATAAAATTTTATTATAAAATAATTTTTAGTTTATAATTTTGGGCCATTAGCTCAGTTGGCTAGAGCACTTCCATGGCATGGAAGGGGTCAAGGGTTCAAGTCCCTTATGGTCCACTAAAGGATTAAAAATGTCCAATGCGGTTTAAGATATGTTGGATGTTTTTTAATTGACTGTTTAGTTGACAACGACTTTCGTTAGGTAGATAACGATTTAAATATTTTTTTGGGAAATAAAAAAGAGGTTTTTACGATACCTCTGAATCGGGAAATTTTTGGCGCCAGCCGGGGAAAATTTTCCAAAACCCTTAAAAGATCTGCTCGCGGATGGTCGTGGTCCCGAAATTTCGGGATGAATCTCGCGAGTTTTAGCCACTATTTGTGGCTTTGAGCGGGTCACGGCGAACTCTATGATTCGCTGCCGCTTTTGTGCCGAAACGGTTGCGTCCTCTTACGCAGAGGGTTCAACCATCGCTCGCGTTGACCAATAAACAATGGCCTCCGCGAACTGTTTCGGCGTGTACTCCGCCGGGGTCCCGCCGGACAGACCCAGCATGTTCCGTGCCATTGACACGGGATGCTGAGGCTCCTTTTCCTGGGAGTCGCGAGCGTTGATACTCACAATCTCCCAGTCGGCCTCGGTGGAGGCGTTGTTTTCCGCCGCCAAAACATCATGACGGTAGCAAACAACTTCCACTAAAGCGGCTGGAGCTTTTTCGCCGCGGGCGGTAACGACCACAAATGGGTCCTCACCTTCGCGGCGGGCCTGAAACCGAGCCACCAACTCGGTTTCCGGAGTCAAATGCACGACCCCGGAGAAAAATCCATCCGCCGGCACCGGGACGAGAACGACC
>CAYHIM010000046.1:1147-6909 GCA_964356665.1 uncultured Gammaproteobacteria bacterium
AGAACGACCCCGGCCTTATACCCCGGTTTCGCCTCGGCAAAATACTTTTCACCGAGGGAAGCCAACTCTTCCCAACTTCCCGCGAAGTGCGAGAAACGGGAGTCGGCATTTTGGCGCCGGACAAATTGGTTGAGGGTGATCGTTATCTTTTGGATCACCCCCGTGCCACCGCAGTAACGGCAGGTTTCCTCTCCTTCATATTCGGAAAAGCCTGCCGCCACCATACTTGGGGAGGGTATATTTGACCAAACTCCGACCTCTCCCCTCCCAGAGCATTGTCGGCATGTCATTTTACTTGTGTTCATAATATAATCTCCTTTCCCGTTTTCCGGGATTTTAGTTTGGCCGCAGAGCGGCTTTCCCTGCTTTTTCAATCCCGTTAACCCGGGGGCAGGAGAAAAATCTCCAAACCGTTGCTTGGTACAGGTAATGAACCTAAATAATATATTTTTGTCAGGTTCCCCAAGCAGCTTGGTAATAACTACAAATTGTATGTAACTATCACAAAGCTGTCGAAGAACCTATTTTTGTAAAGAACTTAACTTAAGTTTTATAATTATAGTATAGCATATTTTAAAAATTATGTCAATCCATCAATAACTTCGCAATTAGGCTGGTAAGGTCTTTTTAGTATTTTTTAGCTAATATTAGCAATATTATAATATAATTTAATAAGTATTTTAACAAAAGTTTAATTAATGATTAAAATTATCATTAAATTTTTGTTTAACTATCAGGTAACTTATTTTCTCTTGTGTTTTTAGTTACGATGTGTTATATTTGTTCTATATCATTAAAATATATGAAATTTAGTTATAAAAATCAAACCTTTCCAGTAATTGTAAAGGAAGATGAAATTGGTGGCTATGTGGTTATTAACCCCAGTTTAGAAGGATGTTACAGCCAAGGAGAAACAATAGAAGAGGCCTTAGAAAACATTAAAGAAGCAACTGAACTTTGTTTAGCAGACATCAAAGAAAAACCACACAAACTAAATAACATCAGTCTTCATTTGATCAGTTTAAAGGATAAGTATGCCTAAATTACCTGTTATATCCGGTAAAAACGCGATAAAGAAATTAGAAAAAATCGGTTATCAGATAATTAGGCAAAAAGGCAGCCAGGTTCGTTTGCGTTGCAGTGATACAATGCGCAAAATGATAACTGTGCCCTTACATGACGCACTTAAGCCGGGGCTGTTGCATGAAATTATTAGAGATGCTAATTTGACAGTTGAAGAATTCATTAAATTATAAAATAACTCGCTTAATCTTGGATTGGGGATTATCGCCCCATTCTCGGATTGTAGCTAAATTTTGGCTTATGTTAGATAAAAAAGTAAAACAGCGGATTATCAATAAATTCCGCACGCACGAAAAAGATACCGGGTCTTCCCAAGTGCAAATCGCAATTTTAACCGAAGAGATAAAGCTTTTAACCGAACATTTAAACCGGCATAAGCACGATAATTCTTCTAGGCGCGGGCTGTTACGCAAAGTAGCCGAGCGGAGAAAATTATTAAAATATTTACAAAAAGAAGACGAAAAGTCATTTATTGAATTAGTGGGTAAATTAAAATTAAAAATCGGAAAAAAAATGGTTGAAGAGGAAGCGGAAATTAAGCGCCGCGAACAGGAAGAGCTGGAAGCGGCCAAACAGCGCGCGCAGGACCGCGAAGACGCGGAAGAAGCGGCAGCCGAAAGAAGGGAAGAGGCGGGAAAGTAAGAAGTAAGAAGTAAAAAGTTAAAATAACTAATTATGATTAAGCACAAAGAACAAAGAGTAGGAGTTTTTGTGGATGTAGCCAATATGTATCACTCGGCCAAAAATTTATTTCAGCGCCGAGTGGATTTTGGGCAAGTATTGAAAGAGGCGGTCGGCGGGCGGAAATTAATCCGCGCCATTGCCTACGCGATTAAAACTAAAACCGGCGAAGAAGATTTATTTTTGGAGGCGTTAGAAAAACAGGGATTTGAGGTAAGAATAAAAGATTTGCAGATATTTTTATCCGGCGTAAAGAAAGCGGATTGGGATGTCGGTCTGGCGATAGACGCCATTCGGATCGCGCCGAAGCTTGACGTGGTCATATTAGTGACGGGCGACGGCGACTTTGTGCCTTTAGTTAGATTTTTACGCGACCATTTAGGCTGCATTGTAGAAGTAATGGCGTTTCAAAAAACTTGTTCGTCAAAATTAATTGAAGAAGCGGATGATTTTATTGATTTAGGAGGGGCGAGAAAATTTTTGAAGTAAGAAATATAATGCAAATCCGCAAATTATATGCAAATACAGCAAATGTGAGTCATGCAAATTAATTTGCATACCCTGTATTTGTAGTATTTGCATGAATTTGTAGATTTGAATTATTATTAATTGTTTTGGTCAATAGACAGATAGCCGTTAGATTTTTAACTAAATCGCGCGTCTGTAGTTTGTTGGCCAAAACACGAAAGAAAGGCAGGCTGTTTAAAAATTGTCATTCCGAGCGACTCCGAGTGACTCGGGAGAGCGAGGAATCTCCCTGCCCGCAATGCAAAGCACATAACTTTGGCAGGCGGGTAGTAGATTTCTCAGTCGCTCTCGCCTCCTTCGAAATGACAAAAAAGTTTTGAGCAGGCTGAAAAATATATGACAGAGAAAAAATATTCCTGCGAGTGGGTTGGCCGAACTCTCTCTATTGCTACCGGAAAATTGGCGCAGCAAGCGACTGCGTCGGTAACCGTGCGTTATGGCGACACGGTTATTTTGGCTGCGGTAGTGCAGGCAAAAGAGCAAAAAGAAGGGATGGATTACTTCCCGCTATTAGTTGGTTATGAAGAGCGGCTGTATGCCGCCGGCATGATTAAGGGCTCGCGCTGGATTAAGCGCGAAGGCCGGCCTTCGGACGAATCAGTGCTGGCCGCGCGCCTGGTTGACCGCGCTATCCGTCCGCTGTTTAACCAGCAAAGCCGCCAGGATGTGCAGGTTATTTTAACGGTACTTTCGGCTGATAATGAAAATGATCCGGAACTGGTTTCTTTAATTGCCGCCAGCGCCGCTTTGGCGATTTCTAATATTGATTGGCAAGGCCCTATTGCCGGCATTAAAGTCGGCCGCGTGGAAGGCAATCTTATTTTTAACCCTAATCAGGAACAGGAAAAATTAAGCGACCTGGATTTAACGGTCGCCGGCATGGACAAAAAAATTATTATGCTGGAAGCGGGCGCAAAAGAAGTGGCGGAAAAAGAGTTGTTAGCGGCAATGGAGCAGGCGCTTAAAGAAATGAAACCGGCGCTGGATTTAATTAAAAAAATGGCAGATGAATTGAAACCGGATAACATTACCGTCGAGACGCGCCATGGGGCGTCTCTGCCAGAGATGCCGGCGGACGAACAAAAAGCAAAAGAATTCGCCCAAGACTGGTTAGCCAAAAACGCCGCTAAATATTTATTCGCTAAAGAAATCCAGACTAACAAAAAGCAGGAGCGCAAAGCGCAAGTAAGCGCGATTAAAGAAGGGGCGATTAATTATTTATTAGAACAAGAAGTGGAAATGACATTGGCTAAAAAAATAGTGGAAGAGTTGGCGCCAAAAATTATAGAAGCGGAAGTAACGCGCGGCATTTTGGAGCGGGGCGAGCGCGTTGACGGGCGCAAGTTAGACGAAATCCGCCCGCTGTCTTCGGAAGTAGGAATTTTACCGCGCACGCACGGCTCGGCCCTGTTTCAGCGCGGAGAAACGCAAGTGCTTTCTACCATCACTTTGGGCTCGCCGGGCGACGAACAATTTTTAGAAAATTTAGAAGGCAAGTCAACGAAGAAATACATGCATCATTATAACTTTCCGCCTTACAGCGTGGGCGAGGTAAAACCGATGTTCGGGCCGTCTCGGCGCGATATCGGCCATGGCGCGCTGGCGGAAAAAGCATTGCGGCCGGTATTGCCGGCAGAAGAAGAGTTTCCCTATACTATCCGCGTCGTATCCGAAGTTCTCGGTTCCAACGGCTCTTCCTCCATGGGCTCAACTTGCGGTTCAACTTTGGCTTTGATGGACGCCGGAGTGCCGATTAAAAAAGCGGTTGCCGGCATTGCGATGGGAATCGTTAGCACGCCGGATATGAAAAATTGGAAAATTATTACTGATTTGCAGGATTTAGAAGACGGCGAAGGCGGCATGGACTTTAAAATTACCGGCACCGTTGACGGCATTACCGCCATTCAACTTGATACCAAAACGCTCGGCTTGCCGATGGAGTTGATAAAAGAAACTTTGGAGCGAGCCAAAAAAGCGCGGCTGGAAATTTTAGAGCATATGGCGAAAGCGATTGCCGCGCCGCGCGCAGAATTAAGCCCCTACGCCCCGCGCATCATCTCGTTTAAAATTGACCCGAGCCGCATCGGCGAAGTTATCGGCACGGGGGGCAAAATTATTAACGGCATTATTAAAGACACCGGCGTTACGATTGACATTTCCGACGAAGGGCTGGTATCCATTTGTTCTACGGATGCGGAAGGAATGGCTAAAGCCAAACAGATGATTGAGGACATTTTGCGCGAATTTAAGCCGGGCGAAACTTTCCGCGGCAAAGTAACGCGCGTGATGGATTTTGGCGTGATTGTCAGTTTGCCGGGCGGCAACGACGGCATGGTGCACGTGAGCGAGATGGCGCCATATCGCGTAGGCAGTCCCGCTGACCTGCTCAAAATGGGCGATGAAGTAGAGGTTCTCGTTAAAGGAGTGGAAGACGACCGCATTAGTTTAACGATGAAAGGTTTAGAAGGAAATGCGGAAGTTTGGAAAGACGAGAAAGGAAAACAGGAAAGCGGTTTCGGCGGCTTTGGCGGGTTTAACCGCGGCGGGCGTTCCCATGACGACCACGACCATAGAGACAGAAATAATCGGCATGGTTTCCGGCGCTAGTTTTCTATTCACAAGTAATGCAAAATATGTAAAACTAAAGGCGCGGGGAATGCTCGCGCCTTTAGTAATTAAAGGTTAGCAGTTTTGTGAAACAAACAGAATTTAAGTTAAAAAATGATAAATATAGAAAAGCCAGAGGCGGTTATGCCCGGGTTCTTCGCGTTTACTGCAGCAGCTGTCAATCTTATTTGTTATCATACCAAAAAGACGGTCCGGGGCCGCTTAAACGGCTCTATTTAGACCGTATTTTTACCCCTAATATTTCCAGCCAGACAAAAGAGCTAATTTGCAAAAATTGTAAGATAGTTATAGGCACTTTTTATTTTTATAAAAAAGAAAAACGGCCGAGCTTTCGTTTATATCAAAGCGCTGTTTTTAAAAAATTAGGCAAAATATAAAAAAATAAAAGTTATTGCAACTTTGCTCCCGTAGTTCAATGGATAGAACGGAGGCCTTCTAAGCCTTAAATGTAGGTCCGATTCCTACCGGGAGCACAGTAGTTTCGCGAGCGGTTTAGCGAGCGATCCGCCGCTGGCGCAGCCAGCTTTTGGCGGACAATGGATAGAACAATAGCCTTCTAAGCTGTGGATCCAGGTCCGAGTCCTGGCGGGAGCACTGATTTTTGCCAGGTAAAATAAATTACAAATAGTAAAATCCAAATAATAAACAAATTCAAAATATTAAAGATTAAATTTTAAAAGCGACCTTTGACTTTTTTGAATTTAGAATTTATAATTTGTTTGTTATTTGGAATTTGAGATTTGTCATTTTCCAGCCTTGCTGGGATTATGGTGGCCATAGTTTAACGGTAGAACAGCGGCTTGTGGCGCCGCTGGCGAGGGTTCAACTCCCTCTGGCCACCC
>CAYHIM010000047.1:0-6088 GCA_964356665.1 uncultured Gammaproteobacteria bacterium
CTCCTCTTTGTCAACAACTTGGCCATTCCGGAACTGAATTTGCAAGCCAAGTTGCCCAGCCAGGGAACGAATGGTATGTTCACGGCAATCTTCGCAGACACCATGCACTACCACCCCATTTAACTGCAATTTCCCTTTGCAGGTGAATAGGGTCTTTTCGCCGCAACCGCATCCCTCAATTTCACTTCTATTTTTGCCAGATTCTTGCTGGCTGTTGCCTTGATTTGTCATTCTTATTTCTCCCGATTTCTTTTTTGGCAGCCGACAATTGTCGGTTTGCCTGCCTTTGCCCTCACCGAAAATCCTATGGTAAAACTTCCGCCACAGGGGCCCCTGTTAGTTTTTGTATTTGCTCTATCCCCCCATTTTACCTCCTTTTATCTGGATATTAATATATCAAGCCGCGCGAGAAGAGGCCTTTTGCAAAATAGGCCTTTCCTCCTTCGGCACCATCTTCCAAATATCAACTTTCACGCCGACTTTATTAGCGACTAACATCACAATATCAATCAAGTCGGCGGCATCATTGGTGTTAAAATTTCCTTGCTTGACAAAAGCAACTAATTTGTCCCGCAACTTTACTACATCGGCTTTGGTGCAAGCAGCTGGCTTGAAGTTCTTTGGAATTTTATCTTTTTGCCGTTTGCACAACATTTTCAACCAGTGATTAACGCAGTCGCGTTTATTACAGGTGGGAGGGAAAAAAGCTTGCTCCTCACCAATAATAAAATGACAACCACAGGTACTACACCTACATTCTCGCCCTTTTTCATCCCCAAACAATTTCCCTCTTCTCATTGTTTCTCTCCCTCTATTTTTTATGTTTTGAGCACAAATATGCTCTTGAATCCTAAATAAAAAGAACGGCTTTATATAAATATCTGTATATCATACAAAATGACGATTGTCAAATTTTCACTTGGCGGTTTTAATGCTTAAATCAACGCCATCACTGACGACCTTAATCCAGCCATTAATGTCCGTCCGGTAAACTTTTGCTCCCAATTTTTCCAGACGCTTGATGGCGCGCAAAGAAGGGTGGCCGAAAGTATTATCTTTCCCCACCGAAATAACCGCGATTTTCGGCTTTATTATCTGTAAAAATTTTTCCGCGGTAGCGTCATCACTGCCATGATGGCCGATTTTCATAACATCGGATTGTAAACTAATATGGTTCCCCTCTCCTGCTATAGGAGAGGGGTTGGGGGTGAGGTCATCCTCCACTTCCTTTTCCGCGTCTCCCATAAATAGAAATTTTTGTTCTTGATAAATTAACTGAAAAACAATTGAACTGTTGTTTAAATTATCAATTTCTTGGTTTAATAAACTCGTCTGCGGCCATAACATTTTTATGGTTAAATTCGGCCCTAAAATAATTTCCTGCGGCCGGTCAATAATCACTAGCGGAATATTTTTCCATCTTATAGCTTCCAGCCAGGCCAAGTAAGTCGGCGTGCTATGCACTACGCCCGTATATAAAACTTTTTGCACGCGGTAGCGCCCCAATACTTTTACCAAACCGCCGACATGGTCCTCGTGCGGATGAGTTAAAATCATCAGGTCAATCGTCCGGTCATAAAATGGCAAGGTACGCCCTAATTCGCGCAAAATTTTTTCGCCATCGCCGCCGTCAATAATGATATTTTGGCCGTAAGGAGTTTTAATCAGACTGCCGTCTCCCTGGCCAACATCTAAAAAATTAATTACTAACTTCGGAGAGGAATGATCAAAATATAAAAAAACAGCCAGCGCTGAACTGGCGATAATAGCAATTATTAAAAATATAGCCGCAATTTTTTTATTAAAAATCATGCTCTTTTATTATACCACCAAATGCCGCCGCTGACTAAAAGGTAAAATAAGGCTATCCAGCCAACCCAAATATATTCAATCTCTAAATAGGCGAGCGGCAAGCGCACCGCCGCTTCTGCTACCCAAATCATATACGCTAACATCAAATAGGTCGGTGTAAATATAAGCCAAGCAAGCGTCGGTACGAATAAACTGATTAAAGGTGCAAGCAAACCGCTAACCATAATAAAAGGCAATAAAAATAATACCATTACGTTCACCAGCGGAGCGATAACAGAAACTTGGTGAAAATTTAAAACAATCACCGGCAAAGTCAAAACTTGTGCCGCGAGCGTCAGACTAATAATGTCGCGCGCGCCCCTGAATGGAGGAATTTTTATTTTTTCCCACAAATCATTAAAAAGAGGGTAAAGATAAATAATACTTAGGAGCGCCAAAAAAGACAACTGAAAGCCGATATCATCGCGCAGCATTTTAGGATTTATCATTAACATTAGCGCCGCCGCCAATACCAAGCCGTTAGTTAATTTATGCAGCCGCCCTAAAAATACCGCGAGCATCGCTAGCAAAGCCATCAGGCCCGCGCGCACCGCCGATGCCGGCAAACCAATCAACACTAAATAAATAAGCAACGCCCCGGCGGATAAAAATAGCGCGAGGCGGCGGGAAACGCCAATTATTATTAAAGCATTAATAATTATTACCGAAATAATGGCGATGTTCATTCCGGAAATGGCGATGATATGTGTGATGCCCGCTTGCGCAAACGCATTGTTCAATTCTGCCGGAAGTTCGCCGCGGTTATTTAAAACCATGCCCTGCAATAATGAATTCTCCGGCTCCGGCAAGCCGGTGTTCATCGCCATAGCCAATTTTTCTTTTAATTTTAAAATAGCGGCATAAACTTCTGTGGGCCAGGGGAGGGAAAAACTGCTGTCGGCATTAGTAATTGAAGGGTAATAACATAATGAGTATATTCCCTGCATCGCTAAATAGCGGTCATAATAAAAATCATCAATTTGTTCCGGCTGTTTTAACTTGCATTTAATATCCAAAGCGTCGCCGTAATGATGGCGCGGGTATAGTTTGGTCGTAACTAAAACATTGCCGGCTACGGGGGCAAACACTGCCTCTCTTTCGGTGTTCGGCAATAAGTTGCCGGTTTTGATAAATCGCGTTTTAACCGTTAACTTGACGCTATTTTGCCGCACATCCGGCTCCTGATTTACTTGGCCGATAAAACTAACCTCCTGCCCGTTATAAAACCAAATTTTATCCGGGCTCGTTACCGGCAGACTGGCGCGATAACGCCAGAGGCCGAGGAAAAAAAATAACAGGCACAACAAAAAAAAGACTGCTATATTAGTCTTTCTATTAAATAACCGCCATAAAATTATAATAACGGCGCAGACGATAACTGAACTAAAAAGCCGCAAATCATCAATTAAAAATATTCCCTGCCAAAAAGAAGCGCTCGCGATGCCGATAATAAAGGATAAACAAATATATAAAAATAATTTGGCGCGAGAAAAATTAGCTAGCATGTCTGTCTACGCTCTAAACAAAAATAATCAAAAACTTCAACATCGTATATGCCGAAGTTTTTGACGATATTAAATTTTTATTTGCGATGAAAGCAACCTTACTTATTCATCTTCACTGCCCCATAAATCATGTACAGCGCCGCTAAACCGACTAAGTCATAAATAATTTTTGACAAAGCTGACATTTGACCAAAAATTGCCGCCACTAAGTCAAAATTAAATAGACCAATCAGCCCCCAATTGACGCCGCCGATAATTACCAAAATAAGGGCGACCCAATCTAAGCCATTCATTTTCTGCATATACCCACCCCCTTTCTTGTTGAGTATAATTAACTACCTTTAGTGTAACACATTTTTGGCGTTAATAGTAGCCTTGGGTAAGTCTATGGCGCGTATATTTGATAAAAATATTTATTGCGCCTAACCAAGTCATCTTCTTCGCCCAGTGCCTATGTGTTATGTGATATGTGTTATGTGTCTTCGCCATCTCAAATAGCTTTCCATAAACCCCTCCAATTTCCCATCCAACACATTTTCAACCATTTGTGTTTCCTGGTTGGTCCGGTGGTCTTTAACCATTTTATACGGCTGCATCACGTAAGAGCGGATTTGGTTGCCCCATTCGGGCGATAAAACTTCACCGCGCAATTTCGCCTCTTCCTGCTCGCGTTTTTGTTCCTCTAGTTGAAATAATTTGGCTTGCAAAATTTTTAACGCTGTTTCTTTATTCTGGGACTGCGACCGTTCATTTTGGCAAGTAACGGTAATATTGCTCGGAATATGCACAATGCGCACTGCGCTATCGGTAGTATTAACGCTCTGCCCGCCGGCGCCGGAAGAACGAAAAACATCAACGCGCAAGTCTTCTTCTTTAATTTCCACTGACGCGGCTTCAGGCAATTCCGGCACTACCTCCACCAGCGCAAAAGAGGTGTGCCGCATTTTTTCCGCGTCAAACGGAGAGATGCGCACCAGCCGGTGCACGCCCGCTTCTGATTGTAAATATCCGTACGCCCAGCGTCCGGAAATTTTCAGCATCACGCTTTTAATGCCCGCTTCCGCGCCCACGCTGCGCTCCAACATTGTAACCGCCCACTTTTTACTCTCGCAAAACCGTAAATACATTCGCTCCAGCATTTGCGCCCAATCCTGCGCGTCCGTGCCGCCCGTGCCGGCGTGAATAGTTAAAACAGCATTATTAACGTCATATTGATTGCTAAATAAAACCAGGGATTCTAATTTGCCGAATTCCTGCTCTAATTCCTTAAATCTGCCCGTAAGTTCAGCCGCGAGCGTATCGTCAAGTTTAGTGCCGGCCTTTTCCTCTTTTTGCGCGACAGCGACTAGTTCTTCCAAGTCCCTGATTTTTTTCCCTAAATCATCCCACTTTTTTATTTCCTCGCGCAATTCGGCCGCTTGCTGGCTTATTTGCTTAGCTTTATTTTGGTCCTGCCAAAACTGGGGCTCCTGCATCTGCCGCTCTAACCCTTGCAATTCCGAGCGCATCCCTTCCAAACGCAAAAGTTCGGCTGTTTTTTTCACCCGTTTACGCAAAGATTCTAAATTTTTTAATAAATTCTCCATAGGCTACTAATTACAAATCACTTACAAATATACAAATTATTTTTTACTTCTTACTTCTCCGCCCTGGGCGGATCAGCCTCGGGCTGAAAACTTCTTTCCATGTCCCGGCACTATATAATCCGCCGTTGCTAACAACTTCAGTCGGCTTTTTCTTAAAGCCACCTTATCTTTTACAAACTCGTCTGTCAACCGCAGTAATGAACTCTTGTCCATTTTTGGTTCGTGCCCGTCTTCCCACCAAAATACATCGCCCGCAATAACATATATCCCCTCTTTAGTCTCAACGAGCAGTGAGGCATGTTCATGGGCGTGCCCGGGCGTGGCGATAACTTTAATTGCTGTCCCGGGGATAGTTTTACCATCGTAAAATATTTCCCGGTCGCCGCGATAAATAGTATTGCCATCATAAATATCCGCTTGCGGAAACAAGCGGATATTTAAAATATGGTCCGGATGATAATGGGTTAAAAAAATTATATCAATATCATTTGGCTTTAATTTTTCTTGAACCAATCTTTGCGACAGCAATTTTGAATTTGTGCCCGGGTCAACTAAAATAAGTTTGCCCGAATCTTTAATCAAAGTCGTGCTTGGCGAGGCCAAATATCCGCCTTGAACTGGCCGCGCATAACCTTGAATTAAAATTTTTATCTCACTCATAAAGATACCCGATATCTTAATATCTACTTTCACGAGATTGCTTCTTCCCGAGCAACTCGGGAATCGCAATGACAGATAAGAAAAGTTCTTCTTACTTCTTACTTCTTACTTCCCATACTCTCCCAACCTCACTTTCACGTCTTTAGTCTCGCCTTTATGCCAAACTTTTAAAGTTATTTCTTCTCCCGGCTTATATTTACCAACCTCTTTGGCTAAAATGTTTTTGCCGGTTAATTTAGCGCCGTTCACTTCCATGATAATGTCATTTTCCGCTATCCCGGCCTTATCTGCCGGCGAACCGGGAATAACGGCCAAGTCCGTGCGCTGGTCGCCGCGGATAACCAACGCGCCTTCGCTAACGGTTAAATTATTCTGTTTGGCAATGTCTGCGTTGAGCATCACATAACGCACTCCCAACCAAGGACGGACGATACTGCCGGTCTTAACGTCTGACTCAATGCTATTTTTGACCTCATTAATGGGAAT
>CAYHIM010000048.1:0-5976 GCA_964356665.1 uncultured Gammaproteobacteria bacterium
TATTCCGAATTTAGTGGAATCGGTCAAAGGCATTATGGCGCAGGAGCAGGAGGTGTTCGGTAAAATCGCCGAGGCGCGCACCCGCTACGCCGGCGCCGCAACCGTTAACGACAAGGCGGCGGCCGCAACCGAAGTTGAGTCGGCGTTGGCGCGGCTTTTGGTCGTAATGGAAAATTATCCGCAGCTAAAGTCGGCTGAAAACGTGCAGACGCTGATGGCGCAACTGGAGGGTACGGAAAATCGCATCTCGGTTGAGCGCGGGCGCTTCAATGACGAAGTGCGCGGGTACAACATTATAGTAAAGCGTTTTCCGGGCAATATGTTCGCGCGGCTGTTTGGGTTTGGTGAACGGAACTATTTTGAGGCAACATCCGGGAGCGAACAGGCGCCAGAGGTTAAGTTTTAAAACACGGATTAACACGAATTGTTTACAGATGGTCACGGAGCACGGAAATTAAGAAGTTCAAGAAGTCCAAAATCCAAATTGTTCCAAATTATTCCAAAAAAATGTCAAAATCTATCCCGCCTCGGCGGGATTGACATTTGGCATTTGGGTTTGGTTTGGAATAATTCGAACTTTGGCATTTGGATTTTTTTATGTCTAAATTTATAATAATCATTTTATTTTTACTGGCATTACCAGCAGTGGCGTATTACAACCCCAGCCCACCGTCCGGTTTCGTTAATGATTTTGCCGGAATTTTAGACGGCGCGGTCAAACAAAGTTTAGAGCAAACACTTGTTAGTTTTGAGCAGGAAACAAGCAACGAGATAACAGTAGCAACAATCAATGATTTAGGCGGCGATTACATTGAAAATTTCGCGGAAAAATTATTTAAAGAGTGGGGGATAGGAAAAGAGGATAGAGATAACGGCGTGTTGGTATTAGTAGCGGTGGAAGAGCGAAAAATGCGCATTGAAGTCGGCTACGGTTTGGAAGGCGCGCTGACCGACGCCCAGTCAAGTTGGATTATCAATAACGAAATGAAGCCGGCGTTTCAAGCAGGAGACTATACTAAAGGCATAAGTTTAGCGCTGGATAGCATTATCAGGGCGACACGCGGCGAGTATATTCCATCGGATAGCGGCAGCGCCAATGGTAAAAGCGGTTGGAACTGGGAATTTATTTTTTGGATTGTTATTTTTGTTTTTATGTGGCTGGGCTCAATCTTGGGCCGTTCCAAATCTTGGTGGGCCGGAGGAGCGATAGGCGGCGTGGCGGGCGTTGTCATCGGGTTCATCTGGGGGTGGTTGTGGCTGGGCGTCGGTTCTATCATCGTTTTGACAATTTTCGGCTTGCTGTTTGATTTCATTGTTTCTAAAAACTACCGCGCGGCCAAGTCAGCCGGTAAAAATTTGCCCTGGTGGTTTGGCGGCGGCGGATTCAGCGGCGGCTCATCCGGCGGGGGCTTTGGCGGCTTTGGCGGCGGGATGAGCGGAGGAGGAGGAAGTAGTGGGTCATGGTGAAAAATTTTTAATTTTATAATTTTTAAATAAATTCTAATTTTTAAATTTTAATATGGGATTATGAATTATGATTTAGAGGAAAGGACGGCTAAATTTGGCGAAGATATTATTCGGTTCATTAAGACTTTATCATACAACGATATTAACCGACCATTAATTAGTCAATTAATTAGGTCGGCAACTAGTATCGGCGCTAACTATATGGAAGCAAATCAGGCGAGTTCCAATAAGGATTTTAAGAATAAAATTAGAATCTGCCAAAAAGAGGCCAATGAAACAAAACACTGGTTACGGATGATAGCCACCGCTAATGACCAAGTAAAAGAGAATTGCCGAACATTGTGGAAAGAAGCACATGAGCTGACCTTAATATTTGCGGCTATTTCTCGCAAGTGCCAATGAATAATTTTTAAAAATTTAGACTTAAGATTTATTTAAAAATTATAAAATTATAAAATTAAAAATTTTATTCCTTATTCTAACATTAGCAAAGAAATCGTATCGGATTTTAAGATAATAAAATAGTTTATTAATAAAAACATAGAGCGGCGAAAACGCTCTATGTTTTTAATTTTGAGTCGCGGTTGTTTAATAACAAGATGAGAGTACAAAATTTCGTCCAAGACAATTTTTATTATTCAGCCATTTTTTTATATCGGATAAAATGTTATAAATAATTATTAAATATTTAGGTTGAATTTTGCGCTGGGGCTATTGCCGCCTAGCTAATTTTTTCGCGCATGACCGATAGATAATATTTAACTAACATTAGTAATAAATTATCTATCGGATAGGTTTTTATTTAATCAATATTAATCAAAATAAAGTATTTATATCTTTAATATGCTCTTTAATTTATTAATATCTATCCGATAGCCGATAACAGCTAAGTTTAAGCCGTTATTTTGGAATATTTGGCGAGATACTCGCTTAATATCAACCCGGCTTACCCCCATTATTTCTTTTATATGCTCTTGAGGTGTAAGTAGAGGAAGCCCCAATACTGCCTGCCGGCTGAACCAGCTCGCCATATTTTCGGATAATTCCAATTGTAAAGCAATTTTGCCTTTAAAATAGTCTTTAGCTTTAGTTAATTCAGCAGGGCTGATTAATTCCTTAGTTATCCGGCGGTACTCTCGTAAGACTACTTGCACTGTTGCCGCTACTCTATCGGTTGCAGTGCCGATATTAGTCGTCAGATAGCCGCTGTCGTTGTACCCTTCCACATTGGTATGCACCTGATATGCCAGCCCCCGCCGTTCGCGCACGGCAATAAAAAGGCGCGAGCTCATGGAAGCGCCTAATATTATTCCTAATAATTTTAGGGCAGGGAAGTCTTGGTGGCGGTAGCTATAAGCCCGGACGCCTAATGACAAATTGGTTTGCTCGGTTTTTTGCTCTTTAATTTTTAGGCCGGGAGCGGTTTGAGTCGCAGGGAAACTATCAATTTTGTTCTTTTCTCCTGCCGGGACTTGGCGGAAAAATTTTTTAGCGGCTAAAACGTCTTTAGTTTTAAAGTTACCGGCCAAAGCAACTACTATATTGCGGCTTTGGTAATGGGAGCGCCAATAGGTTAAAAAATCCTGCCGGCTAAAATTTTGGACGTTAGTTTTCGTGCCGATGGTGTCCCAGCCGGCCGGAGTGTCGCCGTAAAGACATGATTCAAACACATCATCAATATGCATCACCGGATTATTTTCGTACAAATTTATCTCCTCCAAAATCACCCCCCGCTCCCGCTCAATTTCCCGCCGGTTAAATTTAGAGCGCAACAAAATATCGGCGATAACGTCAATTCCGAGCGCGGCATGCGCGCCGCCTACTTTCGCGTAGTAGCCGGTGTATTCTTTGGAAGTAAAGGCGTTGAATTCGCCGCCTACTTTGTCTAAGGCGGAGGAAATCGCCAGCGCGTTCGGCCGTTTAGCCGTTCCTTTAAAAAACATATGCTCTAAAAAGTGCGAAACGCCGTTGAGCGAGCGGCTTTCATAACGCGAGCCAGCAGCAACCATTACTAATATTGTGAAGGTGTCCGTAGCAGGCATTGGAACAGTCAATAGTCTGACGCCGTTAGGAAGGGTGTGTAGTTTGTACATAGAGTATGGTTAAAATTTTTCCCGCCGCAGCGGGATCCCGCCATAGCGGTGATAATTTTATAATTTTTTTATATAACCCCTCCGTCCCGAGTGGCTCGGGACACCTCCCCTTAGTAAGGGGAGGAATAATAGGGAAATAACGCGGGGCTGATATTTATTCTCCCCCTTGATAAGGGGGAGTTAGAGGGGGTTTAGAATATCAGTTAGCAATTTAAGATTCAAGATTTATTTTCCGCCATAGGCGGAAAAAATTAAAAATTCTGCTCGGGTAAGATTACGCCAAATCGGCGTGATATCCTATCATGGGGAACAGCAATAATAATATCGGATGAAAAGAAAATTACCGTTCGCGGCTGGCTTAAATTAATAATTATTTTCCCGGCCATCAGTCCTAACTATAGTTTTATCCGATAAGTAAATTATGTCAAGAAAATTGTTGCGCCATTTGATGCATTTTCGCATCCTATTTTGGCAGAGTCCTCTTGCGGGAGACTCTGCCGCAGCGGGATCTAAGGATCCAGTTATCAGAAATAGATTCCTCCTCCTCCCGAGCGGCTCGGGACTCGTCGGAATGACAAAAACAATTTTACCTTCTATAGTTAGTTGTGGATAAATGGTCTTTATTTTTTAATATTGTACCAGATTGGGTGGAGGGAAAGTTTATTGCAGTTTATGGTTAACATTAATATTGGAATTGTTAAGAATAATTTTTGCTAAGATTAAATAATTTTTTATATTATTAGATAGGTTTTAGAATAATATCGGATAGAAATATTTTTTTGCCGTTTTTTAGTTGCTTTGAGAGAGCTAAAAATGTTATAATTAAACTAACAAAAATTTTATCCGATACATTTTCCCCATGCTTAAAAAAGGAGAGAAAAAAAACGAGCTATCTTCGGCACAGCCGGACGCGTTTGACATAGGAACTCCCGTTGATTCCAAAGCGAATCAGCTTTTTGAATTTACCGGCGATAAATCCGCTTATGTCAGTTTAGCCGAAGCCGCTACTTATACCCGCTTCAGCCAAGAGTACCTCTCACTTTTGGTTCGCAATAAAAAAATTCCGGCGCAAAAATTCGGCCGCAACTGGAAAGTACGGATGCAGGATGTCTTTAACTATGTTGTCAAAGTGGAAGGGACGGCGCGCGCCAGAGAGGCAAAAAAAACGCAGGCGCAGGCAGGCGCGGTGGAGCGCGGTTTAGCCAAAACGCTTAATACTCTTTCGGCCAAACAGGCAGAAATTTATACTCCCATCATCAAAGATACTTTATTTAACATCGGCCGCCATAAATTCCAAAGCGTAATGGCGAGCTTTTTAATTTTGACTACCGTCGCGACCGCCTCTTTTTTTTGGCTCGCGCCGGTGCAGGCGGCAAAGTTAGAAAATAGTTTTCAGCGGGCGGCGGCGGCGGTTGTGCAAGGGATAGCCAAGGGAGCAGATAAACTGCAGGCAAAAGCCAGCGCCAAAGGAATAGCGCTGTTGGAGCAGGGCGCTGAATTATTAGAGCAGGCGGAAATAATCATCCAAAATAGAGACGATAGTTTATCAGGAGAACTGCGGCGGGCGGCCGTTGGCGTGGTATTAAAAGTAGGGCAGTTAGGCGGTTTAGTTAACAGCGGCTTAACTATTTTAGAAGAGCGGGCGGAAACTAGGCAACATTACGTTCTGTCTTCTTTCAGCAAGGCGGTAACGGATAGTTTGCGCACGATTGATAATATGTCGGCTGATTTAGCCGCCGGCGTGGAGCAAACCTTTGGCGCTCCGTTGGCGTTTATCCCTACGCCCATTCAATACGCTCTTGATTCCGGCATGGATGCGGCTAATAATTTGGCTTCCGCCGGGATAAGCCGTCTTGAGCGCTCAAAAGACATGTTGGTGCGTTCCGGCATCGGGCAGGCCCCGGCAGCAGTCCCGCGCTCGAGGGACGCTACAGGGCAGGTAGCCGGCATATCGGAAGTAAGCGGGCAGGAAAATGTTCCTTTGGGAAAGCGAATGATTAATTTAGTAAATGAAATTGCCCAGCGGCAGAATGTGGCAGCGAGCAGCGTGCAAAATCGCGCTAACCAGAAGTTAATTAGTTTCGCGGCGCAGGAACGGTATTTAGGAACGGCTATCTTAAACACTCTCGCGGCGGCAACGAACAAGTTACATACTTTCGTGGCGCAAAAAATAGAACGCAGCCGGACGCGGGTGCTCGGCGCGCAGGAAGTGGCTGGCAACGCTAACGCCACTGTTTTAGAAAAAGTGGAGGGGACATTGCTCGCGGTCAACAGCGGCGTTACCGCCGCCCAGAACGCCTGGCAAATGGAGGCAACGGAATCCAAGCGGTCGCTGACTAAACTTTGGGCGCGCACGTTTGATTTTATTTTGCCGGAAGCTTTAAAGCAAAAAATCGCTCAAGAGTTCCAGCCGCAA
>CAYHIM010000049.1:0-5319 GCA_964356665.1 uncultured Gammaproteobacteria bacterium
GGAAACGATGTTAGCCTTTAAGCTCAAAGTCTTGGTCACGCCTTTGACAATGGTGTAGGGCGCGGATGTCAAATCTAACGTTACGGTTTTAGCCGAAGACATATCCGCTACCGTGCTGCCGATTTGCGTGCCGCCGTCCCAAAGCCCGAAGTTCTTCAGGTCGCCGACGTTGATTGAACCGACAATCGTAAAGATTATCTTGCGCAGTTCAATGTCCTGCGAAGAAGCGGCCGCGGTAAAGCGCCAAATTTCATAATTATCCTGTGGGTCAACGTTACCGGCCGCGGTCGGAGAGACGTTGGTAATGGTTAATTTACCTAAGTCAGTCACGCTCGCGGAAGTATAAGTATTGCCGGTTATTGGGAATGAACCGGAAACTGCCGCACCGCTCGTAGTAATATCAGAGGCTGATGCAACGGCAAAATTAATAGTGATGCCGGCAGTAGCGTTGCCTTTCAGGTCAAATTTCACGTCAATCGCTTTGGTAGTACCGCGCGTAACTGTGAATATCCCTGCCGAATTCGTAAAGGTAAAGACTTTCGTGGAAATTGACGGGTTAGCGGCAACCACTGTTGAACCATCCATCAAATACATGTTAACCACATCGGTATCGGCAGAAATGCCGCCGCGGGTGATTTTAACAGTCTTAATGGTGACATCGCCGTCCGCTGCGGCGGTAAAGTTAAGCCGAAACGCCGGAATCATTGACTGGGCGCCGTCAGCCGTATCGGTAACGACTGTAGCGGAAGCTGGGGTGTCAGAGGCTAACGCCACTGATACGCCCGAACCGGTCGCTACTGTTGCTGTTCCGCCTGCGCCGGAAGAGGTGTCAATTAAAGTAGGAACTGCGCTAGCAATAGCCGCGCCTGCGGCTGGCATAGTGACAGCAGTCGGCGCAGTAATGACATCCGCGGTCTTAAAGCGGTTAGCGCTCATCGCTGTGCTCTCCACTTTCTGCGCTTTGCCGTCGCTTGCGATATAATAAACGTCAGTAGAACCGCTGAACTTTACTAAACTCCCCGTTGGGTAAGCAGTCGCGCTCACTTGTCTGCCGGTAGCAATAGTATAGTTAGTGAAGAAAGCATCCGGAACGTCAACTATTCTCCTTGCCCAGTTAGAGCCGTATAAAGTGCTAGCAACCGTTTCACTCGGCACCCAAACTAGGGAACCGTTTGGCTCAACCGCGTATACCTTGGGGTCAGTGGTAATCTTAACTAATTTAGTGCCTGGCCGCATCGTGATATTTTTGCCTAACGGATAACTTTCCAGTTCAGACTGGGAAATGGTTACCACGCTGGAAAAATCGCCGTACCAGGAAATATAACTATTCTCATTAGGGAAAACATAACGTTTACCGTCAGCAGCCAAATAATAAACTGAAGACAATCCTGACATTTTAATGAGGTCGCCGGCGCTCGCTGTAGCTTGCGCTTGCGGAGCGACAACAACGCTCATGGACAAAATCGTCATCAGCATGACGCTGACAGTAAAAAATTTTCGTAATTTACTCATACGTAAATTATTCCTTTCTTAAAATTGCGCTTTTATAAATTTCTTATCTTTATAAATGCGCTTAATAAAGACTTTAGCTATATCATAATTTTTACGATATAGACGACCTTTTCTCCTAAAGCCTGCCCTAAATATAGGAACACATCCTCTTTCTAATCATCGTTTCTGACTTTTGGCTCAGCCAAAATAGAAAAAGGATGTCTTACTATATATATAATAGTCCTTACCTTGTTGTGGTTGATGCGCTCGTGTCTGTCTCTTCCCCGCTACCGGTTTGTTCGATTACCCCTTTTATTTGAGGCACGGTGCTGCTGGCTGCTTCTGCCGGCTGTTCGGTAATTTTTTGATCAACCGCCTGCACGGCTTCGTTTAATAACTGCTCGCTCGCGGTTATCTTATTAACCGCTTCTTGATAATTATTGTTATCCAGTGATTGTTCCGCTTCATTGATTATTTTACTTGCTTCTTTTGTTTTGGCTTCGGCTGTTTTTTTAATTTCCATATCAGCGCTATTGGGCGCTTGATATATTTGCAAGCCCCGTTCACTGCGGCTGAATCCGGCGCTGAATACTTTATTAACATCGGCTTGAATCTCGATAACTCTTTTTTTAGTTATCTCTAATTTTGAACCCACCCTCTTACTCAACTCTTTTTGATTAAACGCGCCAGTTTTCTCGGCAGAGTTAACAATAGTGTTTAAAGCGCTTAACCCCGCCGCATCCACACTGCGGATCGCTTCATTAATTTTACTGTTAGCCGACCCGCCGGTTTTTGCTAACACATCTTTTGTTTCCTGCAATTTCTGCCGCAAAATGGTTGTTTTGTTTTCCATGTCTTTAGCTAAGTCTACTGCTGTGCCGGGATTATTCACCTCCATCTGTTGGAGTTGCTGCTGGGCGGAAAAAATTTCTTCTTTTAAATTATCAGCTACTTCATTAAATGCGACAGACGCATCTTTATCAGCTAAACTTTTTATTTCTTCGGCGCGGCGCTCGGCAAATTCAACATTTAATTTTGCTTTGCTTTCCGGATTTACCGTTAAGGCAAATCTGGTTTTTTCGCTGACTAATTTAACGGTATATAAAAAACTGCCCGGCGTCGCTCCGGACGCGGCGCTAATGCTGAAAATTCCTCCGCCCACCATTAATAAAATTAGTGCCGCTACGCCGACGATTGGTTGCGCCACCATTGCCATTTCCTGCCGGACAACTTCTGTTAGATAAATCCAAAAATATCTCCCCTGCCCCACCTCTTGGGCAGCCGAAGAAATTTGGTGCAGCAGAATTTCTTTTTGCCTTAGCCGCCAACTTTCGTTTGGCTTAATTGTCCGCAAACTTTGCAGTTGCTTAATAATATCTTTTTCCATTTTGCTAAAAAATTATTGGGTATCTTTTAAAGCTTTTAATGCCCGGTGGAGCATCACTCTGACGTTGCCCCGTTTTTTCTCTAAAATGTTAGCTATTTCTTTGATGGTTAATTCGTTAATAAAATGTAAGACAATAATTTCCTGATACTCGCTTTTTAGCTTTTTTAATCTCTGTTCAATTTTTTCCATTGCTATCTT
This sequence comes from uncultured Gammaproteobacteria bacterium, assembly GCA_964356665.1. Taxonomy (GTDB): domain Bacteria; phylum Patescibacteriota; class Patescibacteriia; order Patescibacteriales; family XYC2-FULL-47-12; genus 2-12-FULL-45-10. Next base: position 3,077 of record CAYHIM010000049.1, read on the forward strand.
AACGTCGGTTGCCTGATCTAAAGGGGCGTTAACTGCGGCAATCTGGGCAGCTTCCTCTAATGATATTTTATTTTTGGTTCGGCTAGAGCTGCGGTAATAATCAATCACTAAATTGCGCGCCACTTTATATAATAAAGACTGGAAAGATCCGCCAACCTTTATTTTCTCTTCCAAAGCTAATTGCCAAATTTTTAAAAAAGTTTGCGCGGCCAAATCTTCCGCTTCGGTGCTGCTCGCTACCTTAAAATAAATGAAGCGGTATATTTTATTTAGATAATAATCGTAAAGCTGGGAAAACGCTTCCTTGTCTTTTAGCTTTAGTCTGCCGATTAAAACTTTTTCCTGTAAATTGCCTAACTTTAACATATTATACGTAAAAAAGATAAAAATGTTACAGCAATAATGTGGTATGTTTCTTAATAAATATAAAAAATAGCGAATATTCGCTAAAAAACATTATAAAATAATACATAAAAAATTAATATTAGTCAAGTTAAACAAGTCAAACTACCTCTTAAATTAAGTCTTAGTATTTTTATGTATATTTAAAGAGTATATTTACTTTGATTATACGATAAAAATAAATCAGAGTCAAACTTTGATGCCATAAATTTTGAAATTAAGTTTATGCACGCTTTCTACGGCCTCTCCTAATTTAATTACCTTCCATCTTTAAAATGCAAATATATTTTTTTAAATTTGCAAAAATAATAATAATATGAGAAAATAAACATAAGTCTATAAAAATCTGGACTATTGACAAAAAAATAGAATATTATCTATCTTAAAGTCTACTAAATTCTGGACAATCAATAATCTATTGTTTGTTTGAAAGTCTACAAATTTGTGGACTTTCAAACATAAATAAAAATGAAAATAAAGGAAAAAGACCTGCCTATTTCTAATAAACTATGGCTGTCAGTAAGCCAAACAGCTAAATTATTAGGCGTGGAACAAAAAACAATCCGGCGGGCAATAAAAGCTAAAGAAGTTAGTTATTTAGTAGAAGGCAACCGTTATAGCTTGGAAATGGGCTCCCTGCTTATTTGGGCGTACCAAAGCCCGCGCTTGATAAATAAATTGGCGCGAGATGGGATAGGTAAATTTGTTAAGGAATGGAAAGAAGAATTTAGAGACATTAAAGCATTAAAACACCAGAACATTAAAACACCAGAACATTAAAACACCGCAAAACTTATTTGTGTTTTGTTTTAATGCTTTCATGTTTTAATGACAAAAGTTATCCACAAGATAGCTTTTTTTATTTAAATATTGTATACTATAAAAGTAAATTTAAGTAATCCCCATGCTTAACATAATTAAAGTTACCAATAAAATACTCGAGAGCCAAAAAAGGCGTGCGGAATTATTTTATTTTAATTTTGTTTATAAAAACTAGTTATTTTTATTTTGTAATAACTGGTTTTTTTGTTTATTTAACTTAATAAAGGTCTTAGATAAAAACATTAAAGGTCGAACTCGGCCTCTTAACTTTAAGAGGCCTCTAAAATAAATTAATTACAATTAATTTTTATCGTACGAGAAATTAATAATTGTTTAGGCCTAATTATTAATTTTAAGTATTATAATAATAAATTAAGTCTTATGAAAAGATTCATTAAATCAAAATTAATTCTACAAGTAGTTGTCGCCACATTAGTAACTACTTTAGCAACGACCGGAATTGTCATCGCCTCTACTACTATCAATAATAACGTTTCTACCGGAACCATTACTGCTACCGGAGCGTCAACACTTACCAGCGCAACACTTTCCACTACGCTGGATGTTACCGGAGCAACGACTCTTTCCGCTGCCTTAACAGTTGATACTGATACGCTTTATGTCAATAACTCATCGGATAGAGTCGGCGTAGGGACAACTACCCCTTGGGCGACTCTTTCTATTGACACTAACACTGGTGACAACGCTTTTGTTATCGGTTCATCTACCGCCACTTATCTGCGGGTGAACACTTTAGGCGTATTGCTTGGCAACGAGACTTTAGGCGATTCGGCTGACTTGCGCTGGGACGGCACGACCAACACTCACTTGCTGTTTGCGGATGTGTCAGCGGAAAGGGTAGGTATTGGTTCCTCAACGCCCTTTGCTACTTTATCCGTAAACACAGCGACAGGAGAAAATGCTTTGACTATCGGCTCCTCTACCGCTACCTATCTGCGGGTTGACACTTTAGGCGTATTGCTTGGCAACGAGACTTTAGGCGATTCGGCTGACTTGCG
>CAYHIM010000049.1:5419-5868 GCA_964356665.1 uncultured Gammaproteobacteria bacterium
CTGGGACGGCACGACCAACACTCACTTGCTGTTTGCGGATGTGTCAGCGGAAAAAGTAGGTATTGGTTCCAGCACGCCTTATGGTCAATTCTCCATCAACGCAGACGCGGCTAAATCCGCGCTGGTTATCGGTTCCAGCACTACCCTGCTAGAAGTAAATTCCATCGGCAATCTGTTGTTTGACACCAGTACTTTAGTAGGCGATCAAACTAACAATAAAGTAGGCGTAGCTTCATCTACGCTATTTGGCCAGCTTTCAGTTGGCGCGGGTTTAGCGGGCACAGGCGCGGCAACCTCAACTATTTCTACCGGCAGATTTTGTATGTATGCCGGACAAGAGAACGGCGAAAATGTTTTCGTTTATTTGAGTGACAGCGCACCAAACCGACAGCCGTTTGCCACCTCTTCCACGAGTTGCTTCTTAGTGCGGCGTTAAGATATATAACTTA
>CAYHIM010000050.1:0-5823 GCA_964356665.1 uncultured Gammaproteobacteria bacterium
AAATCAAAAAATTTTAATCATGGTGTTTTTCACCCAAACTTTGGGCTGGGTTAATGATTTAGTAATTTTTTGTTTTATAATCAAACTATTGTATAATAATAGGGACAACTTCGGTTGCCCTTATTTTGTTATCAGTTATGTATTTAGAAAAACTTGAAATCCAAGGATTCAAATCGTTTGCCAATAAAAATACTTTAAAGTTTGTCGCCGCCGAACAAGGCAAAAGCAAAAGTCGTCCGCCAGATTCTTCGGCGCGCCAGCCGCGGGATAGGCGCGGCATTACCGCCATTGTCGGCCCAAACGGCAGCGGCAAATCAAACATTGCCGATGCCGTGCGCTGGGTTTTGGGCGAACAAAGCGTAAAGCTATTGCGCGGCAAAAAATCTGAAGACGTGATTTTTTCCGGCTCTCGCACCAAATCCGCTTTGAGCTTCGCGGAAGTGGCTTTGTTTTTAAATAACGCCGACCGAGCGGCGCCGATTGATTTTCAGGAGATAGTCGTAACCCGCCGGCTGTACCGCGACGGGGAAAGCGAATATTTATTAAACGGCAGCCGGGTGCGGCTATTGGACGTTTCTTTACTGCTCGCCAAAGCGCATTTTGGCCAGCGGGCGTATTCAGTCATCGGCCAAGGCATGGTGGAAAATTTTTTAAACACCACCTTAGCGGAACGCAAGGAGTTTTTTGACGAAGCCACCGGAGTTAAGATGTACCAAATCAAACGCGATGACGCGATGAATAAACTGCAGAACGCGCGCGGCAATCTGGCGCAGGCCGGAAGTTTATTCGCGGAAATTGAGCCGCGGATGCGTTCCCTCACGCGCCAGATGAAACGGCTGGAACAGCGAACGGAAGTGGAAGAAAAGCTGCGCGGCTTACAGAGGAATTACTACGCGGCGCAGTGGCATGCTTTAAATAACGAGCTGAAAGAAATAAATAAAAAGTTAGTGGAGCGCGAGCAAATCAGCCGCGAGGAAGAAAAAGAAATAGCTAAAATCAGCCGTGAACTCGGGCAGAGGCAGGAGCGGCAAAACGTTCAGCCGGAACGCGCGCGGCTGGAAGGAGCTAAAAGCAAATTAGAAGCCGAGCGCAATAATTTATTTCAGGCCATCTCTGAAGTTAAGGCGCGCATCGGCGTGGGTTACGAGCGGGCGGGCAAAACTGACGCGGCTTGGCTAATAAAGCGCGGCGGACAGCTGGAGCAGGAAACAGCTAAATTAAATAAAGACATTAAAGAGGCGGAAATAAATTTAGCCGAAGCCGAGCGGCAGGCGCAAGCGGAAAAAACCGAGCAAGAACAAATCAGCCGCGCGCTTAATGAGCGGCGCGGGGAATTAAATAGTAGCGCGGGAGAAAAGCAGAGCGCGGGCGCTTTGCTTAAACAGACTCGGCAGGAAATAAACGAGCTGCTTAATATTTATGAGCAGATTTTTATTTGTTTAGAGCAAGCTAGTGACATTGCTAGCGCCAAAAAACATTTGGCTTTGTTGCAATCTAAATTGCGGGCGCTCAAAGAAATGTTAACCGATAAACGAGGCGAGGCGGAAAAAGAAACGCAACAGCTTAAAAAAGAAATATTCGCCGGCGAAGAAAAAAAGCAAGCAGCCATTGAGCGCTACATTGTTTGGCAAGGGAAAAAACAAGGGGCGCAGGAAAAGATTAAATTTTTGAAAGAGTCCTTGGCCGCAAAGTTAAAGGAGCAAACAGAGCTGACAGCCAAGCTAGCCCAAGCAGACAGCGAGGAAGATGCCAAAGAATTAAAACAGCAGGAGCAGGCGCTAGCCGCCAAATTAGCAACGATTAACAAAGACCTAGCAGAAGGAGAAAAAAAATTAGCGGCGTTGCAGGCAGCTGGCCGGCAGGAACAGGAGGAACTGATGAAATTACAAAAACTCTTGCCTGAACTGCAAATGAACGCGAACGCTAACGCCGCCCAACTGAACGAAATAAAAATAATCAAAGCGCGCGTCGAGACAAAGTTAGAGGATTTAGAAAATGAAATCCGCAACGAAACCAATAATTTGCGCGCCATTATTGATTGTCAGGATTTTACTAGCAACATTGACCGCGCCGCCGCGGGCGAACAGATAAAAAAATTAAAGCGCCAGCTGGAACTTATCGGCGGCATTGATCCGGAGGTAAAAAAAGAATATGAGGAAACTAAAACGCGCTTTGAATTTTTATCCAGCCAGACAGCCGATTTAGAGAGCGGCATCACCAGCTTAGAAAAAGTGGTGGTCGAATTAGATAAAACTATCGCTACTAAATTTGATAAAGCATTTGCCGAAATCGCCGCTCACTTTGAAAAATATTTTAAAGTGCTTTTTAAAGGGGGCGGCGCCAAACTGGTTAAAATAATGGAGGACCTGAAAGCGGCTGAAGCCAAAGAGCAGACAGGAGATGAGGAAGACGAGAGAGAAGACGATGGCGAACCTGCCGAAAGCCGAGACGGCATTCAGGCGGGCAAGGAAAAAAATAAAATAGTTTTGCGGCAGGCAAAACAGGTAATGACCGGAATTGAAATTGAAGCTACTCCGCCGGGCAAAAAAATAAAAAGCATCGCGATGCTGTCCGGCGGCGAACGCGCCTTAACCGCTATTGCTTTGATTTGCGCGATTATCTCCGTTAACCCCTCCCCCTTTGTAGTGTTAGACGAGGTGGACGCGGCTTTGGATGAAGCTAACTCCGGCCGCTTGAGCGGTATTTTAGAGGAGCTGGCGCACAAAACGCAGTTTATCGTCATTACCCATAATCGCTCCCTGATGTACCAAGCCGATATTATTTACGGCGTCACTATGGGCGCGGATGGCGTCTCGCAGCTTTTAAGTTTAAAAATTGAAGAGGCGGCAGAAAGTAAGAAGTAAGAAGTTAGAATTAATGAACGAGGTAAAATATAAAAAATCTCCAACTAATGGAGATTTTTTATTAGTAGCCCCAAGGGGAATCGAACCCCTATTTTCAGGATGAAAACCTGATGTCCTAACCATTAGACGATGGGGCCAAAATTTATTCATTAACTAAAATTTATAGTAACGGAAAAGGTTGGTTAAGTCAATAAAAAAATAATAAGCCCCAGCCAGACTACTTACTTACATCCGTGGGCTTAGAAGTAAGCAACAGTGCTGGCTGGGGCTAGGAGGAGCCGCCCCTCAATGGCTAAGGGGGCGCAGCGGTGAAAAGGAAAAATTAAGTGGGTTCAACCGTCCTAAATTCGTGGAAACAATTCAGGCACATTACTTTTGCCGGGAAATAAATATCAGGGATATGTTTGTGGCACCAAGGGCAACCTGCCGCGTGGGTTTTTTGGTTGATAAAAGCAGTTTTTAACCCTGTTGGTTGAAGAAAAGGACGGACAGACATAATTGGAACTTGTCTGTTCGATCCTTTATCATGAGAATTGCTATGCCCTCGCAAGGCTTTCTTTTTCAATCTCTCGCCGCAGACATTGCAACGAAAATATTTACTACGAAGAGGCGTAAAGGTTACTTGGTGGGCGTGCATGATATTTCCCTTTCTATAACAATATGATTTTTAACCTTAACAAAGAGCGCTCGTTAATTTTTTAAGTATAATATCCTGTTAAATTTTGTCAACTTTTGACAGCTTGCCGGCGCAATACTACAATATAAAAATCAGTCTTCAATTTAATATTATTTATGAATATTATTATTGTTAATTCTTATCCCGAGCTGTCAGTGAAAGCGGCGAATATTTTTTTAAACCAGCTGGCGCTTAAGCCAAATAGCGTTTTTGGCTTGGCTACCGGCTCAACGCCGCTTGGGATGTACGCCGAAATTGCCCGGCGCGCGCAGGAGTATACTTACGATTTTTCGCGCGTTATTACCTTTAACTTAGACGAGTACATTGGTTTAGGCGAGCGGCATTCCCAAAGCTACCGCTCTTTTATGCAGAAAAATTTTTTTCAGCAGGTTAATATCCGACCGAAAAATATTTTTATCCCCGCCGGCAAAAAAAATTTAACTAAATATTGCGCTTGGTACGAACGGCAAATTAAGCAAAATCCAATTGACCTGCAAATTTTAGGACTTGGTCGAAACGGCCATATTGGCTTTAATGAGCCGGGCAGCTCCGTCAATTCAATTACACGCGCGGTTAATTTAAGCCCGATCACGATAGCGGCGAACGCGCGCTTTTTTAGCAACGCCAGTAAAGTGTCGCGGCAGGCAATTACGGTTGGCGTTAAAACAATTTTAACCGCCAAAAAAATTGTCCTGCTCGCCAACGGCAAAAACAAAGCGCGAGCCGTGCGGCAAATGGTTGCCGGAAAGCCCAAGGCTGAATGCCCGGCCAGCTATCTGCAGCTGCATCCGGACGCAACGGTTATTTTAGATAAGGCGGCGGCAAGCTTGTTGCCCGGACAATCAATTAAGGGCGGGAAAAACGGCTGGAGCGAGATAACAATATTAAATGAACAAGCTATGCCAGACAACCGGCGCGTTTTAGTCATCAGCCCGCACCACGACGACTCGGCGGTCAGTTCCGGCGCGACTTTAGCCGCGCTGGCAGCTAATAATAAAGTTACTATTGCCGTAATGAGCGCCGGTTTTCACGCGGATATTGACGCTTTGAGTCGGCAACAAAAAATAACCACGCGCGAACGCGAAGCGACGGCGGAAAGCAAAGTTTTAAAAAGCAAACTAGTTTTTAATTACTGCCGGTTTTATGAGCAGGGCAAGAAATTTTGGCGGGAAGACCTGCGGGCTTTTGGTAAAGTTTGGCAGAAGGTTAAGCCGGACATTGTTATTCTGCCCGAACGGCATGACGAGCACCCGACACATTTTTTCAGCACCGCGCTGGCTTTAGACTATATCAAACAGCAAAAAATAAAAAAAGTTGAACTATGGTTTTATGAAGGGTTATGGTCCCAGCATTTGCTGGAAAATATTAATTTAATTTTTGGTTTTGATAAAAAATTATTAACTCTTAAAACAAAAGCGATTGCCGCGCATCGCTCGCAAACCGCGCGTCTGCCGCTTATTGGCGCCTCGCAGGCGCTGGCGCAATTCCGCGCTTTTACTCTGCCGGAACAGCGCTTTGTAACTTTTGGCGCGCAGCCGCCGAAACTCGCGGATTTTATAGAAGCATATTATCGAGAAATTATTTGAAGTTGACTTTTTAGGCAGTTGATATTAACCTTATTTTAGACAGCCAAACAAGGGGGAGCTTGCTTTCCTATTTGGCTTTAATTTTGTTCTTATCAAAAAAAGAAAGGTTAAAGTGGTGAAGAAATGGAAGCAAAAGACAGGATTATCGTGGCTCTGGATGTGGACAGCTTGGACAAGGCCAAGTCCCTCGTGGAAAGCCTTGCCCCGCACGTCGGGTGCTTCAAGGTCGGGCTGGAATTGCTTACGGCAGTTGGAGCTCCCAAAGTCGTCGAGTTCGTTCATTTGCTCGGCGGGCAGGTGTTCTACGACGGCAAGTTTGATGACATTCCAAATACGGTCGGTGGCGCGGCCAAGACGGTAGCCGGACTGAACGTCAAGATGTTCAACGTCCATGCTTCGGCGGGAGTTGAAGCAATGATGGCCGCCGTTGCCAACAGGGGGCAGTCGCTCGTCCTCGCCGTCACGGTTCTTACCTCGCTCGAGGAGAACAATGCTCATCTGATTTTCGGCGGGCCGAGCAAGGCCAAAGTTCTGCAGTTGGCGCGCGACGCCAAGATCGCTGGTTGCGACGGAATCATCTGTTCGCCGCAGGAGCTTGAGCTTCTCGGAAGACAGAAGGAGCTCGGCAGTTTGCTGAAAGTTACGCCCGGCGTTCGTCCCGAATGGGCAGCCGCTGGCGACCAGAAGCGAATCATGA
>CAYHIM010000051.1:0-3758 GCA_964356665.1 uncultured Gammaproteobacteria bacterium
GACAACAAACAGTAATCAAACTATTGTCGCTGTTTGGGGCGATGGCGTCGGCAGTAATCGCCAATGGTTTCTGCAAAATGATCGAGCCGGCTTCTACGATGGCAGTTCAAATCAAATAACGCCTTCATTGGACGCCAACTATACCAATTGGCATTATTATGCCGTAACTTATAGTAAATCAAACGGCACTCTCATTATGTATGTTGATGGAGTGAATAAAAAATCATCAACTGGCTTGACTTCAAACGCGACTTATAATGGAGCGCTTACATTACGCATCGGTAATTTAGACGGCTCTAGTCAAAAAATGACTGGTTTAATTGACGAAGTTAAAATCTACAACTACGCCCGCTCCAGCCGCCAAATCGCGCTGGACTACAACGGCGGCGGGCCGGTAGAGTACTGGAGTTTTAACGAAGGATACGCATCCACTACTTATGACGGCACTGGCAATATTAATAATACTTTAACATTACAGGATAATACTTTATGGACTTTAAGCGGCAAAGCTGGCAAGGCATTAAGTTTTGACGGGACGAACGATCAATTAAAAGGAGCTACCAACGCCGCCACCAGTTTTAGCAGCACGGAAAGTCATACTTACGAAGCGTGGGTAAACTGGAATGGCGGCACGGGATATCGCTGGATTATCGTCGGTTCTACCGGAACGAATGGAACCCAACTCGCTCTTGGCGGCGGGGCAAATGGGCGCCCGACATTTTGGTATAGCGGCGGCAGTAGTCAGTACAATGTTGCTCCGGCTTTAGCCAGCGGCCAATGGCAACACATTGCGGCCAGCTATGACGCCAACAGTAATAAGGTAACCATCTATGTTGACGGAGCAGCTAAAGGCACTTCCGGCGCCTTAGGTTCGTGGGGCAGCGCCGCTTTTACCCGATCTGTTGGCGGCGCGTCTGCGTATTATTTTGACGGTTCACTGGACGAAGTTAAAATTTATAACTACGCCCGCACGCCGGAAGAAGTACGGCAGGATTATAATTCGGGCGGAGGGGCGAGCGGCAAAAGTTCCAACATCGTGCTCGGAGCAGTGCGCAACAGCGCGAGCACCTGGGACGACGGCGGCTTTGGCGGAGATTCTCCGCTCGCCTGGTGGCGGTTTGAAGAGCAGACCGGAACGGCCGCGTTTGACTCAAGCGGCAACGGGCACACGGCTACCAATACGGCGGCGGCGATGCCGGTTTGGACCGTAGTCGGTAAAGCCGGCGGCGCGTTAATTTTTAACGGCACTACGAATGGCATTACGGCTTTACAAAGCACTGACTTTACTCCATCCAGCCTTACTATTTCTTTATGGGTAAATCCAAAGTCCTTACCAACCAGCGGTAATATCGTGGGGCTGGCTGATAAAAGAGACCCGGTGTTAGGTAACTCGGGCTATACATTGGAACTATATAATAACAGCGGCACGCAACAAGTATATTGGTTAGTCGCTCAAGGCGCCTTTGCCACTAACTATACTTTACCTCTTGGCAACTGGACTCATTTAGCTTTAACTCAAACCGGCACCGCCGCCAAACTTTATATTAACGGAGCTTTTAACAGCAGCGGCAGCGCTGCGGCGCTGGTTGATTACGTTAAATCGCTTTGGATCGGGCGCAGAAGCGACGGCTATTATTTTGACGGCAAAATTGATGAAGTAAAAATTTATGATTATGTCCGTACGGCCGCCCAAGTGGCTTGGGAGTATAAGCAGAGCCGGCCGGGGAATTAGTGCCTCGTAGCGCGGTTAGGAATAAGGGGTTAGCATTAAGTATTAAGGGATCAGTAATATGGAAAATAAAAACAAAATCCAGTCGTTTACCGATTTAGTGGCTTGGCAGGAAGGGCACAAATTAGTGTTAAAGGAGTAAAATTATTGTAAATATGATTAAGCCAAAAGTTAAAATTTATATTGACGGCGCCAATATATTTTACGCCCAAAAAGAAATGGGCTGGAGTTTGGACTGGCTGAAGATTAAAGAATATCTAGCAAAGCATTACGCGATAACGGAGATTAGATATTATCAGGGGATAAAAGAAGATGACGCTAACATAGCGCGCTATTTAAAATATCTGGATCATTTAGGGGTAACGGTCATAACTAAGCCGTTGAAAGTAATAAAAATAAGCGATCGGCATCCGATGAAGCAGCTTCATAATTATACGGAAATTTATAAGTGTAATTTTGACGTTGAGATAACCGCCGATATGATTTTTGACAGAACTAATATTGACGAATACATCTTGTTTTCCGGCGACAGCGATTTTGATTATGTCGTTAAAAGGTTGCGGGACGTGGGCAAGAGATTCACGGTTTATTCATCTAAAAAAGTTTTGTCATGGGAATTGAAATTAGCGGTAAACAGGTATGAATTTTTGGAAAAATATCAAGAAAATTTCGCTAAATAAAAACCGCCCCGCCCAACCCGAAAGCTGAACGGAGCGTACTGTAAAACTAATTATATTATACTATACATCAAAATCATGTCAAGACCCCCCCAAGACCCTCCGTCCCGCAATAATGCGGGAATGGCACTTATTCTCCTCCTTTATAAGGGGGAGTTAGAGGGGGTCTAAAACCCCTCCGTCCGCCGAAGCGGCGGGACGCCTCCCCTTAGCAAGGGGAGGAATAATACGGGAGTAATGTATAATTGGTATTTATTCTCCTCCTTGATAAGGAGGGGTGCCCGAAGGGCGGGGAGGTAAGGGGGAATGCCGAAGGCAAAACAGCAAATATATGAAAAAAGGGCACAACAATCAGGTTTATATTGACGGAGCTAATTTATATAAAGGCATTAACCAATTAGGTTGGCAGCTTGATTATATCCGTTTTCGCATATGGCTTAACGACAAATATCGCGTTAGCAGAGTGTACTTATTTATCGGGCTGATTCCAAAATATAAAGCGCTCTACACTTTTCTGCAAGAAGCGGGGTACACGCTCATTTTTAAAGAAACAACCTACGACCATAACGGCAAAGCTAAAGGCAATTGCGACGCGGATCTGGTAGTACAAGTTATGCGCGATGTTTTTGAACACAATATTGATGGCGCAGTGCTAGTGACTGGCGATGGTGACTTTGCGAGTTTAGCCCAGTTTCTACAAGAGAAGGGCAAACTTATTTCCTTACTTGCGCCAGATAATATGAAGTGTTCAATCCTGTTAAAACGCACCGGCGCACCCCTCACTTATTTAAAGGAGTTGCGGCCGATATTAGCTTTAAATGAAAAAGCCCCCAGCAAGGACGAAACCTTACCAGGGTCTTTTTCGTAGTGATTGATTATAGTGTAGCATGATAAAAAATTATGTCAAGTCCGTAAATATTTTTTAAAAATTACAAAATTAAAAATTTTAATTATACCCATATGAAACTACCAGAAACCGACGACTTTGTCGTTGACCTGCGAAAAATTAAAGAGGAAAAATATGCCAGCAGGGCCCCGGCCAATATTAATGACGAGCGGCCGGAAGAAGAACAGCCGCGCTATTTTTTCCGCTCTAAAAACGCGCCTAAAGTAAAATCCTGGCTTGATTTCGTGCAGTACAACAACGCGTTTTTGATATTACTCGTAGTTGGCGTAATCGCGTTCGGCGGACTGACTTTTGCGAGCGAAGAGGTGCGGGACGCGACTATCGGCGGGCAAAAAGTTTACGCGCAAGGAGTGGATAATACGCTTTTGCTCGGGCAGGATTTTGGCCAGTTTAATATGGATTTTAAAATCACGGGCATTATAGAAGATGATGAAAGTTATCTCGT
>CAYHIM010000051.1:3858-5697 GCA_964356665.1 uncultured Gammaproteobacteria bacterium
AGGCGAGGCGTGGCAGTTCGTGGAAAAGCAGGCGAGCCGAAAAATTGACAAACCCTTCCGGCAGGACCTGGGGCTGTATTTAGCCGGGCAGCTGCGCCAAGAAGCGAACGCGAGAATTAAAGAGTTAAAACGGCTGCAAAAAGAGGAGAAAGAAAAGGGCGAGACCAAAGTCGTGCAGGTTACCGAGTACTCGGGACTAATCGGCAAAGTGCTGGATTTATCGGCGGCGGTTTTCCCCGGATACGAACCGGTAAAAAAAGTTGAACTGCCCACGCCGGCCGCGGACGAACAAATTGCCCTGCGGGCGCAGAGCGGCGGCAGTGATAATTTAACCAATATATATAACAATTGGGTGGCGGAGAATCCGGCGGCGGTGGCGGAGCTGAACGCGGGAGAAACAGCGGCAACGACAACTACAGAAGCGGCAGGGGCGAGTAACGCAACTAGCACAGAAATAACCGAGCCGGTAACAGAGACAGCGCCGGTGGAAAATTTACCGACGGTTGCGCCGGAGACGACAGAGCCCGCTAATAGCGAGAATGCGACGACGACAGGAGAGTAGAAAATGTCAAATTACAAATGTCAAATGTCAAAAAAAACATCCCGGGGCAAGCGGATGTTTTTTATAATTATAATAAGTAAAATTTTAGCGTTTTATATTATTGTCCACATCCCAGCCAAAAATATTATTTGGATCGCGAGGCCGAGCGAAAAGGGAATTTCGTAGGGCAAAAAATTAACATGCAGATAATAGTGGAAATTTTGCAGGGGATCAAGCAGGCGGCGCAAAGCGCGGGCAAAGCGGTTGTTCCACTCCTCGCATAAACGATGGACTGCCATCAGCCAGTCCGGTAAAATTGCGCCGATGACCGCGGCGATGACTAAGGGCGTAAAGATATCGGCAGTTTTAAAGTAAGCCAACAGCATAAAGTTCAAGAGCAGAATCGCCTGGTCAATAATCGCCGCCCAAGCCATGCCGGCTAACGATAATTTGCCTAATTTTACTTCATCCCCATGCGGGATAATGTCAAAAATATAATGCGAGAACAGCCCAACGAAAAAGGCCCAAATCGGATTGGGCGCGTATTGGCCGATGACGACGCCGAGAGTGGAATGGATGGTGAGAAACATGGAATAAAGTTTAATTTTTAAACATAACCCCTCCGTCCCGAACCACTCGGGACACCTCCCCTTAGCAAGGGGAGGAATGGGGGAATAATACGGAAGATAGTCAGCATTTATTCTCCCCCTTTATAAGGGGGAGTTAGAGGGGGTCTAATACCCCTCCGCCTCCGGCACCTCCCCTTAGCAAGGGGAGGAATGGGGGAATAATACGGAAGATAGTCAGCATTTATTCTCCCCCTTTATAAGGGGGAGTTAGAGGGGGTCTAATACCCCTCCGCCTCCGGCACCTCCCCTTAGCAAGGGGAGGAATAATACGGAAATAATGCGGGCCGCACTCCACGCAGCGCGGGGTGAGTCACTCGGTGCCGCCGGTCGGACTCGAACCGACACGGTATTGCTACCACATGATTTTGAGTCATGCATGTCTACCAATTCCATCACGGCGGCCTGTTTTATATTAGCGCGCTTGCTCCGTCACGAGCGTAGCGAGTTGACTGGGGTCTGCCGACTTGCCCCGTAGCGGATAAGCGTAAGCGAATTCTGCCAGCGGGGTTCCGCCCCCGAGGCAAATCTTTTTTTATTCTAACTTAGATAATAAGGGTTGTCAAAAGAGGAAAGAATGTTGTATAATAACAATATAAAATTTTCCAATTTCCAATTTCCAATTTCCAATGAATTTTCAATGATAAAATTTTCAATGGATTTAAATTCAAG
>CAYHIM010000052.1:0-5685 GCA_964356665.1 uncultured Gammaproteobacteria bacterium
GATATCGCCTCGCAGTTTTTGGTTATCGGCTTTATTAGCCACTAATAATACCGGCGCTTTATTATTAATAAGCCGCTTTAAAAGTAGCGCCATTATATTGTCCTGTTCCTGTAGACCAGTTTGGCTGTCCACCAAGAATAAAATTAAATCGGCTTGGGCAAGGTACTCCTTAACTTTAAGCTGCACCAAAGTATCAATATCCGTTTTGTCAAAATGCAGCTGCTTTAATTTATGTTTGCCGCTTAAAAATTTGGGCTGCAAAATGCCGCCCGTGTCAATTAATTGGAAAGACATCCCGTTCCAGTTGACAATGCCGATGTTGCTGTCGCGGGTGGTGCCGGCTTGGGGCGAAACCAAAGCGTGCTCGGTTTCGGTTAGTTTATTAAACAGAGTTGATTTGCCGACATTAGTCCGGCCAAACAAAATTACTTTGGGCAAAGGGGATGAGATTAGTTGGATGTTATGGCTTTGGTTAGACATCATGATGATAAAATTTAGATTTAATTATTCTTCCTTATTCTCCGCTCCGCTCTGCGTTTTATCCGCATCGCGGCCAATGATTAAAATAAAATCCGGCTGCACCAAATTTATTTTTCCTTCGTTTTGCTCCTTTAATTCCGTAAGCAGCCAGTCCGGCAAGCCGTAATTAACGCGGGCGCCGGTTTTTTCTTTCAGAGTAGTCAGAGATTGCATTTTTACTCCATAGCTCAAGTCAAAGATAATAGATTCTTCATAGTTTTGTTTACTGGCATTATGGACGCTCGTGATGGTAAAGCCAAATGGTTCTAAATCAGTAGCCAGCCGCTGGCCCAAGCCGTTAATCCAAGTGCCGTTTTGGATTTCTAATTTAGTTTCTTCCTTTCTAATCTCGCTCGTTTGCTTGGGCGGGGCGTTAGAGAAAATATTTTTCACTAAATATTGGATTTCGGCATAATCGCCGGTGCGCGGCTGCAAAATATACGCTCCGTCGGGAGTAATCGCGTCCACGAGCAGCCCGCCATTAGCATTATTAAGCACTTTACTGATTATTTTATCCGGATTGGCATCCTTAATAATGCTCCATAATTTTACCATCTCCCATACTTTAAAATTGGTGCTAACATGCTCTTCCAGCGCGGTTAAAATATTATTTATCAGCCGCGGCTTAAAAAGAATGTGTAAATTTAAAACTTTATCTTTGACCGCTTGCAGGACTTTTTGTTGGCGCCGGCTGCGGGCGAAATCAGAACCTTCAACGCCCCCCGCATGGCGGGAGCGGACATATTTCAACGCCAATTCGCCGTCCATTTTTTGCCAGCCCTTTTCCAGATGCAGATATTCAAAGCGGCTGTCATAATTAGGGTCTTCTTCCCTTCCGGCGATGGGGTAACGCGGATCATCCAAAGTATTTTCCACCTCTACCTCAATTCCGCCCAATTCATCAATAATAGTTACAAACCCTTCAAAATCTGCCCGCAGATAATAATCAATCGGTATGTCCAGCACGCGGCTTAAGGCTTGGCTGACGGCTAAACCGCCGCTGCCCGGCTGCTCGCTTTCCGCAAAGGCGTTGATATTATTTATTTTGCGGAAGCCGTAACCTTCAATGGGAACAATTAAATCGCGCGGCAGAGAAAGTAAGGCAATTTCGCCGCTAGCGGGGGCGATACTGGCAAGTATGATAGTATCGGTGAGGTAGCTGCCTTCATGATTTTTACCCGCCATGCCGAGCAATAGAACATTGATGCGGCCGTTTTCTTCCCCTTTCAGCAAATTATCAGACGTCTGGGCTAAATGTTTAAATTGGTTTAGCCAAGTTAGAGGGGAAAAAGTTTTATTATCTGCCGACATTAATACCCGGCTGGTGAAGACAAACAAGACCACGAACGCTACCGCCGTCAGGTAAATTAAAAATTTTAGCAGTCTTTTTGCCATTCGTTGCGGCGGACGCGGGTAGGGGCGATAGTGAGCGTGGTCGCCGCCGTTTTCTTTGGCTATCTCTAAGAGATCAATATCGTTAACCATAATTAAACAAAAAAATTCACCCCGTGAAATACCGAGTTGCTTAATTTAAACAATAGATTTTGTTTTTATTGCACGGGGTAAAAAAGTCTTTTTATAAGTATAGTATAAGTTTTGGGAAAAGTAAAAGTTTCCTCACCCCTCCCCCCTCTCCTTGGGGAGAGGGGGGAAAGCGAAGCAACAGAATGAGAGAACTCTCTTGATTTATCTAAGCCAGTTATGTTATAATAAATTTAATTTTAAACTAAGAGTGGATAATTGCTATTAAAGTGGATAATTGCTAATGAGCAATTATATTTTGTGTTTAGACCATAATTTATGCGTAATTTTTTTATTTTCGTTTTTGAAGTGCTGAAAGTAGTCATTATCTCCCTAGCCATTATTATTCCCGTCCGATACTTTTTAATCCAACCTTTCTACGTTAAGGGGGCTTCCATGGAGCCCAGTTTTTATGATCATGAATATTTAATTATTGATGAAATAAGCCATCGCTTTCGGGAACCGGAGCGGGGCGAAATCATAGTGTTTAAATATCCTAACGACCCGAGCCAGTATTTTATTAAAAGAATTATCGGCTTGCCGGGAGAAAAAGTAGAAATCAAAGAAGGAAAAGTTTATGTTTATACCAAAGACACCAGCCGCCGCGTGCGGCTAGAGGAAAGTTATTTAGATCCCGGAACGGAAACTTTTGCCAGCCAAGAGGAAACAGCAGAGTTGGGGGCGGATGAGTATTATGTTTTAGGGGATAACCGCAATTACAGCAAGGATTCGCGCAACTTTGGCGCGGTGAAAAAAAGTTTTATCGTCGGCCGGGTTTGGCTGCGGGGCTGGCCGGTAAGCCGCGTCGGGACTTTCGCGTTGCCGGAATACAGTTTAATAAATTAAAAATTCAAAATGCAAAATTAAGGTAAAAATTATTCACTCCATAATTTTTTATTTTTATCTTTACATTTTTAATTATTGTTATGGGAAGAAGACCAAAAAACAAAACGGAAAAACAAAACGCGCTGGAAGAGAAAAGAGAAAGAATAGCCAGCGCCAGAATGATTTCTCGTTTGCGCGGCATGCGCGATATTTTGCCGGAAGAATACCGTTATTGGGAATTGGTGACGAACAAAGCGGAAAATATCATTAAATATTACGGCTGGCTGCGCACCGAAATCCCGGTGTTGGAAAATTTAGCTTTGTACGAGCGGTCTACCGGCAAACAAACCGATATCGTTTCCAAAGAAATGTACACTTTTATTGATAAAGACAACGAGCGGGTGGCGCTGCGGCCGGAAGCGACGCCGGGCTTGGTGCGTTCTTATGTTGAGCACGGCATGTTTAGCCTGCCGGTGCAGCCGGTAAAACTTTATTTCATCGGCAATTTATTCCGGCGGGAAAAGCCGCAAGCCGGGCGCTACCGCCAATTTAACCAAATCAATTTAGAAATGTTCGGCGAGGAGAGCGCGGTGGCGGACGCGCAAGTCATCCTCATCGGCTATAATTTATTTAAGGAATTGCAAATTGAAGCGCAGGTGCAAATAAACAGCATCGGCTGCTCGCTCTGCCGGCCGGAATACGTTAAAAAATTAGCGGAATATTATAAGCAAAGACCGGCGCGCAGCAAGCTGTGCCCCGACTGCAAAAAACGCTTGTTAAAAAATCCGTTGCGCCTGTTGGACTGCAAAGAAGAGGGTTGCGTTAATGCGCGGGCGGGAGCGCCGCAGATCGTTGACCACCTGTGCGACGAGTGCCGCGAACACTTCGTCAAAGTACTGGAGTATTTAGACGACTTGAACGTAGTTTATACTTTAAATCCGTATTTAGTGCGCGGTTTGGATTATTATAACCGCACCGTGTTTGAATTCTGGTCCGAGGACAGCGAACAGGGGCGGCAGGACGCTTTAGGCGGCGGCGGCCGCTATGACGGGCTGATAGAATATTTGGGCGGTCGAACCACTCCCGCTTTGGGTTGGGGTTTAGGATTAGAGCGCATTATTTTAAAAATCAAAGAAAATAATATTCCCTTAGTTGACGCTTATCAGCCCAATATTTTTGTCGCCCAGTTAGGCGAAGCCGCCAAGCGCAAAGCAATGATTTTTTTTGAAGAATTACGCAAGCGCGGTTATCAGGCGGCGCAAAATTTTACGAAAGACAACCTGAAAACCCAGCTGGAATACGCCAATAAGTTAGGAGTAAAATTGACTTTAATCTTAGGCCAAAAAGAATTGATGGACGGCACTATTTTAATTCGCGATATGGAGTCGGGAATGCAGGAGGTGTTTGATTTTAAAAAAGTTTTTGAGGAATTAGATAAACGACTTAAATAACGCAAAATGCAAAATTTAAAATTAAAGTAATAATTTTCATTTTTTCATTTTTAATTAGAAAGGGGTGTAGTTATGGTAGAAGTAAAAAGAAAAAAAGGCGAATCGTTTGACGGTATGTACCGCCGCTTTTTAAAGCGGGTGCAGTGGTCGGGCAAAATCATTGAAGCGAAAGAGCGCCAGTTCAAGCAACCGGAAAAAAGCGAATCGGCCAAGCGCAAAAGCGCGCTGGTAGCTTTAAAATACCGCCGCAAGCGCGAATACCTGCGTAAAATAGGCAAATTAGAAGAAGAGCCGAGACGGCGCTGGTAAGCGCCTAAGTAAAACATAAATTATTCCAAAGTCCAAATTGTTCCAAATTATACCAAAACAATACCAAATATCCAATGTCAAAATTTAAGATTTATGATTTAGGATTTGGTTTGGAATAATTTGAGATAATTTGGAATAATTTAGATTTATTTTTCCCATGCTTTTTCAACCAAATAACAAGGAGACCTTAAAGAGAGCAGCTTTTTATCGGCGATTATTGTTCGTAGTGGCTGCTCTTTTTGTCGTTTTCGTCATTGCGAGCGACTCCGCTTTAGCGGTTGATAATCTACAAACAAGCGGTTTGGATAACACTGCCGGGCTGGATAATATCAGCAACGAAATAAATTTACCGCAGACCGACATTAGAATATTTATTGCCCGCTTAATCAATATCGCTTTGTCTTTTCTGGGTATAATTTTATTGGGATTAGTAGTGTACGGCGGCTGGCTTTGGATGACCAGCGAAGGCGAGCCGGAAAAAATAAACCAAGCCAAAGCGATTTTTAAAAACGCAACGATTGGCCTAATTATAATTTTATCCGCTTTCGCCATTGTTAATTTTATTTTGCGCGCGCTGTTGGGCGGCGGCGGGGCCGGCGGCGGTCAGCCGGAATTGACATATGATGTCGGCGTGTCCGCTTTGGGCGACGGCATTATTGAGAGCCATTACCCGGCGCGCGGGCAGACAGACGTGCCGCGCAACACTATCATCATTATTACTTTTAAGGAAGCGTTTGATCCTAATACTATTTGTGATATCAGCCAAACTGCAGATACGGCCAAATGCGACGGCGATGACTTGCGGACTGGTAATATTGCTATTTTTCCGACAACAAGCGGCGCGGAGTTGAATGATGATGGGAATAACGCCGCGAACAATGCTATTGCCGCCAAAGTTTCTTCTAACGACAATAAAACCTTTGTTTTCCGCCCGGACAGCTTTTTAGGCAGCCAAAATCAGGAGCAATGGTACGGCGTTCATTTGTTTGGCCCTAATTTAAAAAAATTAAACGGCGATAATGTTACCTTAGGAGTGGTAAATTACTATCAATGGAAGTTT
>CAYHIM010000053.1:0-5596 GCA_964356665.1 uncultured Gammaproteobacteria bacterium
GCCGTTTACCATGTTTCCGTGGCAGTTCGGCCGAGCCATTTTTTTTCAAATTATTATTGAGCTGGCGCTTTTAGTTTATATTATAAAATTCTGGATTCCCGCTTTCGCGGGAATGACAAAAGGGGAGAGACGGCAGAAATTAAACCGGTTAGACTGGGCAGTCATAATCTTTTTAGGTATTTTGGTCATAACGTCCATAACCGGCGTTAATTTTACGAATAGTTTTTTTGGCAACCAGTCGCGGGCGCAAGGAGCAATGCTCTGGCTGCATTTTGGCGTCTTTTATTTTTTGCTTAAAAATTTTTTACGCGAGCGCATTGATTGGCAGCGGTATTTAAAAGTAGCGGTGGTTATTGCCGCGCTGGCCGGCCTAACGGCCATCTTCCAACAATACCTGCCGGAAAATTGGCGGGGAGATTTAGGTCCGCGCTTGTCGGGCATCGTCGGCAACCCGGCATTTTTAGCCGCTTATATAATACTGCCGGCATTTTTAGCTTTAAGCTTATTTTTTAAATCAAGCCGTTCTTACGAACGTTGGTTTTGGCTGGCAATCACTATTTTTGCCGGCGCAATATTATGGGGGACAGGCATTAGAGGCGCTTTGTTAGGTGTTGCGTCCGGAATTTTTGGAGTTTTAGCCGCAACTATATTTGTTTTTAAGAAAAAACAACGTCGGGCCGCTGTAATTATTTTAGGGGCATTGTTTTTATTGGGCGGCGCAATCATGATGGTTGCGCGTCTGCCCGAAGCGCAACAACGCATCCCGTCATTAACCGCGGTAGCTAATATTCAAAATATTTTTACAGAAAGTACGGCGCAGACGCGCTTAATGTCTTGGCGAATCGCCTGGCAGGGGTTCATGCGATACCCCTGGCTTGGCATCGGTATGGGCAACTACGAGGTAATTTTTAATCAATACTATAATCCCGAGTTTTTGCGTTACGGGTTTAAAGAAACGATTTGGGACAAGCCGCACAATTGGCTGCTGGAGATAGCGGTTAGCGCCGGCATCTTTGGCACTTTAGCATATTTAGCGTTATACGGAGTAGCGGGAGCGGCACTGATAAGTAAAGCGCGGCAAGAAATAAACTCAAAAGATAAATGGGCGCAAGTTATTTTAGCCGGGGGACTGCTTGCGTACTTTGTCCAAGACTTATTTTTATTTGAAACTTTTAACGCTCTGCTGATATTTTTTGTTATTTTATCTTTTATTTCCGCCAGCTTATTATCAAAGGAGGCAAGTACGCCGGTAGTGAAAAAATTAAAAGGAGCGCCGATTATTTTAATCGCCGCCGCCGGAGTAACTTTATGGTTATTTTGGCAGGTTAATTATTTGCCTCTGCGCGCCTCATACTACTTGGCGTTATCGGAAAATGCCGGCCGATATAGCAATAGCCCGGCCGTTTGGGCAAAAAATTTGCAGGCGTCTTTGCGGGTGCCGTCTTATCTAAAATTAGAAAGCGCTGTTTTAGCCGTCTCTACTTTGGATACTATGAGCAAGCAAAATATTATTAAAGACGGCAAAGATATTAAGGATGCGGCCTTAGCGCTCGTGGCCGTATTGGCAGAGGGAATAAAAAAATATCCGCGCAATTATATTTATCCAGTCTGGGCCGGACAGGGGTATTTAGTTTTGGGAGAGTATGTTGAGCCGGCTTACTTTGCACAAGGGGTTAAATTTTTAGAGCAGGCAAGGCAAATTGCCCCTAAAAAGCAGGAAGTATATTTTTTATTGGGGCAGGCATATTTATACCAAAAAAATACAACCGCGGCTAAAGATATTTTGCAAGCGGCAGTTGCTATCAGCCCTGGATTGGGGCAGCCGCACTGGTTTTTAGGTTTAGCGTATGAAGCGGCTGGCGAACGGCAGCAAGCAGTACCGGAATTAAAACAGGGCTTGCAACTGGAGCCGGGTTTACAAACCGAGCAAAATATCTTATATTTAATAGACATTTTAGCCGAAGAAAAAGATTACGCTACTATCCTTGATTATTACCAATTATTAAGCCAGTGGCAGCCGGCGGAAGGGTACTGGCACGCAAAACTCGCGGCCACTTACTTAGCGCAGGGGGATAGAGTAATGGCGCTAACAGAAATTATGACCGCCGCCGAACTTGATATGCGCCTGCAAGCGGCGGCGCAAAAATTTATTCAAGATAATAATTTACAATAATCTAATAATTTTTAGATATGGATAAAAAAAAGAAAATTATTTTAATAGCTATTGTTGTATTAATAATAGCGGCAACGGCTGGCGGCAGCTTTTATTATTACTCTGCCGAAGATTACCAAGTAAAAAAAAGATTAGCCGGCGATGAGCAGCTCTTAACCGTGTACGATAGAATTAAGGCGCAGGAAAAAAAGAATAAACAAGCAGGAGAAATTACTATAGAGCGGGTGGTAATTATCGGCAACAGTTGGAAGGGGCTGGGCGATCAAACCCAAGATAAATTTTTTTATCAAAAAGCATTAGCCGCGTACCAAGAAGGCATCAGGCTATTCGGAGATAAAAACGTTTTAATTTATTGGAATGCCGGCAAGATTGCCGAGTATTTAGAAGATTATAATTTAGCGGAAAGCTATTACCGCCGCTCTATTGCGATTTCCCCCGGCTATGAAGACCCATACCGGAATTTAGCCGACCTTTACCGCTTTAAAATGCATAAGGAGCAAAAGGATATCATCGCCGTTTACGAGGAGGGTTTAGAAGCGACGGGAGGGAACGCTAATTTATTTTTAGAGAAGTGTTCGTACCTGCGCTTTAGCGCCAATTATCCAGAGGCTTTGGCTTGCTACCAAACTTTGAGCAAAAATTATCCCGATAACAGCGGCTATCAAGACACCATTAAAGAATTAGAAGGCAAAATAAAATAAAAGGTTTAATTATGATTAAATATTTAGAGGCCGCAAAATTAACCGCCGCGATTAAATGGCTGCTTTATTTAACCGCTTTTACTCCGGTAATAATTTCTAGCGCCTTTCTTTTTCCCTACATCAGCGCCCGCACCGTATTTTTTCGCCTGTTGCTTGAATTGGCGCTATTGATGCTAATATTATTAGCATGGTTTTATCGCCTGCAAGGGCAGAGCAAAGGCGGCAGTAATTACCTATTAATAGTATTTGCCGCTTTTGTGGCCACTAATATTATTTCTTCTGTTTTTAGTTTTTCACCTCTGCACGCTTGGTTTTCCGATATTGAGCGGATGTGGGGGATTTTTACGCTGCTGCATTTATTTATTTTTTATTGTTTGTTGCGCACTTTTTTTTCCGGCAAAGACTGGAAAATATTTTTTTCTGTTTCTTTAGTCGTTAGTTTATATGTAGCGTTATACGGAATTATTCAACACTATCCAGACATTTTTAATATAAAGGTATATCAGGCCGGCATCGGTCGGATTATCAGCACGTTGGGCAACCCGGCGTATGTGGCGATTTATTTAATTTTCAATGTCTTTTTCGCTATTTTTCTTTGGCGGCGCAGTAATAACTTTTGGCTGAAATGGTATTACGCGGCAGTAATCGCGATAGATTTATTTGCTTTTAATTTAGCCGGCATTCGCGGCACAACTTTAGGCGTTTTAGCGGCCGCGGTAAGCGTCGGGTTGTTATATATATTATTGGGCAGCCAAAAAAAATATAAAACGGTTGTTGCCAGTATTTTAATTATTGCTCCTTTTATTTTAACCTACGCTTTTTTATATCCCGAAGGCAAGTTGGCGCAAAGTAATGCGATTATAAAAAGAATAGCAACTATTAGTTTATCCGGCGACACGACGGAAACGCGGCTGATTGGCTGGCGGGCCGCTATTAAAGGTTTTAAGGAACACCCAATCTTTGGGGTTGGCATGGACAATTATAACGTTATCTTTAATAAATATTTTGATTCCAATTATTATCTTTATGCCGCCAGCGAGCCGTATTTTGACCGCTCGCATAACGTTTTTTTGGACGTATTAGTAATGAATGGCGCTGTCGGCTTTATTATTTTTTTAGGATTCCCCCTATGTCTGATCTATTATTTACGACGCGGTTATCGTGAAGGCAAAATTAACTTAGACGAATTGTTGATTTTTACCGCTTTGGCGATAACTTATTTTGTCCACCTCTTTTTTGTGTTTGACGATTTGAACTCCTATTTATTTTTTGTGGTGATGCTCGCTTTTATTGAATATCGTTACTACCGTGAGCCGCTGTTGATTGTTAGTACAGAACGCGTATCGTCCTCTGCAGTTAATTTGAGCGGCGGCGCGGCGGTAATTATTATTATCATTATAATGTATAGCTTAAACATAAAAGTACTGCAGGCGTCACACGCCGTCATTAACGCTTTTTCCTCTGGCGATGATATTACTTCCACTACCGCCACTTTTCAGCAGGCGATTGATTACCAGATCATTCCTTCCCGTAACATTGTTACCTCTTATGTTAGTTACCTGACCCAAACTGCCGGAAACTTGCCGGCTATCACTAATGACCCGCAGAAAAAAATGGCTTTAACAACCGGAATAAAAAATGTGCTATTAGCTTTAGATAGGGAAATAAAAAAAGATAGCGCTAATGCTTTCCTTTACGATCGCCAAGCAATTATTAATAATATCGCTTATTTATTGACGAATGAGCCGGTGTATTTGCAAAATTCTTTTGAGGCTACCCGCCAAGCAATTGCCTTAAGCCCGGAGCATCTGCATTATTACTATACGCTCGTTGATACTTATATTATCGCCGGTCGGATGCCGGAAGCGGTTCAAGCCGCTTTGGACGCGCTCAAAATAAATCATGAATACGCTACTGGCTATTTTTATCTGGCTAAAGCCTATACTGCCGCCGGAGAATTTGACCAAGCGTTAAGAGTTGTTAAGCAGTTGGACCAGCGAGGATATTTTGCCACTAACAACGTATTATTTTCTTATTTGGCTAATAAATTTGAAGAAAATAAGGAAGAACTTAAAGCAGTTGAGGTGATGGAAGAAGCAGTTAAGATTAATCCTCAAGATGCCGCATCGTTCGCGCGGCTTATCAAACTATATTTAAAAGTTGGCCAAAATGACAAAGCAATTTTGGCAGCGCAAAAATTAGCTGCCGCTAACGCGAGTTTTGCCAAAGACGCCGATTACATCATTGGTAAAATTCAAGCCGGGCAAGTGCCGGAATTATTGCAGGAAATTGAAAGTAAGAGTAATTAAATTTAAACAGGTTGCGCCGCTGACAGATAAACTTTAGTTGTCTGCGTAAGCATAGCTGCCAACGAGGGTTTGCGCGAGCAGGCGGATTACCTAATTTAGGAAATCATAAGCGGGGAGAGATGATGATGTTTTGCGGCAAATAGAAAGCGAATAGTATTAAAAAATTGAAAAAGGACGATCGTGTACAATCGTCCTTTTTTTAACTCTCTTTTTCCGTTTTTGTTTTTTCCTGCGAAATTATTACCGGTATCAGGCCGATGAGGAAAAGAACGGTAGCCGTGATTCGCAGCGCAAGGTCTGTTTCCATAAACCAAGTGCCGCCAGCGATCACGGATACCAGTACGGACAGCCGCAGAACCGGAGAGATGCGCACCGTGTCGCCGCAGCTGCAAGCGGTAGCTACTCCCCAGCTG
>CAYHIM010000054.1:0-5393 GCA_964356665.1 uncultured Gammaproteobacteria bacterium
GTAAAGGGGAATTTGCGCCAGTAATTTATTATAACTATGATAAAATCCATTTATGAAAATTATCGTAGTCGGCTACGTAAAGAGCGGCAACACCTGGCTTGCCCGCTTGCTCGCCGAAGCCATCGGCTGCCCGGTGAAAGGGTACGTGGCTCAAAAGACACACCGTCAGAATGAAACGGCTATTGAGGGGTTGCGCCGCCGCTCGCCGCACGAGGTATGGAAAAGCCACGCGCCGGCGGCCGAGCATGACCCGGCGACCACGATTGTTATTCAGCGCGACCCGCGCGACATCGCTGTTTCCGGCCACCACCTCTATACGGCTAAACCATCTATCAGCGAGATGATTGACTGTTTAGCCAAAGGCAAAGGTCCATTTCTGAAGCCAGTGTGCTAGACGCCGTATAAAAAATACTATGAAGATTTTCGTGCCGCTGGATTTCACATCGTGCGCTATGAAGACTTGATTGATCATCCGGTAGAAGAGCTGGAAAAAATGATCAGGCATTTAGGGATTGAACCCAACCGCGAGCAAATCGCTCGGGCTGTTCACAATCAGTCTTTTAAAGTCAAAAAGCGCAAATTTTTACTGCATTTGGAGCTAAGAAAATATTTTTATATGCGCAAGGGGGTTTACGGGGAGTATAAAAAAATATTAAATATTGAATATTAATAATTTATGATTTATTTTAAAACAATTTGAGTTTTGGAATAATTTGCATAATTCATTTATTATACTCCTTTTCTAAATAGCACCGTGCGGATAGTTTTAAGTAAAATCAACAGGTCCAAAAATAGCGACCTGTTTTTTATATAATACAAATCGTATTGTAATTTTTTTAAAGTATCGCTGACGCTGGGAGAATGATATTCACCGCAGACCTGATCCCAGCCAGTGGCTCCGGGCAGAATCAATGTCCGTTCATTGTAAAAAGGAATTTCGGTTTGCAGTGATTTGGCTATTTCCGGACGCTCCGGGCGCGGACCGATAATGGACATTTCGCCTTTGATGATGTTTAATACTTGCGGCAGTTCGTCTAAGCGCGTTTTGCGCAATAGCCGGCCAAAGCGGGTGATGCGCGGGTCATTAGGAACAGTGGGGCGGCGGGTATTGCCTTCTTCTGTCATGGTGCGGAATTTTTTGAGATAAATTATTTTATTGTTTTTGCCCACTCGCTCTTGCTTATAAAATACCGGTCCGTAGCTTTCCCAGCTGATGATGAAGGCAATGGGCAGCCACAAAGGCAGACTGATAATAAACACCAGCGCCGCCAAGATAATATCAATTAATCTTTTTAATTTATCAAACCAGAGTTTGCCGCCTTCATGCAAATTTTCTAAAAACCAAGTCTGGCTTAAAGATTCGAGCGGCACCTTGCCGCTGATTTTTTCGTAAAAGTGGGGCAGATTGATGAAGTCAATTCCTAAATGCAAGCAGTTAAAAAGATGGGAGCGCAACGCATCCGCCTTCCTCATGTCATCCACCAGAACAACCGTGCTTACTCTTTCTTTAATTAACCGCTCTTTTATTTTTTCCATATTTTTTAGCAGCGGGATGTTATAAAGACCTTCGGCATAAATATCTTCATCGTAGAAGATAAAGGCAATATTAAGGCCTAAGTGCGGATGGTCGTTAAAATATTTAATCAATTCCTTCACTTGCTGGTTGAGCCCGATGATGGCAATGTTATTTTTCGGCAAATAAGATTTTAGTATTAGATTGTACAATTGGCGCCAGCCCAAAAATAAAATGGCGGTAATCGCGATGTCAATCAATAAATTGCGTTTGGGGGCGATGATTAACTGCGGCATTAAGTAAAAGAAAGCCGCGCCTAAAAGAAAACTAAAAAATAAGGCTTTGGCGGTGCGGGAATAAAATTTAAAATTGTTTACCGCGAGCGTCAGGTCGTAAAGATTGCTGATATACCAAAGAATCAGCCACAACAAAAAGAGAGCGGTAAAGGGCCAGAAATGCTGCGGCCAATAATACCCCAAGCCGCTATAGCTATAGCGCAAAATCAAGGTTAAGCATAGTGATAAGTAAAGAATGATAATATCACCCGCGAGCAATATATATTTTTTGATATAAAGCGATTGGTAGCTCATAGACTTTATTTATAGCTTAGATTATAGTAAATTTTTATAGTTTTAGCAAGTGGCTTAAGTATTAGCAGTTTAGATAGTTAAATTATTTACCAAAGATTAATTTCGTGGTATAGTAATAACTAAGTTAGCTCTTTTTATTTCAACTTCGCTTATAACATCATAAAAAATAAAAATTGTTCAGAAGGGAGAGGAAGATGGTAACTTTAGCTAAGACATCAGCGAAGCAATTAGTAGTGATATTAATTATGCCCAGCTCATATGATAATAATGGCTATGTGAATCGGTATCGGTGGGGGGTATTGCCATCTAACAGTTTAGTTGTCATGGATACTTTGACGCGCTCTGCCGCCGCTGTATTGCAGCAAACGCCGGCCCACGCTCATTTAGAGGTGGAAGTGCATATGCTGGAAGACGGTTTGTCTGCTGACGCGCGGCGGCTAAAAGAGTTGGAGCGCCGTTTTGGCAATAAACCAAACGGCGTTAAACTTATTGTAGGTTTGGTAGGCGTGCAGACGCGACAATTCCCGCGCGCCTGCGACCTGATTGCCAGATGGCAAAAGTTGGGCGCTACTTGCGTCATTGGCGGTTTCCATGTCAGCGGTTCTATCGCGACTATGCACACAGGAATTTCCGCGAGCGATATCAGCCGGCCGAATGTGCCTTGCCCGCATCTTATGCCGCCGGAAGTGCAAGCGCTGATGGATAGCGGCGTAATTGTTTTTAGCGGCGAGGCGGAAACAAAGTGGCAGGAAGTTTTGGGCGACATTCTAAAGGGCGCGCCAAAAATGTTGTATTATGGAGGTCAGCCGTCGCTTTGGAATGCGCCTTTGCCAAAGCACCTGCCCGCTTACGTTAAAAAGTTTGCTACGCGGCTAACCACCATAGATACCGGACGCGGCTGTCCGCATCCCTGCACTTTTTGCACGATTATTAATGTGCAGGGGCGCGATCCGCGCTGGCGCAACCCCGAAGATATTATTAATTTTGTGCGTGAACAGTGCGAAATTTACGGTCAGGCGTCATTCTTTTTTACCGACGACAACTATGTTCGCAATCGAAAATGGGAAGTAATTTTTGACGGTTTGATAGCGCTGCGCGCGCAAGGGCATAGCATCAGTTTTATGTTGGAGGCGGATTTGCACTGCGGCGATGAACCGCGCTTTTTAGAAAAAGCCGCCGCCGCCGGCTGCACCCAGATATTTATGGGCGTTGAGTCCATGAATAAAAAAAACCTGAAAAGCGCGCGGAAAAATCAAAATCACGTTGATATGTACGAAAAGTTATGGAACCGTTGCCGCCAGCTGGGGATTGGCGTACACGCCGGCTACATCATTGGTTTTCCTTACGATACGCCGGCGTCAGTCGCGGCTGACATTGAGCGGCTGACCTCTTTGGGCGCTGACCAAGTGTCACTATTTATGCTGACGCCCCTGCCCGGCAGCGAAGACCATATCCGCGCCTACTGCGCCGGTGTGCCTATGGAAGCAGACTTTAATGGGTATGATTCATTCCAGCCCGTTTGGGAGCATCCCGCTGCCGCCGGAGTAACTCCAATGACGCGCGCTGAATGGTTAGATACTTATTGCCGAGCTTGGAAACAAATATACTCGGTGCGCAATATGGTCAGGATGTTACGGCGACATTCTAATCGTCATACGCGGCGGTGCCTGATTAAAAATTACATCTGGTACCGGTGGGCAGTGTTTACGGAAAAGTCTCACCCAATGGTAGCAGGCTTATACCGCTGGCGCTCTTGGAATGAGCGCCGGCCTAATGCCGCTCCGATACCGCTAACGCAATATATTGCCAGTGAAATTTGGCGGCATCTGTGCTACCTCGGCTGCTTTCTGAAAGAATTTTATATCTTTCAGCATGTTTTTTATGAAGTTGAGGTGGTGCCGTACTTGACCGAGCGCCAAGCTTATTTAACCGGCGAATTGCGCGGGGCGAGCGATTGGCTGGCACGCACCTTTTGGCAGCCCATGAACCGCCGCTGGCTTAATTCTTTCTGGATTCAATATGGGCGCCAGAAGTGGAACTTGTTGAAACTATGGCGCTGGCGTAGCTGGCTCTGGCATCTGTCCATGTTGCCGTATGCCGTAACCGAAACGGTATACACTTCTCGCTGGCTGTTTTGCTTTCGGCGGTTGATTGTTGAAGTGAAATAAATTAACTTTTGCTCTTTAACTAATCACATCAAGAGGTCGTTAACCGGCCTCTTTTATTTTTTAGCGTTGAATTTCTCTTCCCAATCTGCTACACTATGCTTATATGAGCGACGGCAGAAAATTTGAATTTAACTGGCCATTTTTCGGCAATCCCCATATTATTGATTTTTTGCAAGGCAGCATCCTAAACCAGCAACTTTCCCATTTTTATATTTTTGCCGGCATTGAAGATTTAGGCAAAGGCAAACTGGCGAATTATTTTGCCGCTTCGCTGTTATGCAATAATTTTAGGGAAGGCAAAGGAAAGTTGCCTTGCGGCGAATGTCGTCATTGCCAAGAGAGCGCGAAAGGCATTCATAGCGATATTACTATTGCCCAGCGGTCAGCCGACAAGCAAAATATCGCAATTGAACAAATCCGCGATTTTATCCGCTTAATGAATTTAGGCGCGTTTAGCAATAGTTATAAAATTGGCATTATCAAAGACGCGGCCAGTTTGAGTTTGGAAGCGGCGAACGCTTTATTAAAAACTTTAGAAGAGCCAAAACCGGGCGTAGTGATAATGCTTTTGGCCGCCTCTTTAGACCAATTGCCGCCGACGATAGTTTCGCGAGGCCAGATTTTGTTGTTTCGTCCGGCAGGGCGCGAACAGGTATACGATTATTTGGTGAACGAACATAAAGCATCGCGCGAGCAGGCCAAAATATTAGCGCGCCTCTCGGCCGGCCGGCCGGCGCTTGCCGCCAAACTTTTCGGCAATCCGGAATTTTTTTCGGCACGCAAAAAAATTGTTTCTTTTGGTCTGAAGCTTTTAACCGCAGGTATGAGCGAGCGCTTAAAGCTTGCGGCAGAGCTAATGGCTGATACGGGCGCAGCCGTCAACGCGCGCACTCAAGCCGCGGGCATTTTAGAAATTTGGCAAACAGTTATTCGCGATTTATTACTATTAAATCTCCAAATTGAAGAATTTGTGGCTAACGAAATGGCGCTGGATGAATTGAAGCAAATTAATTTGCCTTTAAATAAACTGCTCTCCGCTAGGCAAGCGCTGGAGCGGGGGGTGAAGTATCTGGGAGCCAACGTTAACCCAAAACTCGTGCTGGAGAACGTTAGCCTGCAGAT
>CAYHIM010000055.1:0-5346 GCA_964356665.1 uncultured Gammaproteobacteria bacterium
ACTTCCTCCCTCCACCGTGTCCTCGATTCGCAGGCTTCCAGGACCAAGCTCGAACGAGCGGGCGACACGTGGCCCGCCCGGCAGCCAGGCGTAGCCGTCGTGCTCAACGCGCGCGAAGGGGTGGTCGCCATCGGTGCCCAGTTCGACCAGACGTCCCTCTCCCCTTCGGCCCACGCGGAAGGCGCCCCAGACCTCGCACCCGTCCCGCCCGTCAACCTCGATGGTGTTGTGCGATTGCGTGGCTCGGGTCTGCGCGCGCATCTCGTTCCACCCGTAGCTCGCTACGGGGTTACAAATGTGCTTCATTCGCAAGATGCGGGGCAAGGAACACTGCACTGTTAACCTGCCCGCCGAACTCTAGGGTAGTTGAGTGGTACAACGCCGCACTGTTAATGCGGATATCGCGGGTTCGAATCCTGCCCCCGGAGCCAAATTGTATGTTGTGAGTTTGTTGCCTCGGCGCTTCGCGCCTAGCACGAAAATGCCTTGTTAGGCATTTTTTTATGTTATAATTAATCTATCTAAAAATAAACCAATGTTTGGGATACATCAAGACCAGTTAAAAATTTTGCGGCGGCTTAATACCCCGAAAAAAATTCAGGGCTTTTTAGATAGGATGCCGATAAATTTTGAAGAGGACGGCGATACTTTTTTCTCGCCTCTGGCGGTGTTAGAAAAAAATACCTGCCACTGCATGGAGGGGGCAGTACTGGCGGCGCTGGCGCTGCGGATTAACGGCCAGCCGCCACTCGTGGTTGACTTAGAAGCAAACGAACGGGACTGGGACCATGTAGTTGCCGTTTTTAAGCAATACGGCAAATGGGGCGCGATTTCTAAAACTAACCACGCGGTCTTGCGCTACCGCGAGCCGGCTTATAATTCCATCCGTGAATTGGTAATGAGTTACTTTCATGAATATTTTGATGATAACGGCAGAAAAAATTTAAGAAAATATTCCGCGCCAGTTAACTTAGTTCGCTTTGACAAGCGCGGCTGGATGACGACCAAAGAAGAAATTGACTACATTCCGGAATACTTGACGGAAGTTCGGCATTTTCCTATTTTAAACCGGCGGCAAATCGCTAACTTAAGGCGAGCGGATAAAATTGAGATTGAGGCGGGAAAAATTTTGGAATGGAAAAGTAAAAAAGGAAAAATAATATGAGTCAAAAATTATTTCCTATTTTAATTATCTGTTTGTTTCTGGGGCAACTTATCGCCAAGCCGGCGGCAGTTGCCGCCGCACCAACTCAAGCGATAGCCGTGCAGCCGGAAAAATATTACTTAGAAGCTGTTCCCTTTGTGCCGCAGGCGCCGTTTGGCGAATGGAAAGATAAACGTTTTCAGGACGGCTGCGAGGAAACCGCTTCTTTAATCGCCGTTCTCTGGGCAAAAGGGAAAACCTTAAACAAAGCGCAGGCGAAACAGGAAATAATAAAAATGGCGGCGTACGAACAAAAAAAATACGGCGGCTATGTGGATACATCGGCGGAAGATACGCTTGCGCGCCTAATTAAAGGTTATTTTAAATATGATAAAGCGGCAGTGAAAAAAAACATTACGGCTGACGATATTATCACCGAAATTAAAAATGGCAATTTAGTAATTGCCCCTTTTAATGGGCGGCTATTGCGTAATCCTTATTATACTCAACCGGGGCCGGAACGGCATATGATAGTTATTCGCGGCTACGATGAAGAAAAAAAAGAGTTTATCACTAACGACATTGGCACGCGCCGCGGCGAAGACTACCGTTATCCCAAAGACGTTTTATTTTCCGCCATCCGCGATTACCCGAGCGGCAATCATAAGCCGATTAAAAAAGTGGAAAAAAATATAATAGTAATAAAAAATAATTGACAATGGTTGCTTTCTGTATTATGCTCAATTAGCAATAAAAGCTGCTCGCGGCGGCCTATTTTTTTAACTATTTTTAAACTATGGAAATCAGAAATATAGCAATTATAGCCCATGTGGACCATGGGAAAACCCGCCTGACCGACGCGCTGATGCGCCAAACCGGCATGGTTAAGGACGACAGCGTCAGCATGGATTCCAACGCGCTGGAAAAAGAGCGCGGCATTACCATTTACTCCAAAAATGCTTCGGTGTTTTATAAAGACACTAAAATCAACATCGTAGACACGCCCGGGCACGCGGACTTTGGCTCGGAAGTCGAGCGCGTACTGCGTTCCATTGATTCGGTGCTGTTAGTCGTGGACGCGCAGGAAGGGCCGATGCCGCAGACAAAATTCGTGCTGAAAAAATCTTTGGAGCTTGGCCTTAAGCCGATTGTGGTAATTAATAAAATAGACAAACCGGCCGCGCGGCCCGAATGGACGCACGAAAAAGTGCTGGAGCTTTTTATGGACCTGGGCGCGTCTGACGAACAATTAAATTTTACCACCGTATACGCAATCGCCAAAGACGGCGTTGCCAAGATGCAACTTACCGATGAAAGCCAAAACCTCACTCCCCTCTTAGACGCTATTTTAGCCAAAGTTCCGCCCGTTAAAGTAGACGCTGGTTTGCCGTTTGCTTTCCAGCCCTTTAACTTGGCTTACGATAATTATTTAGGCCGCTTAGGCATTGGCCGAATTTATCAAGGTACGGTTAAAACCGGCGATAAAGTTTTTGTTAAAAAACAAACCGGTGAAATCATGCCGGGCGCTATCACCAAACTATTTACTTTTGAGGGCTTAAGCCGCAAAGAAGTTAACGAGGTGGCGGCTGGAGATATCGTCATGCTGGCCGGTTTGCCGGAAATTTACATCAGCGATACGGTCTGCACTGACCAAAATCAGAAACTTTTGCCTGCGATTAAAATTGACGAGCCGACCATTTCGCTGAATTTTTTAGTCAATAACTCCCCTTTTGCCGGCCGCGAAGGAAAATTCGTCACCAACCGGCAAATTAAAGAAAGATTAGCCAAGGAGTTAGAAGTGAATGTCGGTTTAAAAATTGATTTTTCTTCGGCCGACTATTACAAAGTTTACGGCCGCGGCGAACTGCATATCGCGATCTTGCTGGAAAACATGCGGCGCGAAGGCTTTGAACTGCAGGTGTCGCAACCGCAAGTGATCATCAAAGAAATTGACGGCTTAAAGCAGGAGCCGTTTGAAGAAATCACGATTGACATCGCGGCTGAAACCTGCGGCACGGTCATAGCCAAAATGGCCAAACGCAAAGGCCGGATGCTGGAAATGCGCCCCGAACAAAATCATACCCGGCTTCTGTACGAAATGCCTACCCGCGGCCTGCTTGGCTACCGCGGCGAATTCGTCATTGACACGCGCGGGGAAGGGATTTTATGCAGCCATTTTATCGGTTTTAAGCCGCACGCGGGCGACATGGAAAAAAACGACTTGGGCTCCATGGTCTCCATGGCCGCCGGCAAAACGCTCGCCTTTTCGCTCTGGAACCTGCAAAATCGCGGCGTGCTCTATATCGGCCCCAATGTTGAAGTCTATGAAGGCGTGGTCATCGGCAACGTCGCCAAGGGCAATGACTTAACGGTTAATCCGACTAAAGGCAAACAATTAACCAACATGCGCTCCAAAGCATCCGACGAAGCGCTGTTATTGACTCCGCCCCTGGAGCTGACGCTGGAACGCGGTTTGGAAATTATGCGCGCGGACGAATATTTGGAAATCACTCCCCAAAGCGTGCGCCTGCGCAAACAGTTTTTAACCGAAAACGAACGGGTGCGCGCCGGGAGGAAGTAAAAAAATTTAAGCAAATTAAAAAATGCCGGCTGTCTGGCCGGTGTTTTTATTTTTACTATCTGTTGCCTGCCGCGCGCGGAGTGCGCAGATAGAAGATTGGCTTTTTGCTATCCAATAATCAGCTCTCCCTGTGCCGTCTCCTTAAATGCCGCCAAACATACAAACCAACCGCAATGGCAATTAATACTGCAATGGCTAAATCAAACTCCTCTAATCGCACGCGGATTAAATTCCAATTGTCCCCCATTTTTACTCCCAGCCACGCGAATAAAATGCTCCAGAGCAATGCGCCTAAAAAAGTATAGAAGGAGAATTTTTTTATGTCCATCCGGGCAACGCCGGCGGGAAAAGAAATGTAAGTGCGCACTATCGGCAGGAGCCGGCCAAAAAATACGGCTAATTGGCCGTAGCGCGTGAACCAGCGGTCGGCTAAATCCAAATCGTGCCGTGAAATTAAAATATATCTGCCGTATTTTTCTAAGACCGGCCGGCCGCCTTTTAAGCCGATGTAATAAGCTATTAAAGAGCCGGCTAAATTACCCAAACTGCCTAATATTACTACCGGCCAAAAATCAAAATTTCCCTGCGCGACTAAAAACCCCGAGAAAGGCATTATCACTTCCGATGGCACGGGCACGCCGCAACTTTCTAAAAGCATTAATAAAAAAATTCCGGTATAGCCGGTAAAATTAATGACATTAATAACGCTAATTACTAACCAATTGATAATGGCGGCAATCATAATTTTCTTTTTTTAAACTTACTTTAACTTTAATCTAAATTGCAAAAAATTTCAACTATCGCCGGCATATTTTATTAAAAATAAAAAGGTACCCAAGTAATTACGCCCACTTGGATACCTCTGAAAAAACACATCTGGGGGTGGTTTATGGTTGGAGAACTTTCGCCACCATTTGCATAAATTCATTCGGCAGACACGGTTTCTTAATGATCCCGCTGATACCTAATTGTTGCAATACTGCCATCTTATCCGGTCCAAAAAACCCGCTACAAATCAGAACTTTGACCTGACTGTTTAATGCCCTGATTTGCCTTAAGGTTTGCTCCCCGTCCATGCCGCCGGGCATTAGCATATCCAAAATAATTAAACTAATAACCTTTTCCTGAAAAATCCTCAACCCCTCGCTGCCGTTTGGAGCAAGCAAAACGTTATAACCGTCTCTTTCTAAAAACATTTTAAAAAGGTCACGTATCACTTGCTCATCGTCAACAACTAGAATCGTGGCTTTTGTTCCCATCTTTTTATCCCTTTTCTTAATAGATTTTGGATTCTAAACTTAAAAGAACTAATTCTTTTGATATTACTATAAGTATTTATTATTGTCAACTAAATGTTTATTTAATTCGTAATTGTTAATTGCCAATTGACTAGTAACCTTCGTATTCGCGCATGGTCAATTGCGCTTCAATCTGTTTAACGGTTTCAATAATCACCGCGACCACAATCAAAATGCTCGTGCCGCCGATAGCGAGCGATTGGATCCCCGTAAAGTAGCGTAAAATTAAAGGCAAAATGGCTATGAGCGCTAAAAATAAAGCGCCGACAAAAATAATTTTGTAAGTGGTTTTGCCGATGTAATCTTCCGTATGCTTGCCCGGG
>CAYHIM010000056.1:0-5345 GCA_964356665.1 uncultured Gammaproteobacteria bacterium
TAAAAAATGGATAACGAACTTAGCCGCCACCAATTTGGAAGAATTATTAGGAGACCATCGGGTGGACCAGGTAATGGGGCGGCATATGTTTGATATTATTAACGGGAGTATCGTAGATAACGGCTCAAGCAAAGAGTTCAGCCGCGACAAAAAAATTCAAATTTATGTCGGCATTTACAGCAAATTATTCAAATACGACGATGCCATGCTGGAATACATGCTTTTCCATTATTTTAATCCCAAATGGAATGAGGCCGCTGACGAAGATATCGCCTTAGTTGCCCAGCATTATTGGGAGCTGCGCGATGTCATTTATCAGCAATTACGCCATTATTTCCGCAAACAGGTCGGCAAAATAGTCCAGCGCTATACCATTTATTTTTCTATTCTCCAAGACGCCATTGCCGAAGACCCGCCCGCTACTTACGATAAATTAAAAGAGCATCCGGACCAGTTTAAAAAGTTAATCGCCAAAGTTTGCGAGCGGCGCTATAAAGAATCGCGCGCCCGCCTGCGCCGCGGCGCCATCCGCAGCATCATTTATATTTTTTTAACCAAAGCCATTTTAGTTTTTATTTTGGAAATTCCGGCAACCATGTTTTTGGGTGAGGAAATTAAATATTATTCTTTAGTGGTTAATGTTTTGTTCCCGCCGGCGCTGTTATTTTTAATCGCTTTAATGACCTCGGTGCCGGCTGACGACAACACGGCGCAAATTCAAGCCGGCATTGAAGAGGTAGTTTTTAGCGAAAAGAAGGAAAAGCATCCGGTGAAACTTTCTTATCCCACCAAGCGCAAAGCCGCCGCCAACATTATTTTTGGTTTTTTCTACACCATCACCTTTCTATTGTCGTTTGGGTTGGTGATTTGGGCGCTGGTGCAAATTGAATTTTCTTTGGTCAGCATCGTTATCTTCCTTTTCTTTTTATCATTAATCAGTTTTTTTGGCATCCGTTTGGGGCGTTTTGCCAGAGCGTACTCGGTAATTGAAGCTCGGGAGAATCTTTTTTCTTTTATTGCCAATTTCTTTTATGTGCCGATTGTGGCGATGGGCAAATGGCTGACCGAAACATTTTCCCAGATAAACGTTTTTATTTTCTTGTTAGATTTCATCATTGAGGCGCCGTTTAAAATTTTTGTGGAAATGTTTGAGCAGTGGACCGCGTATGTGAAAGAGCGGAAAGAAGGAATTGTGGAATGATAAAAATTGTTATAGCTATTGGCAAATAGATGATTTAACGATATAATTATTTCATATGGAAATAACTCAAGAAAAATTTAATAATTTGGCCACCAAGAACGACCTTAAGGCGATTCGCAATGAAATGGCCACCAAAGACGATTTGAAAAATTTTGCCACTAAAGACGAGTTAAACAAACTTAGTAACAAAGTGGATAAGGTGGTAGTTGGTTTAGTTAACACTCAAGAAGAGCTAAAAGAAGTAAAAGAGCGGATGGTTACCAAAGATGATTTCCAGAAAAAAACAAGTGAGATTTTGAACGCGATTGATAGTTTTGCTAAAAAAGTAGATAATGTGGAAATTGAACAAACTGCAAATTTGGCGGCTCATGACCGGTTTGAAACGCGCATCACCCGCGTTGAAAAGCATTTGGATTTAAAGCCAGCTAGTTAATTTTATTTGACATGGTACAATCAAAAGAGGTAAAGTTAAAGCAGAAAAAGCTTTAACTTTTTTGTTTATGCCAAAAGAATTTGAATTTTTCCGGGTCGGTCAAAAAGCAGTTTTAATTCGCGCCGGCAAATGTCTAATTGTAGAATGTTCTGACCGGCAAAATGTATGGGATTTGCCCGGGGGAAGAATAGACAAGGGCGAAAAAGGCGAAGAAGCATTTCGGCGGGAAATTAAAGAGGAGACGGGTTTAGAAAATTTTACAATTTTAGCCATTGCTGATTACGCGATAATGTATTGGCAGAACGATTCCCCAATGTGCGGCGTTGTCAACTTAATCAAAAATGACCACGATGCCATCACTTTAAGTTTTGAACACGCGAGTTGTCGTTGGATTATAGAAGATGAAGTAGATAATTTTCGGTATATTTGGCCGCCGATGGCGCGGATGATAAAGAACGGTTTTAAATATTATAAATTATTGCAATTACAAAATAAATTACAAAATAAATTGTGAGTGAAATGAACGACGGGATCGCCACGCTCCCTTCAGTCGCTCGCGATGACAAAAATGTGAAAAATAAATTTTACATTACAACCCCTATCTACTACGTAAACGCCAGCCCGCACATCGGCCATACTTACACGACGATGGCGGCGGATGTGCTGGCGCGCTACCATCGCCTCATCGGCGACAAAACTTTTTTTTTGGCCGGCACGGACGAACACGGCGCCAAAATTGCCGCTAAAGCGGCGGAAGCGGGGCAGGAGCCGCAAGAGTTTGTTGATGCTATCGCGCAGGAATTCCAGTCGGCTTGGGCGAGTTTAAATATCAGTAATGACAATTTTATCCGCACGACCGATCCCGAACACGTCAAAGCGGTGCAGGCCGCTTTGCGGTTTATGTACGACAAGGGCGACATTTATTTGGGCAAATACGAGGGTTTGTACTGCCGCGGCTGCGAGCAGTTTAAAAATGAAAAAGATTTAGTCAACGGCTTGTGCCCGGAACATAAAACCGCGCCGGAAAAAATGAGCGAGGAAACTTATTTGTTTAGAATGAGCAAATACGAGCGGGAACTGCTTAAAAAAATTAAAAGCGATGAGATAAAAATCAGGCCGGAAGAACGCAAAAACGAAATCGTGAGCTTTATCCAGAAAGAAGGCCTGCAGGACGTTTCTTTTTCGCGCCAAAACGTCAAATGGGGTATACCCCTGCCGTGGGATTCAAGCCATACTTCGTATGTTTGGGCGGACGCTTTTTTAAACTATTTAACCGGTCTGGGCTGGCAGGGGCCAACCGATAAGTGTCCGGCAATGTGGCCGGCCGAGGCGCAGTTGATGAGTAAAGACATTTTGCGGGTGCACGCCACTATTTGGCAGGCAATGCTTTTGTCATTAGACTTGCCAACTTCGCAAGAATTATTTATTCACGGATTTTTTTTGGTGGACGGGCAGAAAATGGGCAAATCGTTAGGCAACGTAATCGCGCCGCAGGATTTAATTAAACGCTATGGCGTTGACGGCACGCGCTATCTGCTAATGAGCGCAACCGCCTTCGGCAGTGACGGCGACATCAGTTGGCAAAAATTTGACGCCAAATACAACGCGGATTTAGCCAACGGCTTAGGGAATTTAGTGGCGCGCGTTTCTAATTTATTAGAGCAGAATAATATTACTTTAAATATTAAAATCAGCGCCAGTGATTTTAAAAAAGATTACGCCGCTGCCATGCAGGCGTTGCGATTGGACAACGCCTTAGAAATTTTGTGGCAAGTTTTACGGCAGTGCGATGAAACTTTAAGCGTACGCAAGCCCTGGGAAATAAAAGACGCGGCCGAAAAGAAAAAAATACTGAAGCCGGTGGCGCAAAGCATTCTGAACGTGGCGGAACTGCTGCAGCCGTTTATGCCGGAGACGGCGGGGAAAATAATCAAGCAATTTAGCGAGCGGCAAATTAAAAAAGTTGATGCTTTGTTTCCTCGCTTGAGCTGATTGTGGTTGCCTCAATAAAATGATAAAATATAAATAATCAAGGAGGCCAGTAGATGGCCGCACCATCTATGAATTTCAATAATATTTTAACAAACATAGCGACGGTAAATTTATTTGACGCTATTTTAATTGTGTTGGTTTTAACCGCGACAGCGTACGGCTTTTTAAAAGGCATTATTAGGATGCTCGGTGATTTAACGGGAGTATTAATCGGCATTTGGGTAGCGGGAAACTATTTTTTGCCATTTTACGAATGGACGCATTCAATGTACCTCGGCAACGCCAACATCGGCAAAGCAATCA
Organism: uncultured Gammaproteobacteria bacterium; assembly: GCA_964356665.1. Lineage (GTDB taxonomy): Bacteria > Patescibacteriota > Patescibacteriia > Patescibacteriales > XYC2-FULL-47-12 > 2-12-FULL-45-10. The sequence continues at coordinate 3,930 of CAYHIM010000056.1, forward strand.
GTTTTTTATTGCTGCTCGCTTTAACGAGCAAGTTAATTTCTTTAGCGGTAATGGTGCTGGACCGCTTTATCAATTTTATCAACATCATCCCGTTTTTTTGGACGATTAACCGGTTTGCCGGCTCGTTGGTTGGCTTTTTAACCTCAAGCATTTTTTTGGGCATAGCCATTTATTTTTTGAGCCGCTACTCCATTGGTTTTGGCTTTGATAAGTTGCTCGTGGGCTCTAAGATTGCCAAAGGGCTGTTTCGCTTCGGCGAATTTTTTTCCCCGCTTCTGCCGGAGATTTTACGGCAACTGCATTCTTTGATCTAAGCAATTGACTATTTTATTAATTTTGTCATAATTGGTTGTAATTAAGCAGCCTTTTATTTATATTATGACTTCTTGGAACCAGGCACAAAAGAGCGCATTGCTGGGGGCGGGCGCGATAATCGCCGCCGTTTTGCTTTGGAGCATGGACGGCGTGATTATCCGGCCGAAATTTTACACTCTATCAGCGTCGCTCGTAGTTTTTTTAGAGCACGCTTTTGATTTTATTGTGCTCGCGCCTTTTATTTGGCTGGGCTGGCGGCGCATTAAAAATTTAACCACCAAAGATTGGGGCTCACTGCTTTGGATTTGCATTTTCGGCGGTTTGATCGGCACCATCATGATTACTAAGGCTTTTTTTGCCGCGATTAATGGCGAGGTTACTTTCGCGACCGTGGTGCTGCTACAAAAATTGCAGCCCATTTTTGCTTTAGTGTTAGCCCGCCTGTTGCTTGGGGAAAGGTTGCCCGCCAAATTTTACGGCTGGGCAGCCGTTGCTATCGCGGCCGCTTATGTGCTCGCCTTTGGGCAGAATGGCATTAACTGGAACGATATTTTTATCCAGAATCGCGCGGCTTTGTTTGCGTTGCTCGCGGCTTTTTCTTTTGGCTCTTCAACTGTTTTTGGCAAGCGCATTGTCAACCATTTGGATTTCAAATCAGTAGCCGCCTTGCGTTTTGGCATTACCGCCATTTTGGCTTTAATTTTGGTTTTAATCACCGATGATATTTGGTTAGTAAATGCAGTTTCTCCCTTGCAGTGGCAGCTTTTCGGCGTCATTGTCGTAACTTCGGGAGCAACCGCTTTATTTTTTTACTACTACGGCTTGCGGCGGGTAACCGCGTCCGCCGCCACCATCTGCGAGTTATTTTGGCCGGTATCCGCCGTAGCGCTTGATTACTTTATTAACCGCAACACGCTGACGCCGCTGCAGATTACGGCGAGCAGCGTATTGTTGCTCGCGGTGATACTGGCGACTAAAGAAGCACGTCTTGGCCCTATCAAATTTTCCGCTACCACCATTCCCGGGCGCGGCACCGGCCGGGTTTTAGGATTCCCAACCGCTAATTTGGATAAAGTTACTTTAGACATGGAGCATGGCGTG
>CAYHIM010000057.1:0-4943 GCA_964356665.1 uncultured Gammaproteobacteria bacterium
ATAATCTTTTTGCTTTATATCGGGTATGTCATTAGGGACGTGCTGGCGCTGTTGTTCGTGGCGTTAATTTTTTCTTCCGCCATTGATCCTTGGGTGGATATTTTAAAACGTTACCGGATACCGCGCGCCATCAGCGTGATTATAATCTACGTTATGGCGGCGATAATCGTTGGTCTGGCTATTTATTTATTGATCCCGCCGGTTACCGAGCAGTTTAACTCTTTAAAAGATAATTTTCCCCAGTACGTAGAAAAAATTAACTCCGGCTACCAATGGGTGAGGGAGTTTACCATTGAACACGGGTTGCTTGATAAAATTAAAGGCAGTTTAGGCGGTTTTGAGGAAAATTTTCAAATAGCGGCTGGCGGCATTTTTTCTACCGTCAGTGATATTTTTGGCGGCATCGTTTCTTTTTTTATCGTGCTGGTGATTACTTTTTATATGGTAGTGGAGGAAGATGCGTTGAAAAAAATCGTTTGGTCGCTCGCGCCGACCGAAAAACAACCCTATTTAATGCAGTTAATTGACCGGATGCAGCGCCAAGTGGGATATTGGTTCCGCGGCGAATTGATTTTGATGGTTATTATCGGAACCTTTGTTTGGGCGGGCATGTTATTTTTAATGCCGCAGTATGCTTTGGTGTTGGGTTTAATCGCCGGCGTGACCGAATTCATCCCTTATTTAGGCCCAATCCTTGGCGCGATTCCCGGAATATTTTTAGCTTTGACGGTTAACCCGTTTTTGGCGCTATTAGTGGCTATTTTATATATTATTGTGCAGCAGATAGAAAACAATATTTTAGTGCCCAAGATAATGCAGAAAGCGGTGGGGTTGAATCCGATTGTGAGCATCGCCGTTTTAATGGCGGGCATTAAAATCGCCGGCGTGGTCGGCGGCATTTTGTCCATTCCGGTCGCGACCGCCATTTCGGTATTAGTGAAAGATTGGGTGAAGATGAAAAATAATAATTAAATATGCCTGAACTAACAATTGAGCGACCAATTTTCAAGGAGCGCGATTATTTAAATGGTCTGATAATTTTCCTGCTTAAATTGGCAGTTTTTTTTATTCCCTTGTTTTTCTGGCCTTTCAGTTTTGAGGCGTTTGAGTTTGGCAAACAAAATTTACTTTGGTTTTTGGTTGGACTCGCGACTGTCATTTGGCTGGTTAAATCAATCGCCATAGATAAAAAAATAGTCTACCAGCGCACGCCGCTTGATTTGCCTATTTTAATCATGTTGATTGTTTGGGGGCTGGCGGCTATTTTTAGCATTGACCGTTTCAGCTCGTGGTTTGGTTATTACGGCCGACCGGCGGACGCTTTTTTAACGACTGTTAGTTTAGCGTTATTTTATTGGCTCGCGACCCAAACCATCAGCCGCCGCGAAATCGCCAAATTTTTTAATATTTTTATCACCTCTGTCTCGTTAGTTTTGGTTATCGGTTTATTATCCTTAAGCAAGGCGCTGATGCGGTTGCCGGCTACTTTGGGCGCGGGCAGCATGTTGCGTTCCAACGGCTTTAATCCGGCGGGCGGATCGCCCGAAACGTTCGCCATACTCGCGGCCGCAGTTTTAGTTTTGGTAACCGCGTTATACTCCTACAATATCAAGGGAGAACTAAGGCGGCGGCTAATGAGCGTCAAATATTATTTGCTGTTGGCGCTTTCTTTAGCGGCGTTAGCGCTGGTTAATTTTACTTGGGCGTGGCTCGCGGTTATTATCGGTTTAGGCGCAATTTTTAGTTTTGCCTTGTATATCGTTTATCTTAATAAAGAAAGCGCCGCCACCATTGAAATTGCCATTGCGCCGGCTTTAATCTTATTTATGGTCAGCATTTTATTGCTGTTTATCATGAGCGGCGCCGGCGGCTTAAATGTTTATAAATTAATTTGGCAGAGCAATGTGCCGCGGGAAATAATTTTGCCCGCTCCCCAAGCTAAAGCCATCATTTGGCAAGCCGTTAAGGCGCATCCGCTGTTAGGTTCCGGCCCCGCCACCTTTGCTTACGACTTTTCTTTGTATCGGCCGGCGGATTTTAATAGTTGGCAATTTTGGCAATTGCGTTTTGATAAAGCGCCGATTCATATCGCCGAACTGTCAGCGACCGTGGGCGGGCTGGGGGCGTTGAGTTATTTAGCGCTGATCGGCGTCTGGCTCTTTGTCAGTTTTATTTTTTTAAAAAATATGTTCCGCTCCGAGAGCGAGGAAAGTTATCTGGCCTTTGGGTTTAGCTTCGCCGCCTTTACTTTATTTATCAGCCAATCCTTTTATTTATTCAATACCACGCTTAATTTTATCTTTTGGCTCGCGTTGGCGTTGGCGTTTATCAGTTGGCGGTTTACGTTTGCCAAAATTTTTTCTACCCAGGAAATTGATTTAACGCGGCATAAAGAGGTAATGCCGGTGATAGCGAGTTTAGTTATTGCGGGGTTTGGTTTATGGCTGTGGTTTAGTTACACGCAAATCAAATTTGTCCGCGCCGATACGGCTTACAACAACTTCCGGCTGACCGGCAGCCGCGAACAGCTGTCGCGGGCGGTTAAACTAAACCCTAACCGCTTTAACTATCACATCGCTTTGGCTAAGGATTATGTTAATGAAGTGAAAGAAGACATTGCGCTTTTAAGCGCCCCGGGCGGCAATCAAAATATTGCCGCGGAACGCAAAAGCAAACTGCAGAATAATATCCAGCAAGCGGTTAGAGCCGCGGAAGCGGCTACCGCTGTTGCGCCGCGCTCGGTGATGGCGTGGGAAGCATTAGGCGCAATTTACCGCGATGTCCGTTTAATCGCTATCGGTTCGGTTGAACCGGCAATTCGGCACTTAAGGAAAGCAAGCGAATTAGAGCCGACTAATCCGGTATTATTAACTGAACTGGGCAAACTTTATTTAGCCAACAGCCAGACCAAAGAGGCGGCTGACGCTTTTGAACAAGCGGTTAAATTTAAAAGCGATTATTATGAAGCGCAACTTGGCTTAGCCCAAACCTACGATAATTTAGGCCAGACCGATAAGGCGCTGGTTATTTTAGAGGATTTAATCAGCCGCGTGCAAACGCCGGAGATAATTTACGAAAGCGGCCGCCTGTATTATAATCAGGGAAAAATTGATAAAGCAATCGAGCGCTTTAAAGAGGCGATTGCCCTGCGCCCGGATTACGCTAACGCCGTCTACAGTCTGGGCGCGGCTTATAAAAAGCAAGGAGATAAGATACGCGCGCTGGAGCAATTTCAGAAAGTACTGGAGTTGAATCCGGGAAATGAAGCGGTGGGAAAGATGGTGGAAGAACTTAAAAATGAAATTTCTAATTTCTAAACAATTTCTAATGCCCAAAACTACCAAACACAAAGAAGGCAATGATGATTTAATGGATAAAATTGTTTCGCTTTGCAAACGGCGCGGCTTTATTTTCCCCGGGAGCGAAATTTACGGCGGGCTGGCCGGCATTTATGACTACGGTCCGGTCGGCGTTGAATTAAAAAGGAACATAAAAGACGAATGGCGATGGGAGATGTTTAGGCTTCATGAGCATATCTATGAGGTGGACAGCAGTATTTTAATGCAAAAAAAAGTTTGGGAGGCTTCGGGCCATACTTCAGCCGGCTTTACCGATCCTTTGCAGGAATGCAAGCAATGTCATCACCGTTTCCGCGCCGATCATCTAGCGGAAGAGGGCGTTAAGCAGTGTCCTGACTGCGGCGGCCAGTTAACCGAGCCAAAAAAATTCAATTTGCTCGTGGAGACCCATTTAGGGCCGGTGCAGGATGAGTCATCACTAACCTATCTGCGCGGTGAAACTACGCAAGGGATTTATGTTAATTACGTTAATGTAAAGACAGCGATGCGCGCCTCTCTTCCTTTTGGCATCGGACAGGTGGGGAAGGCGTTTAGGAATGAGATTACGCCCGGGCATTTTATCTATCGCCTGCGGGAATTTGAGCAGATGGAGCAACAATATTTTGTGCAGCCGGACGACGCGCCTAAATATTTTCAATATTGGAGAGAAGAAAGGATGCGGTGGTATCTGGAATTAGGAATAAATAAAGATAATCTCCGCTTCCGTCCGCACGAAAAAGGCGAGCTGGCGCATTACGCTAAAGCGGCGGAAGATATTGAGTATAAATTTCCCTTTGGCTGGCATGAAATTGAAGGAATCCATAATCGCGGCGACTGGGATTTATCGCGCCACAGCCAATTTTCCGGCCAAGACCTGTCGGAGGCCGATCCTAAGACAGGCAAAAAGTTTTATCCCTATATTATTGAAACTTCAGCCGGAGCGGATCGCTTGGCGTTGGCATTTTTGATAGACGCTTATACCGAGATAGCCGGCGGGCGTACCACAACTACTAAAAGTATAAAAGAAGTTGAAGTAGTCTTAAAATTAGATAAAAGATTGGCGCCGTTTAAAATCGCTGTCTTGCCCCTATCCAAAAAAGAGCAGTTAATAACTATGGCGCAGGAAATCGCGGTCAGCTTACGCGGCCATTGGATGGTTGACTACGACGAAACCCAAAGCATCGGCAAGCGCTATCGCCGGCAAGACGAAATCGGCACCCCCTACTGCGTCACGGTTGATTTTGCCAGTTTGGCAGATAAGGCCGCGACAGTCAGGGATAGGGATACGATGGGGCAGGAGAGGGTAGCGATTGACAAATTGCAAAATTATTTTCAAGAAAGATTAAATAATAATTAAAAAATAATTAAACAATAATTAAGAAATAATTTAACGGTAATCAAAAATAATTATTGTTAAATTTTTGTAAAATTATTGTGTATACTTATGAAAAAAACATGGATCATTATCGGCATTATAGCCGTTGTTATCATTGTTGGATTATTCGGCTACTACAACCGCCTCATTACCGGCTCCGAAACCGTGGACAAGCAATGGGCGCAGGTGGAAACGCAATACCAGCGCCGCTTTGACCTTATTCCCAATTT
>CAYHIM010000058.1:0-4908 GCA_964356665.1 uncultured Gammaproteobacteria bacterium
AATTTTCAATTTTCAATAAATTTTCAATGAATTAATTTCCAATTAAATTTTTGCGATTTTCAGTTTGAAAATTAAAAAATTGGAAATTGTTTGAAAATTGTGAATTGAAAATTGAGAATTTAGCCTTAGTGAGCGAAACTATCTATAATATTATGTCCACCAATGAACAAAAAACACAAAATTATTCCATCGGCATAGACATCGGCGGCACGAAGATGTTCGCGGTATTGTTTGATTTAACTACGAAAGAAGCCATAGCCGACTATAAATTAGCCACCCCCAAAGGCAAATTAGAAAAATTTTTAGTGATGTTATCTGCCTTGGTTGAGCCGCTGATAGAGCGAGCAAAAAAAGATAACGGGCAAGTGGTTAAAATCGGCGTTGGCGTGCCGGGCATCATTTCCGCGCCCACTGATAAAAATGAGTTAGGGGAAGTATTGCACTGCAATAATTTAACGCTTTTAAACGAAGTGGCGATTGGTAAGATATTGCAGGAAAAGTATAAATTGCCCGTTTTGGTTGATAATGACGCTAATTGTTTTTTGCGCGCCGAACTGGCTTTGGGCGCGGTTAAAAATTCTGCGAGCGCCGTCGGCATCACCTTAGGCACGGGCATCGGCGGCGCAATCAGCATTGAACGGAAAATTTATCAAGGCGTGCACGGCTCGGCCGGCGAGCCGGGAGCAATCGTTATAGATGTGGTAGATAATACGCCCATGACGTTAGAAGAAATTTACCATAATTTAATGCAGGGCAACCCGCAAGCCAAAGCCGACGAAGCGTTTCACGGCGACGAACTGGCGTTAAAGGCGTATCAGGAGTTTGGCAAATATTTGGGCTTGGCGCTCGCGAGCATTGTTAATTTAGTTGACCCGGAAATTATCGTCATCGGCGGCAGCGCCATGCACTCGGGCGAACTGTTTTTAGCGGAAGTGAAAAAGAATTTAAAGGTGAAAATTTTATCGCCGAAATTAAAAAAGATAAAAATTGTGCCGGCAAAATTAAATAACGCCGGGGCGATTGGAGCGGCACTGCTTTAAATCACATAACGCATAACTCATAGCGTATAACAAAACACGGCCGCGGCGGGCCGTGTTTTAAATTTAGAAGTTAAATTTATATATCCAATTATGATGCCCGACAGTTAGAAACAGCACTTGATTTCTTTTTAGCCAACGAAAGATAATCCGATAATTTTTATCAATGCGGAAACTCCAAACTTGTTGATTTTTAGGTTCTAATTTTTCGGTATGCAGTGAAGGATAAAATGGATTTTGGCGGAATAATTTTTCTTGTTTGGCTGCTTTCGCCTGTATCGCTTTCGGTAATTCTTGGTAACGTTTAATAAATTCATCAGTAACAATAAGTTGCATAAAGATTATCCGGCCAAATTTTTTAGAGATTTTATTTTTTTAACTCTGCCGGCGCGGTAATCTTTTTCTGCTGCGCTGATGCTGTCAATGAATTTTGAGTTAAAAAAACCAAAATGCGCCGCCAGCCGCTCAAATTTATGTGCGTCTAATTTAATAATAAAATTCTTTATTGTTTGTTTTGCCGGCGTTTTCATTGAAATATTAAGCGAAACCATAAAATTATACTAATAATATTATTTTATTATACCGTAATCTTTTTTGAGCGTCAATATAAATAAAATATTGTATATTAAAATATTAGATATTAATGAAACTTTCAAAATATCGGCATTTAATATCTAATATCCTAATATCTAACATCCAATTTATTTAATTCGGACCATAAGAATTATCCGGGATAGTTTGGCCGGCTGGGACGTTTTGTGGCGTAGGCCCGCCTCCTACCGCGCCGATGCCTTTGAAGATAATAAAATTGACTAAGGCGTAAGAGGCAAAAATTATCAGCAGGCCTAATGTCGCCCAGATTAAAACATCTTTGCCCTGTTTTACTTTTTCGTCGTTGCCGGCTGAAGTCATCCAGAGCAGGCCGCCGTAAACAAACATTATTAAAGCCAAGCTTCCGACTACGCCTAAAACTCCGTTGATGACACGGCCGATAAGGCCCGGGATCCCACCCGGCACATCGCCTGGCTGGCCGGTGAGGGGGTTGTTAAGTCGGACGGAGCCACCTAGAGGGGTATTGGAAGAAATTTGTACACAATTATATCCAGAAGGGCAGGATTCGTTACAATTCGCTGTTGAATAACTGCCAGTAGTTTCAGTGCCTCGCTGGCATGTATAGCTTGCGGCTAGGCTGTTGAGAGTAGTTGCAAGAGTAGCAATGAACACAATAGCTACAATAATTATTTTTTTCATAAAGGTTAGACAAATGTAATATGTCTAAATTGTATCATATAGTTGAAATAAGAAAAAGGGAGACACTCGGAAGCATCTCCCTTCAAAATTTCGCGCGAAGCGAAAAAAGGTCAATTAAATGTTATGTCAATTTTGCCCCCATTTTTGTATTGTAATATGAGAGGGCTATCAGCATGGCGAGTAATAGGATATCCAATCGGCAGAGGAAACATTCCTCCACCTCCCGCCGGGTCTGATTGCAGAACAGTTTCCATGTCCGTGGGGCCGGAAAAATAAATCGTTTTTTCCGCTTCCCACGTGTCTAATATTCGGACTGCTTCATCGGTATAAAATTCCACTTCCCAAAATGTTCGGGATATTTTTTTAATGTGAAATTTTTCCGATGAGCGAGGCTCAACAGCTACTTCGCTGTTGCGCGCCCAGCCGGTGCCTGATTTGCGTGTAAACTCCCCATTACTATCGGGAAGCATCACACAAATCAAGGTGTACATGCCGTCCTTTCTCTCTCCTTCTCTTTCAATATAGGGATAGCGGACGGCTGGGTCAAGAGTTTTAGTTGCTTCAAAAAACAATGTTGTGGGGTCTTGTTGATAGACTCCCACTTTATCATTTTTTGGGCGAGCCATGAGCCCCACCCCATTCATCATGTCCAGGCGGTCCGCCTCAACGGCCTGCGCGGTTTTTTTCAGATAGACCGCAGCCCATTTGTCGTATGCCTCCACAATGCCGTGGAGCATGAGGCAAATGGTCATAACGACCATAGACAGGGCAACTAACCGTTTGGGCCATTTCATTTGTGGGAAAATAACCGCGAAGAAGATTGACCCAAGAGTTAGGACAATATATGGAGCAAAAATGCGGATTGCCCCAAATATCGTTCGGTCAAAAATTGCCCAATCATCATACGCCCCGAGGAGCGTATGTTTTCCCACGGTGTACGCAGTCAATGCTACGACTATGTACACTAACGAGAAAAGCATTACCGCCTTGGGCATATTGGTAATGGGTTTAAAATACGGTGCCACTACCTGCATCGCCCAAATACCGGCAATGAAGAAAGGGATTACGATGAAGCCGACGTGAATTCCAGTAAAGTATCCGAGGATACTCACCAAAATCCAAACAGCCGCCAGAAGTCTTAAGAGCGGCCATGCCGTGTCACCCCACTTTTTATTTAACAATGTTAACATTATTTTTCTCACTTTCTTTTTTTATCTTCTCTCGCGGAGAAATATCTTCACGAGAAATTCAGAAATTGTACTACCAATTATGGAATGGAGTATTTCTCCACTCGGAGTTCCAGCTGATGTAGCGCCAGGGGCTACAGTAGCTATACCAGACCTTTTTGCCATAGCAGTAGCAAGTCGCTCCTTTATTTGATCCCAGGCTTCATCACTAAAGGAGAAAATAATTTGCAGAGCCGTAGCGACTAAACAGGCAGCAACGTAAAATAACAGAATTAAAGTGAATATTATTTCTATGATGAATAATAATATCCACTGTTCCTCCCGTTTTTGTTGCCACCAGCTTTTTTGAGCCAGCGTTACAGCTGGCGCGCTGGGGGTTGGTTGGATGACGAGATCATTTAAGTACAAACTTATCTCGTCGTACAAATCGTCTCCAAGCGCATTAGATGTTTTTGCAAAATCAATAACATGATTTAAAGAAAAATTTTTGTGCTTCATAATATTTACATACTTTTCAGCACTTAAACCTTTCTCTTTAATCAAAAGGTTTTGCAAAAATAATTTTTTGTCTTTGCTCCAGGATTCAGACATTTCCTGAAGCCCCTGTTGCGCCATTGGCTTGTTGGTAAGCTTAACTATTTGTTGCCTGCCAACGCCAAACAATTCATCCAATGTCCAGGAGATGATCCTCCCCGGGCCGGAGAAGAGCATCGTTAAGCAGATGATATATGCAGCGAAAGCATTAATGAGGTGTTTCAGCCACATATTTCGTGACAACGCCCAATCCAATGATCGGACCTTGTCATACTCATCTTTCAATGCTTTTCTTTCCGCGGGCGTATCGGCAATATTGCCCGCGTTCCAGTCTGTTTGGTGCCGATCTCGCTTCACTTCTTGATTTCTAAGTAGAATCTCTGCTTTTCTAATCAAGAAATCCACGAGATAATTGAGGCACCATCCGCAAGCTAGAATAATGCCGATGATTTCCAGCTTGACGGAGAATATAATTCCGATGAGAAAAAAAGCTCCCACCAGAATAAAAAACCAAAATCTCGTTATGAAACTTATGACATTATTCCAATTCATGATTTAAGCTCCTTTTTTAGTATCGCGCCCGCTTTGGATAGCTACAGGCCGGACAGTAGTTGTTAGCAAACAAGTTACTCTTACATCTCGGGCAGTACTTGCCCCGAGTACTGATTTCGTAAGGCGGCTGTACTGGAGTTGCTGGTGGCGTTGAAGCTGTGGTTGGAGGGGTCGGTGTTGGTGGCGCCAGAGCCGGCTGGTTTTGCGCCGCGCTGCACCAGCCGCAATACGGCTGCACGGCTAGTATCTTCTGCCCACAACTTACGCAATTTTTAGATTGCGTTTTTGGTTTCGTAGGATTAGCCATGACTTCTCTCCTTTTTCTTTTTTATTTTTTTTCTTTCTAA
>CAYHIM010000059.1:0-4832 GCA_964356665.1 uncultured Gammaproteobacteria bacterium
TAAATTCCTTCCGCCGGAATAAACATAAAAGCAAAATCCATCGTGCCTTGGTTCGGCTTGATGTATTTCGCGGTTTCGTCAATGCGTTTTTTTAGATCCAGCTTAAACTCTTTTTCCAGTTGTTCGCGCGCGGCCGGGTCTTTTTCCTGCACGATGCGATTGTAATTTTCTAAGCTAAACTTGGAATCAACCGGAATAATTTTATCTTTGACGAAAATCGCCGCATCCACGATGTCGCCGTCGCCGAACTCGTATTGCAACTTATACGCCGCGGGCGGCAAAACGTTTTTCAGCACCATCTCCAGCTGATACTCGCCCAAGATGCCGCGATGTTTGGGATTTTTTAAAATATCCTCTAAAGACTGCAGTTGTTCGGCGAAATTAACCACTTGTTTGTTGGTTTCGTCTAATTTGGTTAATTTTTCCGTTACGGCGGCAATCGCGTTTTGGCTCTGGGCGTGGATGGAAGAGAGCATTTTTTGCGCCTGCTCGGTTACGCCTTGCATGATGCCGGTCGTGCGCCCGAACTGGTCTTGATTGGCCTTATGCACTTCCGCCAGTTTGCTGTCCAGCGCCTGCGTCATTTGATGCATCTGCTGCTGTAATATTAGCAGCGACTGGTCGTCTTTTTTGCCCCCCAACTTCTTTTGTATCACAAAAAACATGGCGATGATTACGGCCGTTAAGATTAAAATTAAAATTATGAGGGTGGTTTCCATGGTTTTATTGTACCAACATTCTTCTGCCCCCACAACTTTGACAAAAAGTAAAATATCCTGCCTAATAATTAAATTTGACTTTTTTTCCCGGCTGCGGTAATATTAAAGTCAATCAAAATTTATGCCTTTTATTCATCCTTCTAATTAAGGCGTTAGAGGGGCTCGCGCCATTATCAATGGCTTAGCCCCGGCAATAGCCGGGGGGCGGGTTGATAAGTATTTTTTTGTGCTTTATCTTTGCAATCAAGCGCAAATTAAAATAAAAAACGTGTGGAAACATCACCAACAACTAAAGCCAAAGATAAATCGTCTGATTTTGCCGAATTAATCGCTAAAGAAGAAATAACGATACCGAAAGCGGGAGACATTGTTAAAGGCGCGGTAATTTCGGCTTCTAAATCCGAGGTTAAATTAGACATTGGCGGCGTAATGATTGGCATCGTCCGGGGCCAAGAGCTTTACCGCGAGTCTCCCGAGTACGCTAATTTAAAGCCTGGCGACGAAATTGAAGCAACCGTCATTGACTTAGAAAATGAAAACGGAGAATTAGAATTATCCTTTAGCTACGCCGGCCAGCAAAAAGCCTGGGAAACATTAAAAGCCGCTTTTACCGAACAGAAGATAATTTTGGTAAAAATTAAAGAGGCGAATAAAGGCGGCCTTATCATCAGTTACGGCCAAACTGTCGGTTTTTTGCCGGTGTCACAGCTGTCGCCGGAAAATTACCCCCGCGTCGGCGGCGGCGATAAAAGTAAAATTCTGGAAAAATTAAAAAGTTTCGTCAATAAAGAAATGGAGGTTAAAATTATGGACTTGAACGAAAAAGAGGATAAATTGATTGTTTCGGAAAAATTAGCCTGGAGCGATAAACAAAAAGATGTCATTGCCCAATATAAATTGGGTTCGGTGGTGGAAGGGGTGGTGACGGCCGTTACCAATTTCGGCGTCTTTATTAGTTTTGGCGAGGGCTTGGAGGGGCTGATTCATATTTCGGAATTGGCTTGGCAGCGCATTGAAAATCCGGCCGACTTAGTCAAGGTAGGCGATAAGCTCAAAGCGGAAATTATTAATATTGACGGCGCGAAAATATTTTTATCGGTAAAAAAATTAATCGCCGACCCGTGGCGCCAAGTAACCGAGCGCTACCAGCTTAATAAAAAAATTAAGGGCAAGGTGCTGAAAGTTAATCCTTTTGGCTTATTTGTGGAGTTAGACGATGATATTCACGCGCTGGCGCACATCTCTAGTTTGGGGTTAAAGGCGGGAGAAAAAATCAACGATAAATTTAATCCGGGAGAAGCTTACGATTTTTACGTAATTTCCATAGAACCTAACGCCCATCGCCTTGGCCTAAGCGTTAAACCCTTGGAAAGCTCTACTGCCTCCAACCCAGAAGCGCTGTCCGCCGCAGACGAACCAGAGAAGAAAAAAACAAAAACTAAGAAAAACAACTAGCAACTAAACGGACATTTAACGGGGTTGACATTTACGACAGAAAAGATAAACTAATATTACGCTTAATTTGATTAAAAATTTTTACTTAACTTAATATAAATTAACAGCATGTTAAAAATAAGATTAGCCAGAATTGGTAAGAAAAAACAGCCTTATTACCGCATTATTATTTCCGAACAGGCGCGCGATACTTATGGCCGGGTGCTGGAAATTTTAGGCTCTTATGACCCCCGCAGCAAAAAAATTGGACTAAAAAACGAACGGATAAAATATTGGCTGTCCCAAGGAGCGGCGGTTTCGCCCACGATGCATAATTTATTAATAACCAATAATCTTTTGTCAGGGAAAAAAGTTAATGTTACCCGCATAAAAAAAGGCAAACAAGCCGCTGCCGCTAAATTAGACCTAAAGCCGGAGGTAAAAGAAAAGGAAATTAGCGTAAATAAGGAAGCGCCTGCGCCCGCTGAAGCAGAAGTTAAAAGTTCTTGACAATTTTTATTTATCTGTTATAATATAACGATATTCCGAAATTGGAATAATTTATTTAGTAACACCTTCTTCGCTGGCTAAACGGCTAAGCAAGAGGAAAGGGAGAAAAAATATGGCAATGTCAGACAAGGAATTCTTAGAATTCGTGGTCAAGGCAATTGTTGCCCACCCGGAAGACGTACGTTCAGAAAGGACGATTGACGAGCGCGGGGTTCTGTTAACCCTTAAAACCAACCCGGAAGATATGGGTTACGTGATTGGCAAAGGCGGCCAAACCGCCAAGTCCATTCGCACGCTTTTAAAAATCGTCGGCGCCCAGAACAATGCTCGCGTTAACTTAAAAATTGCCGAGCCGGAAGGGAGTACTCATCCGCGCCGGGCAATGCGCGAAGAAATCTCTACTGACGCCGTTGACGATTTAAAGATATAAAAACGCAACCGATCTTAAAAATAAAACCAAGGGTCCCGAGCTTGTATCGGGACTTTTTGGTATTATAATGATAATACCTCACCCCCTACCCCCTCTCCTTAATTAATGAGAGGGGGAAACCGAGCTCGAGTGAGTGGGGTGAGGTTAATTTATGACGTTTCACATTCTTACCATCTTCCCTGATATTTTCAGCTCTTATTTTTCCCAGAGTATTATTAAACGCGCGCAGGCAAAAAAAATTATTGCCATCAAAATTTACAATCTGCGGGATTGGGCGAAAGGCGCGCATCGGCAGGTTGATGACCGCCCTTATGGCGGCGGGGCAGGAATGGTCTTAATGGCTGAACCAATCATTAAAGCATTAAAACATAAAAACATTAAAACAAAGAATTTGAAAATCATATTGCTATCTGCCAAGGGCAAGAGGTGGACGCAGGCGCTGGCGAAAAAATACGCTAATCCCGAGCACTCGGGAGATAATATTATTTTAATCTGCGGGCGATATGAAGGGGTGGATGAACGCGTGAAAAAATTGGTGGATGAAGAAATATCGGTCGGCGACTATGTTTTAACCGGCGGCGAAATACCGGCGATGATAATTGTTGACTCAATTACGCGCCTTCTGCCCGGCGTTTTGGGTAATGCCGAGTCGGCGCAATTTGAATCGCATTCCCAAGCCGGAGTTTTGGAACATCCGCATTATACCCGGCCGGAAAAATTGGCTATTAACGGCAGAACATATAAAGTGCCGGCAGTTTTATTGTCCGGCGACCATAAAAAAATTGAAGAGTGGCGGCAGAAAAAAAGTAAAAAATTAAAATAATACTGTCATTGCGAGGAGCCCCGAGCCGCTTGGGGCGACGCAGCAATCCCGTTAAACTGCGGTAAACAATGGGATTGCCACGCTCTCCCGCTAAGGCGGGCTCGCTCGCAATGACAATAGCTTTATGATTATTCTAGGCATTGAAACATCTTGCGATGAAACTGCCGCCGCGCTCATTGCCGGCAAAGGAGATAAAATTAAAGTTATCTCTAATATCGTTTCTTCGCAGATAAAAATTCATCGGCGATACGGCGGAGTTATTCCGGAACTCGCGGCGCGCAACCATATTAAAAACATCTTGCCCGTCATAAATGAAGCTTTACAAACCTCACCCCTATTCCCTCTCCTTATTAAGGAGAGGGTGCCGAAGGCGGGTGAGGCGGATGCAATTGCCGTTACGACCGGCCCCGGACTCATTCCTACCCTGCTGATTGGCATTGAAACCGCTAAAGCGCTCGCCTACGCGTGGAATAAGCCGATTATCGGCGTTAACCATTTAGCCGGGCATATTTACAGCAACTTCATCGGCAACCATAAAAAAATAAAATTTCCCGCGCTTATTTTAATCGTGTCCGGCGGGCATACGGAATTAGTGTTAATGCGCGGCCATTTTCAGTTTAAACTCTTGGGGCAAACGCGCGATGACGCCGCGTGCCTCCGCCCCGGCGCCGCAGCCCAAGCTCCAGTTCGGCAAGCCCGTCGACAAGGCGGCTGAGAAGGCAGCGGAGAAGCGCGCCGCCGAAGCCGCTGCCGCGAAGGCGGCCGAGGCCCGCCGCGACGCCGAGCGGCAGGTTGCCGCCGCCAAGGTCGCCGAGGCCAAGGCGGCCGAAGCCAAGGCCGCGGAAAAGGCGGCGCAGTCGAAGAAGCTCGCCGACGCCAAGGCGGCCGAGGCGAAGAAGGCGGCGGAGGCGGCCAA
>CAYHIM010000060.1:0-4604 GCA_964356665.1 uncultured Gammaproteobacteria bacterium
CACAAGCAAAGCGGCAAACTGCGCGGCGTTCCTACCGGTTTTCCGGCGTTAGACAACCTGCTCGCCGGCTTGCAAAAGTCGGATTTAGTGATTTTAGCCGCCCGGCCGAGCGTGGGTAAAACAAGCTTGGCCTTAGACATAGCGCGGCAAGTGGCGACCAAATCCAAAATACCGGTGGGGATTTTCAGCTTAGAAATGAGTAAAGAGCAGCTGGTGGATAGATTGCTCTGCTCCGAAGCGGGCGTGGGCTTATGGAAAATGCGCACCGGCAAACTCTCGGACCGCGCCGAAGACGATGATTTTTCCCGCATCGGGCACGCAATGGGCACTTTGTCCGAAGCGCCGATTTTTATTGACGACTCCGCGAGCTTAAACATTATGGAGATTAAAACTAAAGTGCGCCGCTTGCAGCTGGAAAAAGGGCTGGGGTTAGTGGTGGTTGACTATCTGCAGCTGATGGAAGGCCGCGGCAAATATCAGGACAACCGCGTGCAGGAAGTGTCCGAAATTACCCGTGCCTTAAAAATTATCGCCCGCGAATTAAACATCCCCGTAATGGCGCTGTCGCAGCTATCGCGCGTGGTTGAGCAAAGCCGGCCGGCGATTCCCAAGCTGTCGCATCTGCGCGAATCAGGCTCAATTGAGCAGGACGCCGATGTGGTAATCTTTATTTACCGCAAAGCTTCCGATAGAAACTATCGGGAAGAAGACATCCCGCAGTCAGAGCGGCATATCGCCGAAATCCATATCGCCAAACACCGCAACGGCCCGACCGGCGCGGTTAAACTTTTCTTTGATGAAAATACGGTCAGCTTCAAAAATCTAGAGAAAGAAAGGCCGGGAGAGCCGCCACAGTTCTAAATCAACCACGAATCTACAAATCCGCTACGAATATCACGAATAATATTTGTACTATTTGTAGCTGATTTGTAGATTTGTGGGTTATTAAAGATTAACATATAAATTTATGTTCAGTAAACTGAAACAAATCCGCGACTTGCGCTCGCGCGCTAAGCAGATGCAGGGCATGTTGGCGGGAGAATCCGCTGCCGTTGAACGCAGCGGCATTAAAATTACAATGGACGGAAATATGAACGTGACTGCTTTGACGATTGCCGCAGGCATCAGCCGAGAGACTTTGGAACAGGAACTGCCGCGGGTTATTAACGAAGTTATAAAAGACATTCAAAAAATTATGGCGCGCAAAATGCAGGAAGCGGGCGGTATACCGGGATTAAATTAATTACTGTCATCGCGAGCGTAGCGTGGCGATCTCGTTGATGTTGTAAAACTAAATTTTTACGGGATTGCTTCGTCGTCGCTTGTGCTCCTTCTCGCAATGACAAAAAGCAAAAAAATAATGGTCTTCGGCACATTTGATGGTCTGCATCAGGGACATTTGTCTTATTTTAAGCAAGCGCGGAAATACGGGGATTACCTAATAGCCGTAGTGGCTTTAGATAAAAATGTCTTGAAATTCAAGGGGCATCAACCTAAATTTTCCGCACGGCAAAGATTAAAAGTGGTGAAAGAATGCGGCTTGGTAGATAAAATCATTCTTGGTAATAAAAATATTTATCAAGTCTTTAAGCAATATCATCCTGATGTCGCCTGTATTGGCTATGACCAGCAAGCGGACATTAAAAAACTGCGCCTACTTTTTCCCGCAATGAAAATTGTCAGACTCAAAGCTTATAAGCCAAAAATTTACAAATCTTCTTTGCTCAACTCTGTCATTGCGAGGAGCCCCGCTCCAGTGCTCTGGGGCGGGGCGACGAAGCAATCCCGCGCCAAATAATTATTGCGTTATTGACGGGATCGCCACGTCCCGAGCAACTCGGGACTCGCGATGACATAATAAAATATGGACCTCCCTTCCTCCATTAAAAATCTCATCGGCGCTTTTTCCCAATTACCGACTGTCGGCCGGAAAACAGCCGAGCGTTTTGTGTTTTATTTATTGCAACAAGACCAGCTAACTTTAGACAAATTTTCTGCGGCGGTTAAAAACGCCAAGCAAGGGATAACCAAATGCGAGGTTTGTGGCTGTGTCAGTGAAACTAACCCCTGCCCTATTTGCGCGAACAGCCGACGCGATTTTAGCACGATTTGCGTTGTCAGCACCACGCGCGATTTGATGATGATAGAAAATACCGGCGCTTATAACGGACGCTATCACGTGCTCGGCGGCGTTATTGACGCTATTAAAGCCGTTGCTCCGGAACAATTGAACATAAACGGATTAACCAAACGTCTGCCGGACAAAGCGCGAGAAGTAATTTTAGCCCTCTCCCCTACTTTTGAAGGAGAAACCACCGCTTTATATTTAACTAAACTTTTAAAAAATTATGATTTAAAAATTACGCGCCTCGCGCGCGGTCTGCCTAGTGGCGCCGATCTGCAATACGCCGATGAAATCACTCTTAAAAACGCTTTAGAAAATAGAAAATAAAAGGAGGCAAGCGATGCTATCTTTAAATAATTATTCCTCTCCAATTAAGAAAAAAAGGGATAAGTGGGAAATTATAGGAATAATTCTTTGTTGGATCTTTGTTATTTTAGGGGTAGTTATTACTGGCGTAAAATTTATCTTGAGATTGCCGCAAGTATTAATACCAAAACACCATCCCCGCGAGTGAGGATGGTGCTGTTTTTTTGTCTATTATAACTAGGCAATTTTATTTATCTTTATTTTGGTAAACGGCTGGCGATGGCCGATTTTGCGGCGATAACGCACTTTGCTTTTGAATTTAACCACGCTTATTTTTTTGCCTTTGCCGGTCTCAATAATTTCCGCGCTTACTTTTTGCCCTAAATTCGGCTGGCCCAATTCAATAATTTCGCCGTTCGGTCCGGTGATTAGTAATGTTTCTAATTTAATTTGCCCGCCTTGCTCTCCGTCTATTTTTTCTACCCGGATTATTTGCCCTTCAGCTACTTTGTACTGTTTGCCTCCGGTTTGAATAATAGCCATCGTAGACATATTTTTAACTCTTAATAATAACTCTCACTATACTACCCGTTCTTATTTTCTTTGTCAACTCTTGCGTGCTTGAGGCAATAAAATTGAAGCCAGGGATACGCCCACCATCACGATAGCTAAAATTACTAACGCCACTAATTTCCCGCGGCTTTGTAAAAATAACGCGGTACTGCCGAAAGCAGCCGCCAAAAAATAATAAAGCAAAACCGTCTGGCGCTGGCTTAAGCCGCTGCTTAATAAACGATGGTGCAGATGCAATTTATCAGGAACAGTAAAAGGATTTTGCCTCCTAAACACGCGGCGCAGAATGGTCCAGGCGACATCTAAGATGGGAATGCCCATAATCAACAAGGCAATCGCAATTTTTGCTCCGGAAATAATCGCTAATATTCCGATGATGTAACCAACGAGCAAACTGCCGCCTTCTCCTAAAAATATTTTTGCCGGGTAAAAATTAAACAGCAAAAATCCGCCGCAAGCGGCGGCAAAAATTAACGCCAGCAATGCCACGTCCGGCTGGTAATATTTGGTGGTGAGAGTAAATAAAAAAATAATTAAGCCGCTGATAACCCCTAAACCGCTCACTAATCCGTCCACGCCGTCTAATAATTTAGTGGTGTACATCATTCCCATCAGCCAGGCAATCGTTAATGCTGCCGCGATAATTCCGCTAAAATAAAAAAATCCTCCCCCAGGGTTAGTTATTTTTACTATGCTGATGCCGCCGCTAATTACTAATAAACAGGCAAAGAGAGGGAAAATTATTTGCTGCCGCGGCGATAAATCATAATAGTCGTCTAAAATACCGCCGATAATTATCACCAGCGCGCCGAGAAAAAAACTGGTTAAATGCGCCGCTGTTAATCCGCGCGCCAAAATTTCGTCTAAATAAAAATAGAGCATTAAAAAAAAGCTAAAGCCAATCGCGATGCCGCCGAGCAGTGGAACAGCGCGGGAATGAATTTTACGCTTTGAGTCGGGAGAATCAACGACATTAAATTTTAAAGCTAAATATTTGGTAATGATTGTCAAAATAATGGCTCCAACTACTGTTTCAACAAATATAGAAAAATACATAAAATTAAATCCAAACTATAATTTAGACTTTAAATTTTGATATTATTTTGGAATAATTAAATTTTAGCTTCTTTCAAAATCTTCGTATACGGCATCCCTACCTCTCCGGCAATCGCTTTGGCGGCCGCGTCAGCATTAATATTGCGGTCAGAAGCGCCAGCGCAACTTTTCGCCGCTTGCCTTAATAGCCGCACTGCTTTTCCTGGCAAAACCTCGCCGCTCTGATGATTCTTCGCCGCTTGCGCAACGACTGCCAACGCTTCGTAGTTAAAATTTACTTTATATTCTTGCTCCAGCGCCACCGCGTTGCTCGCTAATATCTGTATTAAAATATTGCCCGCCGGCTCTGCTAATTCTATGTTATGCCCGCCGGCTAATTTTTTGTTAGCGGCTACTAATAAATAAAATTTATCCGCGTACTTATTTAAAATTATCTCTGATTCTTCTTCCCTGCCGGCCATTACTAAAATGCCATTGGTTTTTTTTAATTCCTGCAAGATAACTAAAATTTTATCCTGCCAAGCGATTCCGCTTGCTTCTTCTT
>CAYHIM010000061.1:0-4029 GCA_964356665.1 uncultured Gammaproteobacteria bacterium
CGCCGCCTTTCCGAATTTTCGCGGGGGGAATTCCTCGCCGCCGCAGGCGGCGAAATGCGTTCGGACTAATTCAAGAATACTGCACAACCCAAAGGCGGCCGTCCTCGGCCGCCTTTTTGTGTTATGTGTTATGTGTTATGTGATTTAAGTCCCTTCCTGCCAACTGGCTAAATATTTTTTTTGTTCGGCCGTTAATTCATCAATAGAAATTTCCATTGATTTTAATTTTAAAGTAGCCACATAATTTTCAATCTCGGCCGGAATATCATAAACCTGCGGTTGCAGTTTCCCTTTATTTTTTACTACCCATTCTGCCGCCAGCGCCTGCGTGGAAAAACTCATATCCATCACGCTTGCCGGGTGTCCTTCGGCCGCTGACAAATTAACCAGCCGGCCTTCCGCTAATAAATATATGCGCTTGCCATCAACTAAATATTCATCCACAAAATTGCGCACGTTCTTTTTGGCGCTGCTCGCCATCTCCTGCAGAGCTTTGACGTTGATTTCCACGTCAAAGTGGCCGGAGTTACAGACAATCGCGCCGTCTTTCATTAACTTAAAATGCTCTGCATCAACTACATGAACGTCGCCGGTCAGAGTGCAGAACAAATCCCCTACTTTTGCCGCTTCTGACATTGGCATTACCGAAAAGCCGTCCATGGCCGCTTCCAAAGCCTTGACCGCGTCCACTTCGGTCACAATCACATTCGCGCCCATGCCGCGCGCGCGCAAAGCAAAGCCGCGCCCGCACCAGCCATAACCGGCTGCAACCACGTTTTTTCCGGCAATCAGCATATCGGTCGCCCTGATTATTCCGTCTAAAGTTGACTGTCCTGTGCCGTAGCGATTGTCAAATAAATTTTTGGTTTTGGCGTCGTTCACCGCCACTATCGGCAATTTCAGCGCGCCGTCTTTCGCCATTGCGCGCAGGCGGATAACGCCGGTAGTAGTTTCTTCCATACTGCCTAAAATTTGCCCGCAAAGTTCCGGAGATTCTTTATGCATAGTGGAAATTAAGTCCGCGCCGTCGTCCATAGTAATGTGTGGGCGATGCGCAATTGCGGCTTTAAGATGTTGAAAAAATGTGGCGCGATCCTCGCCTTTGTGCGCTAACACCGGAATTTGATAATCCCGGACTAAAGAAGCTGCTACATCATCCTGGGTTGACAATGGATTAGAAGCGCATAATAAAATATCAGCGCCGCCGGCTTTTAATGTCCGGACTAAATTCGCGGTCTCGCAGGTAACGTGCAGGCAAGCGGACATTTTTAAATCCACAAACGGCTGTTCCTTAGTAAAACGCGCCTGTACTTGCTTTAAAACCGGCATATCGCGCTCGGCCCAGGCAATCCGCTTTTTCCCCGCGTCAGCTAAATTTATATCTTTAATGTCGTGTTGCATAATTCTTTTTTTTCCTTTCCCCCATCCTTAAATGAGGAGGGGGTGGGGAGTGGTGTGATTGTTAAATTTACCACCACCCCTGTCCCCTCCTCACAAAAGGAGGGGAACGCGTTTAACTACTATATTTAGACAGGCAGTTCCTCCCCAAAATTCTCTCTATACCTCTCCGCCGCCTCGGTAAAATTAAATTGGTGCGTCTGCGTGCCATATTGTTCCACCGTGTACACGGCAACTACGCTCGCAAACCGACCCGCTATTTCTAACGGCCAGCCGGCAATCAAGCCTTTGATGAAGCCGGCGCGGTAAGCGTCTCCGGCGCCGGTTGGGTCCGAAGTATTTTTCGGCTTCGCCGGCGGGATGGAATAGCCGGCGTCTTTAGTTTTTATCTGCGAACCTTTCTCGCCCAAAGTGGTTACCAAAATTTCCGCGTTCTCCAAAATTTTTTCTTCGCTCCAACCGGTTTTTTTCATGATTAAACTTAATTCATAATCATTAGAAACCAACATCTTAGCTCCCTTACTGCTTACGCGCAAGTCATCCGCGCTCAAAACCGGAATCTGCTGGCCCGGGTCAAAAATAAAAGGGATGTTTTGCTCTTGGTAATATTTTGCCAGCCGTACCATGTCCGGCGCGCTGCCCGGAGCGATAATCGCGAGCGTTTGCTCGGCTTGCGCTTCCGGCTCTGCTTCGCAGGAATGTTTCATCGCACCCGGATAAAATGCGGCTATTTGATTATCCGCTTGGTCGGTAATGATATTGACGAAAGCGGTCCGCTCTTCGTTAACGACCTTAACATAGCTTAAATCAACGTTGCGCTCGGTAAGCCAAGAACGGTAAGCTTCAAAGTCATTGCCTACGCTCGAAAGTATTGTCGGCCGCTCCCCGAGCATTGATAAATTATAAGCGATGTTGCCGGCCGTGCCGCCGAAATTTTCTTGTAAATTATTGATTTCAAAACTGACGCTTAAAGTATGAATTTTGTCCGGCAAAATATGCTCGGCAAATCTGCCCGGAAAATCCATAATTTTATCAAAGGCGAGAGACCCCGACACTAATATCTTCATAGTTATATTATTAATAAATATGTTTGTATGTTATCACAAAATTTTCTCTTGTCAAAGTGTCTATCACCCAACACATAACATAGCACACGTAACGCCAATATAAACTGCCAAAAGTAACTTGCGTTATATGTTACGTGTTATGAGCTATGTGTTATGTGATGTTTCATCCTTTCGCCACTACCAAACCCCAAACTTGTTTTGCTCCAGCCTGCTTCAAAGCCTGCGCGCAGGCTTCCAAAGTAGCTCCGGTCGTAACCACATCGTCCACTAAAATAATATTTCGCCCGGATAATTTTTCTCCCTGCCAAGAAAAACTGCCGGCTACATTAGATTTCCGCTCGGCTTCGCCTAATGACGCTTGATCGCGCGTTGCTCGCAGGCGGCGCAAATTATCAATATCAACTGGCAAATTAAAATGTTCCGCCACAAAACGGGCTAAAATTTCCGACTGGTTAAAGCCGCGCCAGCGCGCTCGGCGCGGGTAAAGCGGCACGGGCATAACGAGCGCTGATTTCATCTGCTTTTGCTCTCGTTCTATAAATAAAATTAGGAGCCGCGCCAGCTCCTCGCCGATATCATAGGCAAAGCGGAATTTTAAAACTTTGATCGCTTGTTCTACTAACTTATTATTATAATCGCTCGCGATTAACACTCCGTCTAAACTATATTTATTTTTACACTCGCGGCAAAATTCGCCGTAATTAGTCTGCCTTTTGCAAGCTAAACAATGGTTGGTGGCGTTAATCGGGATTTGTTTCTGGCAATCAGCGCAGATCCATTTTCCGCTTGAGCCGCAACCCAAACACTCAATCGGAAAAATAGTGTCTATAAAAAATTTGAAGGTTTTTTGAACCTTCTTTTTATAATCTAAATAATGGCTGTTGTTAAACATCTATTAAATTATTATTCTTCCCACTTCACCTTTTCTACCTTCCACACCCCGCCTTCTTTTACCATCACTACGTTCGCGCTTTGCTGAAAGGCGCGCGCATTCGCGCTGACGCCGGTTGATTCTTGGCGCTGGGTCTTAACCGTAAATTCCGCCGTGCCCGCATCTTCATCAAATTGTTGCGTGGCTACTACTACGGATTTAGTGGTAATGCCATAGTAAATATCGGTTTGCCTATTTTGACTGCTATATTGTTCAATATAATTACGCGCCCAAAATTTCATTGCCGGCGACATAAATATTTCCAAATCGCGGATATTGGCGTAGCCGGATTGGTTGGAATAACTGCCGTAACGTTCCACAAAAGAAGCGGCCAGGCGTTTTAAATCCTCTTCCGTAACTTTTTCTTTTCTCACCGGCGCCGGCGCTACTTCTCTTACGACTGTTTCCGCCGGTTGCTCTTCTGTCGCCGGCGCAGAAACTGTTGGCTGTTCCTGCCGCACGGACGCAAAAAACATAAAATAAATCAAACCGATTAAAACAATCAGAGCAAAAATTATTATTAAAATAGCCAACAGCTTTTTGCCAGTCATAATCATTAAAATTTCAAAATCCAAATGACAAATGACAAATCAATGTCAAATGATTAAATACCAAACTAAAAATTTGACAGTT
>CAYHIM010000061.1:4039-4583 GCA_964356665.1 uncultured Gammaproteobacteria bacterium
ATTTGATTTGATATTTGACATTTGAACTTTGACATTCAAACCTATAACTATTGCTTATTTAATCCGCTGCTTAGTAAACCTTTACTCTTAACTGGCGATTTGTCCCTCGTTGTCCTGCTCCATCTGCTCCTCAAACTCCCGCTTGGCTTCTTCAATTTCCAACAGCTGGCGCGGGTCGGTCGTAATTAATTGGTCTTCGGTGTAAGAAGCGACAATTTTAATCGCCGCGTGCTTATTGCCGGCAAAAAATATGCCTTCGCCCACTCCGCTTTCCAATAATAGATACTTTTCCCCTTCGGTTAAATTAAAAGTTTTCTGCACTAAATCAATCGCCGAAGGGGACTGGCGCAATAAGAGTTGGATGGCGGAATTATTAACGATTGCCTGGCCGTATTGGGATACCAAAAAGTCATTCACGTCTTGAGTAATGGTCGTAACGCCTAAGTAATATTTACGGCAGCGCTTAACCAGCGCGTACATAAATTTGGCGCTGTCTTCATGCTGCATCAGCCACCAGGCTTCGTCAATAACTAAAATGCGCTTT
>CAYHIM010000062.1:0-4515 GCA_964356665.1 uncultured Gammaproteobacteria bacterium
TAGACCGCCTGACGCGCGAAGTCAGGCAGACGGAAAGCTTAGCCACCGCTTTGCCTGACGTTAACGATGACCCGGACAATCCGCCGGCTAACGAACTGCGATTCCAAGACGGCCACGACACCTCAAGCATTACCTATCTGCGCTACTATTTGAACGGCGCTAATTTACAATGGCAAAGAATAGCTTACTATTTTTCCGTTCAGCCCGAGGTATATGTTACTTATAACAGCCAAGACCAATTCGGCAACCCGCCCGAACAGATAATATTAGAAGAACGAGTTATCGGCGAATACTTCAGCGATTTGGATTTTTGGCGGACGAATAATCTAATTAACATTATTATCCATCTGACCAAAAACGGGCGCGAGGTGAATTTGATGACGGCGGTATATGGCAGAAACCTATAACAATAAAACTAAATTATTCTAAAATCCAAATTATTCCAAACCAAATCCTAAATTCCAAAACTTAAATATAAAATTTTGGATTTTGGAATAATTTTAGCATAATTATCGTTCTATGCTCCCCCCAACAAAAATTATTTATGATAATAGCGGAATAACTTTAATCTTAACTCTAATTGTGATGAGCCTGTTATTATTCTTGGGCACTTATTTTATTTCCTTCTCGTTGACTGACTTAAAAATTTCCCGCAGCCATGCCCAAGCCGAACAAGGATATTATTTAGCCGAGTCCGGCTTGCATGAGACAATGTATAAATTAAAAAATGACGACAGTTACCGCATTCCTTTTGAAACTGACCCGAACTGGTCGGCCACTCTGACGCGTAATAATGTTTTCGGCACTAACGACTCTTACTCCGTTGCTATCCGCAATACCAGCCCAGCGCACGCCGAGTTGTCTGCCTCAAGTTCCATTGCTTTGTTTAATTCCAATGTTCAGCGCGTTACCCAAACTAACGTTTTTAAAGCGCTGGGGCAAAGCGCGGTGCAGGATAACGGCGGTTACGCGGACGGCAATATTGATATTTCTTTCAGCGTGGTTAATTTCCATGACGGCAGCGCTCATTCTAATAATGTCTTCACGATTAACGGCGCGAGCGCGGTAAATATTGATAACGATTTAAAAGCGGTCGGCAATTACATCAAGTCGCAATTTTCCACCGTAACGGTAACTGGCGTTATCCGTTCGGCTAACAACCCGCCGCCGGCTGAACCGATTACCATGCCGGCGGTTGATTTTGACTCTGCTAGCCCCAACTCCTATAAAAACCGAGCGCTTGCTGCCGGCGCTTATTATACCTCGGCTGATTTTGAAACGTTATTGCGCAATAATCAAAATTTAACCCTTAACAACGCCGTTACTTTCGTGGAAGGAGACGCGCAAATACACGGCGACCAAAATTTAACTGTCAATGGCGTATTAGCTATCGGCCGCGATTTAATTGTCGGCAAAGATCTCTGCTGGTGGTGGGGATTCTTGCAAGGACGTTGCGGCACAAGCGATATTACTATCAACCATGCAGCCGGACAGCCTTCCGGGATATTGGCTAAACGAAAAATATATTTTGAGAGTTTTTCCGGCACGATGAACCTGAACGGCTTGGTTTACGCTAACGACCAGCTCTCCGTTACCGGCATTCCTTTAGGCCTGACTTTTGAAGCTCACGGCGGCTTAATCGGCCGTAAACTGACTATCACGAGCGTCTGGCGGCCGATTAATATTTACCACGATAACACTATTTTAACGGAAGTGTTGGGCGCAACCGAATTTTCACCGGTGATAAATGTTGAACACTGGGAAGAAGAATACTAGAACACTAAAACATAAAAACATTAAAGCATTAAAACAAAAATATAAAAATGTTCTGGTATTCTTCTGTTTTTATGTTATAATAATGTTATGAATCTATTAAGTTTCCCTTCAAAGTATCCGCTAGGCATTGATATTTCCGATTTGTCGTTAAAATTGGCGCAGCTGCAAAGCCGGCGGCATAAAATTACCCTGCAAACCTTAAGCAAAGTAGCGGTGCCGGAAGGTTATATTGCCGCCGGCATCATTAAAAATAAAACGGGCGTAATTGAGCTGCTAAAAAATTTAACGCGGGAAACAATCTTAGGCAAAGCGACCAGCAAAGAAGTCGTTGCTTGCTTGCCGGAAACAAAAACTTTTATCAAACTTCTTACTTTAAGCCGGGGCGAAGAAAGCGTCCCTAACGTCATTAAATCGGAAATAGAAAAAAATATCCCTTATGAATTAAGCGAGGTCAACTATGACTGGCAAGTTATTGATAAAAACCGGCGGGAACAAAAAATATTGGTCGGCGTTATACCAAAAATAATCGCCGATGGTTATGCGGAAGTGCTGGAGGCGGCGGACTTATTTCCGGTAGCGTTAGAAATAGAGGCGGCCGCTATCGTGCGCAGCGTCCTGCCTTTAACTTACCGCTCGCCCAAGACTGCTCTGATTGTGGATATTGGCGCCACGCGCTCCAGTTTAATCGCTTATGCCGGCAACACCATTTTATTCACCGTCAGTCTGCCCGTATCCGGCAAAAAATATACCGCGCTTATCGCCCGCGAACTAAATTTGGATTTAGCCAAAGCGGAAGAGGCAAAAATTATCTGCGGCTTAGACCCTAACGCCGCCCAGGGAATTATCGCTGCTACTTTGGCGCAAATGGGCGCGGAGCTGATAGCGAAAATTAAAGCCTCTTTGAAATATTTAACCAACTACCACCCAGCCGCTAGCGAAATTGGCGCAATTTATCTCTGAGGCGGCGGCGCTAATTTAAGGGGTTTGCCGGCCTTAATGACTGAACAGTTAAACATCCCCGCGCAAGTAAGCGATGTTTTTACTAACATTGCCGTCAGCCCCAAGCAAGCGGACAAATATTTGCAGGAAGAATTTGTTGCCGCTAAAAAAATCACTCCCCCTTATCAGCGGCGGCAAAATATCTCCCCTACTTTCGCGACCGCTATTGGTTTGGCGCTACGGGGAATTTATATCAGTTAAACTATGACAATCGCTTTAAACCTGCTCTCGAGCGAGCAGAAAAAAAAGGTGCGGCTGCAAAAAATGAATATGCTCGCCAAGCAATTTGTGCTAGCTTTATTAGCGACTATTATTTTACTCGCGGTAATTTTTATTTTGGCGAAAATCACCTTACGCAATAATTTGGCCAAAGCGGCGGCTACCTATTATCAAAGCAACCATACCTTCAATCTCCGCATCAACCAAACTAACGATTTATTAAAATTTATTAATAACATTAAAGCGGATAACCGCTCCTGGTCGGTTTTATTAATGGATATCGCTAACCGCGCGCCCGCTAATATAAAACTGTCGGCGCTGGAAATAGACGGGCGGAAAAAAACGGCTGCCTTACGCGGCCTGGCGCCGACCCGCGACGAACTATTGATTTTTAAAGATAATTTAACAAAGTCCAAATGGCTCGCGCAAATTGATTTGCCGGTGCAGAATTTAGCGCTCAAAGAAAATATTGATTTTGTGATTACGGCTACTTTGGTAAATAACTAATTGGCTATGAACTTTAACTGGCTAAAAAATTTAAGTAAATTATCCGGCGGGCAGCGGACGCGTCTGTTTTGGTTTTTAACTACTATTGTTATCGCAAGCGTCGCCATTTTAGTCATCTATCCGGCGATGCGGGAAATTAAAACGACTGCCGCCGAAATAAATAAACTAAAGGAAGAGCTGCGGCAGCGGCAGACGCCGGAGTATGCGCTGAAAGAAGTTTTAACGAGCTACCGCCGGCACGAAGCAAGGATTAATTTATTAAACCGCGCCGCGATGAACAAAAGCCGGGAATTAGAGTTTATCACGGCGCTGGAAGATATCGCGGCGCGTTATAAGGTACAGCAAAAAATAGACATTGGAAACTATCAGGCGTTCCCTAACGGCGCCTTTAGCCAAATGCCGCTGCAATTGCAGCTAACCGGCAGCTTTAAAGATGAGTTGAAATATCTGCAAGGATTGGAACGCCTGCCGGTTTATATTAATATTAAACAGATGAGTTTTAGTTCTGCTTCCGCTCCGGTTATCTCTAACCTAACCGCGCCGCTTGCGGAAAATGTTGTTGATATGGAAAAAATGGTTAATTTAATTATTACGGCCGATACTTTCTGGCAATAACTATTATGCTCAAGCGACTGACAAATTATCTTAGCGGTAAAATAGTTAAACACAGTACGGCGGTTTTGTCGGTACTGACTTTAGTTTTATTATTGGCAGCGCTGCTGTTTTTATACCGCTATTTTTACCAGCCGATGACCGCTATTGCCGACATTTATACTCTCAAAGGGCAAATAAACTTTTCCATTATTGACGACAAATTATTTAACGAAATTTATTCCGGCATCCAGACAAAAATGCAGCAGCCGTTAACGCCAGTCGATAATATCAATTCGCCGTTTTAATTAACGTACACCTTCGTCCCCATCTCCGCCCAATTATACAACTTCCCCGCCGGACCCACGCCGAGCCGCACGCAGCCGTGCGAAACCGGAATGCCCAGATGGTCCGCGCCTTCTT
>CAYHIM010000063.1:0-4419 GCA_964356665.1 uncultured Gammaproteobacteria bacterium
GGCGGACCCACGGACGCGGCCGGAAATTATTCTCTCTCGGTTGACACTGCCACCGCCTGGACAATTTACGCTGAAGGGCCGTGCTATTTAAGAAGCTCCGGCTTATCCGCCAGCGCCGGCGATTCAAGTAAAAATATAACCTTGACTGTTAATTCTAATTGCACTGCGCCAACGCCCCAGGTTAATGCTTTAACCGCGGCCACCGGCGGAATGGTGAGCAACGGAGAAAAAATGAAAGTTGATATTCCGGCTAACGCCCTAGGGACTGATTCCGGCTCGGTCTCAATTTCGGTTCAGGACGCGGATATGGCGGTTTCCACGGCTAATGCCGCTCCGTTAAAAAATTCTGTGCAAAGCATTACGGCGTCAAACTCAAGCGGCCAATCCATTACCAGCTTGAACAGCAAAGCAACTTTAACAATTCAATATCAAGAAAGTGATTTGCCGGTTGGGTTTAATGAAGCGAACATCCAAATGGCTTATTTTGACTCAACCACCGGCCAATGGGAACCGGTCGCGGCCACGGTGGACACCACTCTAAATACCCTGACCGCGCAAATTGACCACTTTACCGATTACGGCGGCATTACGCCGCGCGTCCCAGACGCGCCGCAAAGTTTGACCGCGGCGGCGGCTTCGGCCAGCGGAATAAATCTAACTTGGAGCGCTACCACTATCACGGATAATTATAATGTTTATCGCAGCACCTCTTCCGGCGGCACCTTCACTCTTATTGGCTCCCCAACTTCCGCTTCTTATTCTGACACTGGTCGCAGCGCCTCAACCGCTTATTATTATAAAATCACGGCCGTTAACGACAGCGGAGCTTCCGCTTACAGCAGTGAAGTTAACGCGACAACTCAAGCGGCCGCCGCGGCTAGTAGCGGCGGCAGTGTTATCCTGCCATCCAGCGGTAGCCAAACGCCTGCCACTCCGAGCGAACCCGCAACGCCTGCCACTCCGAGCGAAACCCCGGCTACTCCGGCTACATCCGCTAGCGCAGCTACCAAAGCGGCTGAACAGATAAAAAATATCGTAGCTGAAGCCGCTACTATGGCCGGACGCAGCGTTGAACAAGTTTTGGCCGCTGTCGGAGCCATGCGAGACGCTAAAGCTGAAGCCGCGGCCGAAAAAAAGTATACGGCTAAATTAGTAAGCGGCCTAAAAAACATTACGGCCGAGGTTAAATCAGCTATTACCAATTTCGTAAATTACGGCACCCCGACAACTAAAATTTTAGGCGCGGGCGAACGCGCCGGAGTAGTAAATTCCTATAAATCCGCGTTCGGCAAACTGCCGAAAACCGAAGCCGAATGGAACGATGTGATTAAAATCGGCAACGGCCGCTGGCCGAACGAAATTAATAAACAAACCGAAGCCAACGCCGAAGCGGCATTCAAAAAAATCTACTTAAGAAAACCGGACAGAAAGAATGCGCATGACGATGCCGCTGTTACCGTTATGGCTTACGGCTTACGACCGGCCCAAAGAAACATCGATAGTGAAAAAGCCGCTATCAAAAGCTTTAAAGCTATCTATGGCTACGCTCCAAAAACTGCTGTTGCCTGGGATATAGTAAGAGCGATTGCTTACTCTGGAGCAAAACGATAAATATAACACCGTAGAAACGCTCCGCATTTGCGGAGCGTTTCTATAAATACAAAATCTCCTAAACAGAAAACGACCCTTTAATAGGGTCGTTTTCTTATTCGTCAAATTCGTTCAAATTCACGATTTATAATACCGCTTCTTTGGCCGCTTTGGCTACTCTGAATTTAACAACTGTTTTAGCCGGAATGTTTACTGCCGCGCCGGTAGCAGGATTTCTTCCTACTCTCGCCTTCCGGTTAACCTTTACTAACTTTCCGATGCCATGGATAACAAATTCGCCGCTCTTTTTTACCTCAACGAAAGCCAAGGTGACCATCGCTTCCATTAAGCCGGCTACATCTTTTTTGGACATACCGGTTTTGTCAGCCAAGGTTGAGATAATTTGCGACTTAGACATTTTAGCCATAATTTTTTGGAAATTATAAAGGAATTTCGCCTATCAGCCGACAAAATAGCAAATAATAAGCAGTAAATATTGAGGCGCCCTTACCGCGTATTATTTGAAATCTTTGGCTAATGTTAGGTAATTTTACCTTAAAATAATTTCTTTTATTATTTCAAATTATTAATTTTAAAGGACTTTTCCACAGTTGCTCTATCAACATTATACACCAAAAAATTAAAAAAACCAATAAAATCAATGGATTTTAAAATTAAGGAGTTGATAAAATTTTTAAAACATATTTTTGCCATTTACAGTAAAATGGTAATAAGGTAAAATTTTATTATTAATAATGCTCTAACTTTAAATTCGCAAGTGACATGCGTTTTAAAAAAATCTAAAAACTATGGAAAATAATACTCATCATAAATCTTGCTGCGGCAGCCCGTGGTTTGCTTTAAAAATCATCGGCATGGTTCTTGTCGCCGCGATCGTAATTATTTCGCTCACGCGCGAACGCTTTGTTAACCGCCCTGAATGGCAATTAAGCTTCTCGGGCCAAAGCAAAGTAAGCTACGAGCCGGATGTTGCTAATATTAATATTGGCGTACAGGTTGATAAAAAAACTCAAGCTGAAGACGCGCTAAAAGAGCTTGATAAAAAATGGTTAAAGTTTTAAAAGCCGTGGAAGATGCCGGTATTAAAAAGGGAGATGTTCAAACGCAAAACTATACCCTTTCTCCTCATTACGATACTATAAATGAAATAACAAAAGTAACGGGATATGACGCTAATCAGACGATCAAAATTAAAGTGCGCGATATAAATAAAGATAAAGAAAAAGCTTCAAGAGTTATTTCCGCTGCCAGCAGCGCCGGCGCCAATCAAATAAACAGCATATTTTTTGAATCTTCTAAAATTGAAGATATAAAACAGGAGGCGCGCCTTAAGGCAATAGTTGACGCGAAAAAGAAAGCAAAAACTTTATCCCGTTCCTTAGGAGTAAGATTGGGAAAAATAGTCGGCTGGTGGGAAAATTTTAATCCGCCGATGCCTCTATACTACGGTGAATTCGGAGACGGCATGGGCGGAGGCGGCGGAGTAGCCGCGCCGGTTGTGCCAAGCGGACTGGGAGAAATAAATATGGAAGTAAATATAAGTTATAAGATAAGATAAATTTTTATCTTTTTAGAATTTTAATCATCCAATTATTTAAACAAAAAACCGCCCCGACTTTAAGTCGGGGCGGTTTTTTGTTATTTATTTTTCCTTCCAAGAAATAAAAGTATATTCTCCGGTGCTCGGGAAATGCGGGGGCGGAGCGAAAGTCAAAAAATTATCATAAATTAAATTTCTAAATACATAACCGGTTCCGTCGGTATAAGCAAAGCCGTACCGATTTTTAGTAGCGAGGGAACCGTAGACCGTGATTGTGTTTCTAACGCAGTATGTTGTACTGCAACCATTTGAATTACTGCAGGTATAATAATTTCTGCCAATACGTCCGGTTTTAGCAATCATGCCCGCGTCTATTCTTATTGTATCGGCGCTATACATACCGATGCTAATATCCTTTTGCGCGATTAAGCCGAGAACATCTGTTCCGTCATAATTTGTATACTTTAAATCCTTATTCAAATTGTTGCGTATAATAATTCAATAGCGATATTTTCTTTTTTGCTTTCCAAAATAAACTAATTATAAAATCATTAAAGACCAACGCTATCCCCCGCCGCATAACCGGTGCTCCAGCAAATTTGCAGGTTATAACCGCCGGTTGGTCCTTCTAAATCCAATATTTCTCCGGCTAAAAATAAATTCTGATAAAGCCGTGAGCGCATTGTTTTGGGATCAACTTCTTTAATATTAACTCCGCCGGCAGTAAGCATCGCTTTATTAAAGCCCTTTAATTCTTTCACTTCCAAAGTAAACTCTTTTAACGCGCGCGCTAATGCTTGGCGCTCCACTTTTGTGATCATATTAACCGGCCTTTGCTCATCAACGCCGGTTAATTTTAAAATAACCGGCGCCAATTTCGGCGGAACGATAACAAGCAAATAGTTTTTAATTATCTTATTATTACTGTGATGAAAATCGTTTTGCATTTTCTTTTCAAGCTCTATAATAGTAATTTCCGGCTGAAAATCAAGCTGTAGCGTGACCGGTGCTGGCAAAAGCGCGCCAACTTGACTGCTTAAATCAATAATAGCCGGCCCGCTAATACCGTCGGCCGTAAAAATAATTTCTCCCAAACGGCTAATTATTTTTTTCTTATTTTGAAAAACCCTAATCTCAATACTTTTTAAACTTAGACCTTCTAATTTTTTTACAATTTTTTCTTTTACTATTATCGGAGTTAAGGCCGGTCTTGGGGTATTTATTGTATGGCCGAGATTTCCCAGCCATTCATACCCATCGCCGGTTGA
>CAYHIM010000064.1:0-4397 GCA_964356665.1 uncultured Gammaproteobacteria bacterium
ATCATTTCGTTTAAAACTTCTCTGGGGTTTGGTTCAAAAATATATTCTTGATTGGTAAAGTATTTCTGCTGTTTGGCGGCGATAATTTCTTTAGTCATGGCAACATTGCTTTCTTTGCCGATAATTCCCAAACTTTCATCCGCTGTTTTTAAGTCGATCGGCAACAGCTGTTTGACGCGCGGAACTTGTTTGACCGCGGAAACAAAATCCGTGTAAGCGAGCATGATTTTATCATAACGCCCGGCTAAATAATCTTTAATAATCATTTTGGCTACCGGCAATGCTTCCGCCACTTGCGTAACAACATCCGGTTTATTAAATTCAGCCGCGAGGTTAAAACCGAAACGGCGATGCGCTACCGCGCCTTTTTTGCCTAATAAAATAAACTCGGTTGCTATGTTGTCGTGCTGGGAAACTGACTTGACTGTTTTGTTGATAATATTTGCATTGAACCCGCCGCATAGCCCGCGATTGGAAGTAATCAAAACAATGCCGACGCGTTTGATTTCTTGGCGCCGCTTTAATAACTCATGTAATTGTTCATTTCTTTCGGCTGCTTTGGCTAAATTTAAAACCGTCAGCCAGCTTAAGTTCGCGTAAGAACGCGTTTTTAATACCGCTTCCACCGCTTTGCGCATTTTGGCAGCCGAAACCAGCTCCATCGCTTTAGTGACTTTTTTGGTGTTTTTGACTGATTTAATTCGTCTTGTTATATCTCGCGTGCTGGCCATTTTTTATTTTAATAAATCTAAAAAACTGTCTTTATTTCTGTTGCCTTTTGTTGGAAAATATTTATCTGATACTTGACCAAAAAAAATCTTTAAACTTTTATTAATCTCGTTTCTTATATCTGCAAATATCCATCGTGGCTTTGTATTTCTTCTCGTTTCTGTTAAATGATTAACATATTTATTGATATGTATTTTTATATCACTCTGTAAATTAACAGTAATTTTGTTAATATAATTACCATTGTTATCCTGAAAATCAGAACAAACTACATCATCTTGCTGTTTACTCTTTTCTAAAAAATCTATTATATTTCTAGCGTGCACTAAAAAAGACTCTACTACTGAATTAATGATTATTTTCCTCTCTGTGTCGTATGCATTAGTAAAAAAAGATGACAATAATTTTCTTGTTTCATTTAACATCCATATTTCATAATGTAGTGCATCCAAATCATCTTCTGAATTTGTAGTTGATACTATTACTTGATACATAGTATTATAGATTCCTTGTCACTCCACTTCATTTCGTTCCTCGGAATGACAAAAAATAAATCCTTTTCACTGTTCACTAATCACTATTCACTCTTCTCTAAGTAATCCAAACTTTCCTTATACTTGGCAATCAACTTCTTCATCTTCTCAATTAGTTTGTCATTCAAATCCCCTGTCGCCTCAATCTCATTTAGAGTTGCTTTGGCGTGCGTATCGGCATATTGATATAATCCTTGCTCAAACTCGCGTATTTTAGCTACGGGCACATCATCCAGCAGGCCTTCGTTCACGGCATAAAAAATTAAAACTTGTTTGGCTACGGCAACCGCCGCATATTGCTCTTGTTTTAAAATCTCGGTAATGCGTTTGCCGCGTTCTAATTTTTTCTTAGTTTCTTCGTCCAAATCCGAGCCAAACTGGGAAAAAGCGGCGAGTTCGCGGTACTGGGCAAAATCTAATTTCATTCTGCCCGCGACTTTTTTCATCGCTTTAATCTGCGCGCTGGAACCAACGCGGGACACGGAAATACCAACATTCAGCGCCGGCCGAATGCCTTGGTAAAATAAATCGGTCTCCAAAAATATTTGCCCGTCAGTAATAGAAATGACATTAGTGGGAATATAGGCCGAGACATCGCCGGCTTGCGTTTCAATAATCGGCAGAGCCGTCAGTGAGCCAGAGCCGTAGTCTTTATTTAATTTAGCCGCGCGCTCAAGCAAGCGAGAATGCAAATAAAAAATGTCGCCCGGATAGGCTTCGCGGCCCGGCGGACGGCGCAGAAGCAAAGAAATCTGGCGGTAAGCAACCGCGTGCTTAGACAAGTCGTCATAAATAACGAGCACATCTTCGCCTTTGTCCATAAAATATTCGCCCATCGCGCAGCCGGCGTAAGGCGCGAGGTAAGATAACGACGCGGGCGTGGACGCGCCGGCTAAAACAACCGTGGTATAGCCAAGCGCCCCGCGCTCTTCCAACTCCGCTACAATGCGCGCCACTTTGCTTTCTTTCTGGCCAATGGCGACATAAATGCATTTCATTCCCTGTCCTTGTTGATTAATAATAGTATCAACTGCGATCGCGGTCTTGCCGGTCTGGCGGTCGCCGATAATCAGCTCGCGCTGGCCGCGCCCAATCGGAATCATCGCGTCAATGGCTTTAATGCCGGTTTGCACCGGCTGTTTGACGGATTCGCGGGTAATCACGCCGGGCGCTATTTTTTCAATGGGATAAAATTTATCGGACTTTATTTCTCCCTTGCCGTCTAACGGCTGCCCTAACGGATTGACGACACGCCCAATAACCGCTTCTCCTACCGGCACCTGTAAAATTCTACCGGTGCATTTAACCGTGTCGCCTTCTTTTATTTTCAAGTAATCGCCTAAAATAATCGCGCCCACCGTGTCTTCTTCAAGATTAAGAGCGACACCGTAAATTTTTTCTCCGCCAGAATCAAACTCCAACATTTCGCTGGACATCACTTCTGATAGGCCGGCGATGCGCGCAATGCCGTCGCCCGCCTCCACTACCGTGCCGACTTTTTCCACTTTTACCTCGCTTTGGAAATCATTAATTTGCTGCTTTAATTGTTCAATAATAAAATCTTTGGTTTGCTTCATATTACTAATTTATTTTTTAAAACTTCAAGTTGCCTTTTCACACTCCCGTCAATCACCATATCGCCAACGTTAACGATAAATCCGCCTAAAATATTTTTATCAATCTGATTGGCTAATTTAACCTCTTTGGCATTCAATAATTTGACAATTTGACAATTTAACAATTTGACAATCTCTTCGTCTAATTCTCTCGCGCTCACCAACTCTCCCTCAACTACCCCTTGCTTTTTATTCCAAACTTTTTCAAACTCCGCGATGATTTTTCCCGCTTTATTTAAACTTCTCCGCGCCGCGAGCATTTTGACAAAATTTTTCAGCACAGCTTGAAAGCCGCCGTCTTCTGTTTTAGAAACAACTTCGTATAAACTCTGGGCGTATTGTTTAAGACTAATTTTCATATATTAATTTGTCATTGCGAGAAGCGTAGCGACGAAGCAATCCCGCCACTATTATTCACGGGATTGCTACGCTCCCTTCGGTCGCTCGCAATGACAGAATCACTTACTAATCTCTTTCATCGCCTTTTCAATTAATTCTCTATCTATTCTTTCATCTACTTTCTTACTCAACACCTTCTCCATTGCCGCGACGATCAGCTCTCCCGCCTCTTCTTTAACGTGCTTGAGCATAATGGCTTTGTCAATTTCCAAATCGGCTTTGGTTTTAGCGACGATTTTAGCGATTTCTTCCTTCGCTTTGGCCGTCATTTCTTGCTTGCGCGTTTCGGCTTTGCGTTCAACTTCCGCCAGCAATTCATTGGCTTCCTGCTGTGCTGCCCTAATTACTGCCGCGCGTTTGCTTTCAGTTTGCTGAAGTTCTTTTTCAATTTTTGCCGCATTCTTTAAGCTATCGTCAATTTTTTTTGCCCGCTCGGTTAAAATTTTCATTAAGGGCTTAATGCCAAAATAATATAAAATTACAAATACAATCGCAAAATTAACCGCCTGCGCGATCAGTAATCTGGCATCTATATGAAAAGTGGAGATAACTTCTTCCATATAAACAATTTTCAATTATCAATTTACAATTTTAATTTTTGAGAATTGGAAATTGGAAATTTTTTAATAATAACTTTGTTCTGGGAGTCTAATGAAAACCCACTAAACTCCCATCAAAAACTATTACTTGATGGAAAACGCCACCACCAGCGCGTAAATGGCGATTGCTTCCGCAAAAGCAGACGCAAGCAGCATCGGCACTAAAATTTTGCCGGTTGCTTCCGGATTGCGGCCGATTGACTCCATCGCTTTGGCGCCAATTTTACCGATAGCGAGTCCCGGGCCGATTGAACCGATGCCGATGGCAATCGCTTTGGCTAACATTGTGAAATCCATAAAATCTCCTATTTTGGCTGTTCATTACTGTCGACGAGGTTTATTTATTTAACGTCGGTTGAACAACCAACTTAATTAATTTTTAATTTCTAATGCTCCTCTTGGGTGTTGATCGTTAAAAACGCCAGCGTCAGCATGGAAAAAATCAACGCCTGAATCACGCCCACAATCAACTCCAAGCCAATAAATGGTAACCGTTTACACGGCGCCTCTTCCCCTTCGCG
>CAYHIM010000065.1:0-4217 GCA_964356665.1 uncultured Gammaproteobacteria bacterium
CTGAACTGCGGTACTCACCTTGAATCAAAGGGCGCTGTCTATAGCGCTTTGAATCGTGGCCGGAGGGCTGACATTAAAAATGTTGCCCGTTCCGGTTTTGTCCATGGCTGTGCCACCAATCACTTCCGTGTTGCTTGTCATGTTGAAGGTATTGGTGTTAATCGTGATAGCCGTAACCGTGCCAGCACCATTGGCCGCTCCCAGCCGCAGGGCCCTTGAGCCCCAGTTGCTGAAAGTGTTATTGGTGATAGACACGGTCGCGATTGATACATCCGGCGTCGTCACGATAAAATTCGTGAGGATAGCCACTTCACTGCCGCTGGACCCGCTCACGGTATTATTCGCGAACGTGAGCCCAGTAAGACTTGAAAGCTCGGCGGTCCAAAGCACATTGGTGCTGTTGGTAGGCGTGTTGAGGGTAATGGTATTGTAACTGACTTCGGAGGTCCCGACGTCATGCAAATCCAAACCATCGCCAGTAACGCCAGTACCAGGATTAATGGTAATGGTGTTGCTGTTGCCTACCCCGCCGATAAGCCAGCCCGAATGAGCCGGGCTTACCTGTTCGCCATAAATGGCGGCAGAATAACCATCAACGATGATGGTCGTGTTCTGTACGGTAAGTCCGCTCATGGCGGCGCCGCTGTTCGGCGTGCCCGCCACCCAGATGCCGTGCGCGTTTGTGCCGGTAGTGTGGATTTTGAGGTTGGTGAAAGTTACATTGCTACAACTTGTAAGCGCAAACCCCATTCCACTTACCGGCTCCACGATAGTGGTAACGCCGGCTCCCTGAATGGTCAGGTTGGTTTTGCCGCTGATGCTCACGTTTTCCGCGTAAATTCCGGCGGCGATATCAATGATGTCGCCGGAAGCGGCCGCGGTAACCGCGGCTTGAATGGTCCCGTATGTTCCGGGGACACTCAAAGTCGCGGCGTTGGCAAAAAACGGCAGAAACAAAACACCCAAAACTACTGCTACTGCGGTAATCGGAGGACCTTTCATAATTAGTCTCCCTTCTAAGAATAGATACAGCTTTTTCATCCGATGTTGCATTTAATCGACATCTCAAAACTTTGCGTCCATCCCCTGCCAAACTTAAAAATGCCCCCCTTTCCTTGAGTTTTTTTCATTTCATCTTGACAGAATTTCATTATTCAATTATAAAATGAACTTCTCTTCTCTACTATAAAATAAAGCAAGAAAGTACCTTGAGTTTAGTTTAATTGTGAAGATATGTCAATCCGCCAGCTGGCGGATTAAATTTTTTAAAAACAACTAAAATTAGCAGCTTAGTCAACCGCGAAAAACATTAAAACATAAAAGCATTAAAACACAATTAAAAAATCCTGCCGCTGGCAGGATTCGGCAGGCAGAGTCCGCTAAGACGAGACTCTGCCGCAACGCTAAATTTTTTTATATATCAATACCTTAATTTAATTAGACTCATACGAAACTTGGGCGCTGCCGAATGTTTCGGCATATCTTTTAATCAACTCCCGCTGATCCCGGTTAGCGACCCTGGCCGCTGATTTAATAACCGCCTTTTGTTCCCTGGCTGATAAGCCGGAAAAAGTTGATTTTTTTTCTCCTTTTTTTAAATCTCTTTTCATATATTTATTTTAACATTTTTTTTAATGTCTGGGGAGTATATTCTATCTTTAAGTGCTTGTCAATACTATCAATGTTAAATCTGCTTTTTTCCACATCATTTGTGTTGTCATAGTTTTTAACAACTAAAAATACCTCTGACTTTGTGGACTTTAGACTTTATGGACTTTATAGACTATTTATTCTCCCTTTCACTAAATCTTCCACCACGCTTGCGTCAGCGAGCGTAGTCGTGTCGCCTAAATTATCAACTTCCCCGGCGGCGATTTGGCGCAAAATGCGGCGCATAATTTTTCCCGAACGAGTTTTGGGCAAAGCGGGGGCGAATTGAATTATGTCCGGAACCGCGATCGGACCGATAACTTTGCGCACGTGCAATTTTAATTCCTGTTTTAATTCTTCGCTCTCGCGGGCGTCTTTTACCGGCGTAACGAATGCGTACAGCGCCTGCCCTTTGACTTCGTGCGGAAACGGCACTACCGCCGCTTCGGCTACGGACGCGTGGCTGACGAACGCGCTTTCCACTTCGGCCGTGCCTAAGCGGTGGCCGGATACGTTCACCACATCGTCAATCCTGCCTAAGAGCCAGAAGTCTCCGTCGGCGTCAAGGCGGCAGCCGTCGCCGGAAAAATACAAGTTCGGATAATTTTTAAAATAAGTATCAATAAATTTCTGCTGGTCGCCCCAAGTGGTGCGCATCATTCCCGGCCAGGGCTTTCTGATGCAAAGTTTTCCGCCTTCGTTCGGGCCGCAAACACTGCCGTCATCGCGCAAAACAATCGGCTCAACGCCGAAAAATGGGCCTGAAGTGCTGCCCGGTTTTAAGGTATGCACGCCGGCGACGGGAGTAATCATAATGCCGCCGGTTTCCGTCTGCCACCAGGTGTCCACTATCGGACAGCGCGAGCGGCCGATATTTTCATAATACCAAATCCAGGCCTCGGGGTTCAGCGGCTCGCCGACCGAACCTAAAACGCGCAAGCTGTTTAATTTATATTGCTTCGGCCATTCTTCGCCGGCACGCATCAAGGCGCGCAAAGCGGTCGGAGCGGTATAAAAAATCGTTACCCCGAATTTGTCGCAAATCTGCCAAAACCGGCCGGCGTCCGGGTAAGTCGGGATTCCTTCAAACATCATAACGGTAGTGCCATTAGCTAACGGCCCGTAGACCACGTAGCTATGGCCGGTTACCCAGCCAATATCGGCGGTGCACCAATATATATCGTCAGCCTGCAAATTAAAAATATATTTATGCGTTAACGCCGCTTGCAATAAGTAGCCGCCGGTAGCATGCACCACTCCTTTGGGCTTTCCGGTTGAGCCGGAAGTATATAAAATAAATAAATAATCCTCGGCGTTCATCTCCTCCGCCGGACAATCCGCGGACGCGGCCGCCATTACTTCGTGGTACCATAAATCTCTGCCGGCTTGCATGTCGCAGTCTCCCCCGCCTACTTTCACCACAATTACTTTCTCAATGGTCGGCGTATTTTGCAGCGCTGCGTCCGCGGTTTTTTTTAATTCAATGATTTTGCCGCCGCGCCGCGAAACATCGGCCGTGATTAAAACTTTGCAGCCCGAATCGTTAATTCTGTCCGCCAAAGAAGCGGCGCTGAAGCCGCCGAACACTACCGAGTGAATCGCGCCCAGGCGCGCGCAAGCAAGCATCGCAACGGCCGCCTCCGGCACCATCGGCAGATAAATCGCTACCCGGTCCCCTTTCCGCACGCCGTCAGACTTAAGCACATTAGCAAATTTACAAACTGCTTGATACAATTCACGGTAAGTGATTTTACGAACGTCAGCGTCATTTTCCCCCTGCCAAATAATGGCTATTTTGTCAGCCGCCGGCGTATCAAGGTGCCGGTCCAAACAATTGGCGCTGACATTAAGCGTGCCGTCCGCAAACCAAGCATGCTCAATGATG
Organism: uncultured Gammaproteobacteria bacterium; assembly: GCA_964356665.1. Classification (GTDB taxonomy): domain Bacteria; phylum Patescibacteriota; class Patescibacteriia; order Patescibacteriales; family XYC2-FULL-47-12; genus 2-12-FULL-45-10. The sequence goes on from CAYHIM010000065.1 coordinate 3,536, forward strand.
TTTTTATTTGTATCCCAAACATATTTCAACCCTTGGGTCGGCTTTTTAAACCAAATTAATTCATCAGCCTGCTCCAGCCAAAATTTATCCGGCTCCGCTAACGAACGTTCATACATCTCCTGATACTGCTTTAAATCTTTAATATAAAAATTTTTTGCTGCCGGCGGAAATTTTCTTTCTTCGCTTAAAAGCGAGCTGATGCTGTTAGGTTGCTGCGGCATATTTTTGATATTTATTTTTTAAATAAATCTTGCCATTCAATATATTTAATACTATATTAAAACCTTAATTGAGGCAAGATAATAAAAATCGGGACACTGAAAAAACACGGCGGTGCCGTGTCTCTACTTCTTACTTCTACCTTCTTACTTCTAAATCCCTCTCGCTTCGGCCGCGTCGTCGGTCGCTACTTTTTCCCGCTTGGTTTTAGCGCGCAGGCTGCGGACAAAATTCATTAATTCTTCCGAACGCATTACCCAGCACATCAAAATAAAAATAACTAACCCAAAAAGCCCGGCAATCGCCGCCTGCGCAAACACGCCCCAAAAGCGGTGCATATCAACTAAGGCGGAATTGCCGATAATCAGTTTCATTGCCTGCACCGCCAGCCCGGCGCCGATGCTCGCGAGGGAAATTTTTAAAGTTGAATATAAAACATTCTACTCGTCCAACTCCCCCATCT
>CAYHIM010000066.1:0-4120 GCA_964356665.1 uncultured Gammaproteobacteria bacterium
TGCGCTTGAGCAGGGCGTTGAAGGTGGTTGATTTTCCGACGTTAGGCAAGCCGACGATGCCGACCGATAGTGACATAAATCAATAATTAGTAATCAGTAAATAGTAATCAGTACTATAAGGCATTTTAATTTTTTTGGCAAAATGTTGACTTTTTTATTGGTTAGTGCTATAAAGTTTAGTATAACTTGTTCTATTTATTTTTATACAGTAGATGACTCAAATTTTTAAAGAGAGGGAGAATGAATATGGTGTTGAGGCCACAGTTGAGGGTTGTACGCAGGTCTAATGGTATAAACCATAGACCAAAGCCGAGAAGTGATATGCATCTTGAATTGCAAAAGTCACTGGTTGTGCCGGTAACGGAACGGTGCTCATTATTTGGTTTAAGCTCAATGAGCGTTTTGGACAACTTCCGTTACTATGGCATTACCCACGGCATTTCCCGGGTTTCCGTCCGTCCTTGCCAATTTATTTTGTGGCGCGAGCAGTTTTCCGGGGAAAAGGAGTGCGAAAGTCAGGAAGTAAAAGGTGGCATAATCATCCCTGCTTCTGATCTTTTGTTTACGCGGGAGATTGCGGTTGCTTGGCAAGGCAGGCAGGTTATTTTTGTTAATCCCTGTTTTAACCAAGACGCCCGGGATGCCATCCGGCTTTTCGTCGCCAAGCCATCTGTATCGTTTGTGCAAACCGTAACCGTACTTAAGCGATTCGCCGCTTAAGTCAAAACAAGAGTCGTCTATGATCTGGGGTTGAGGCCGTGCAGTCAAAGACTTGCCACGGCTTTTTATTTTAGAGAAATATTATCGCGTTAATTGTATCCCTTGCTTAATCTGACCGAGCAGTTTGAGCATTTCGCCGGCGCGCTCGTTTTGGAAGTCGCGTTTTTTTACAAAAGAATTCAAAGCAGAAGTTGATTTTTTAATGCAGTCTTCAATCACAAATAGCGCCGCAGGAAGCTGGTTTAAGCTAGGATGTTGCGCCGGCGCAGTAATAAGCCGCGGCGGCGCTGTTTTTTCCGTCAGGTAGCGCCAAGTTTTACTTAATATAACCGGATGCAGCCAGGCAATCTGGTCAATTTCTTCGGATAAATCGTCAATGGAAACTTCTAAGCCGTATTGCAGCACCATTTTTTGCTGTTCAAACCAAAATTCATTCAGGAAATCTTGGGCCAGTTCGCTATAGCGCCGGGAAAGAATTAATAGCGGATGCCGATTTATACTCCGCCGCCGTTCATACGCGCGGCGCAAATGCCGCTTAGCCGGATTCTGCTCTAATTCGCGCTCGGCAATCAACATCTCCTGCATTTCCTGCAGGTGGCTGATAATATCGTCAATAACGACGATGGGGTCGCGGGGGTCAATGTCGGAAAAAATATTTTTAGGGGCTACTTTTTGGCCAACTATTTTTTTATTTGATTTTTGGTCAAAAGACATATTTTTTAAATCTAAAATCCAAATTATTTCAAATTATTCCAAAAGAATGTTAAAATCCAAAATTTGAAAAAGATTCAAAATATTTACAGCTTTTTAATTTTTAAGTTTTGGATTTGATTTGGAACAATTTGACATTTGGTATAATTTGGATTTTAAACATTGGACAAATAAGAAACGCGTTATGATTTACGTAACCGTTTTTCAGTGCGCAGGATATCAACCGTCGTTTTAATCACCGTGTCCGGATTTAGCGATATGCTGTCAATGCCCTGCTCCACTAAAAAGTTGGCAAAGTCAGGGTAATCCGACGGCCCTTGCCCGCAGATGCCGATTTTAGTTTTGGTCTGGTGCGCGCTTTTAATCGCTTGGCTAATCAGCCGCTTCACCGCTTCATCGCGCTCGTCGTAAAGCGCGGCAATGCGCTCGGAGTTGCGGTCAACGCCCAAAGTAGCCATGGTTAAGTCGTTAGAGCCGATGGAAAAGCCGTCCACATATTCCGCAAATTTGTCGGCTAAGATAACGCTTGAGGGAACTTCCGTCATCATATAAAGCTCTAAGCCGTTGCGGCCGCGCTTTAACCCTTGCTGCGCCATAATGGCAATAACTTTTTTTATTTCTTCAACCGTGCGCACAAACGGTATCATTATTTTAATATTAGTCAAGCCCATTTCTTCGCGCGCCAGGCGCAAAGCCGCGCATTCCATTTTAAACACTTCAATAAATTCCGGATGGTAATAGCGGGAAGCGCCCCGCCAGCCCAGCAGGGGATTATCCTCGGCCGGCTCAAAGCGTTCGCCGCCGAGCAGGGTTTTATATTCATCGGTTTTAAAGTCCGACAGGCGCAAAATCACGTCTTTAGGGTAAAAGGCGGCGGCGATTATTCCTACTCCTTGCGAGAGTTTATCAATATAAAATTTCTTTTTATCCGCATAGCCGACGGTAATTTTTTCTATTTCCCGAATATCTTTGGCCGCTAGTTTTTTTTGTTTTTTTAATTCCTCATAATTTAACAGCACGCGCGGATGGATTTTAATGTAGTTGGCGACGATAAATTCTTCTCGCGCCAGCCCTACGCCGTCGTTAGGAATAAAGGAAGAGGTAAAAGCAATGTCCGGCGCGCCGATATTAAGCATAATTTTTGTTTTCGGGCGAGCCAAATTTTTAATATCAGTTTTACGCACCTGATATTTTAAAATTCCTTCATAAACAAAACCCTCCTCGCCCTCGGCGCAACTGACTGTTATTGGTTGCCCGGTTTTAACCGCGCTGGTTACATTTTTAGTGCCCACCACGCAAGGGATGCCGAGCTCGCGGCTGACGATTGCCACGTGGCAGGTACGCCCGCCGCGGTCGGTAACGATCGCCGAAGCTATCTTCATAATCGGCTCCCAGTCCGGATCGGTCATATCCGTTACCAGTACTTCGCCGGGTTTGAATTGGGCGATGTCTTTTATGTCTAAAATGACGCGCGCCTTGCCGGCGCCAATGCGGCTCCCCACCGAGCGGCCGCGCGCTAAAATTTTACTGCGTTTAGCCAAAGAGTATTCCTCAATAATATTATAGTCGCGCTGGCTTTGCACCGTTTCCGGGCGGGCTTGGATGATGTAGAGTTTATTGTTCCGCCCGTCTTTTGCCCATTCAATGTCCATCGGCCGGCCGTAGTGTTTTTCTATGGCAACTGCCCATTCCGCTAATTTTTTTACCTCCTGGTCATTGACAGATTGGCGGTGCTGGTCAGCCAAGCTAACTTTTATGTCTTTAGTTGGGTGCTGATGGTCATTGCTATAGACCATTTTAATGTCTTTGCAGCCAATAGTTTTGGAAATAATCGCGCCGGTCGGTTTAAAATAATAAAATTCATCCGGATTAACTTTGCCTTGCACGATATTTTCGCCTAAGCCGTAAATAGAGTTAATCAGCACTACATCTTTAAAGCCGCTTTCCGTGTCTATAGTAAAAGTTACGCCGGAAGCGCCCAAATCCGAACGGACCATTTTTTGCACCCCGACTGACAAGCCGATAGTAAAATGGTCAAAGCCCTTATCCTGGCGGTAAGAAATGGCGCGGTTCGTAAAGAGCGAAGCGACGCATTTTTTAACCGCGATTAATAAGTCAACATCGCCGCGCACGTTTAAAAAGGTTTCCTGCTGCCCGGCAAAAGAGGCGTCCGGCAAATCTTCGGCGGTCGCGGATGAGCGGACCGCGACATCCAAATTTTTATTTTTATATTCCTTGGCTAATTTGCGATAAGCTTGGATAATTTCGCGCTCTAACTCCGGAGGCAGGGGCGCGCCTAAAATTGTCTGGCGCACTTCCCGGCCGCGCTTGGCTAAGTCGCCGACATTATGAGTATTGAGGCCGCGCAGAACGTCTTTAATTTTTGTTTTAATTCCGGCTTGTTCCAAAAAGTAAAAATAAGCGTCCGCCGTGGTCGCGAATCCGTTCGGCACGTTTATGCCTTTATTGGTAAGTTTGCTGTACATCTCGCCTAAAGAAGCGTTTTTGCCGCCGACAACAGGGACATCTTTTATAGTTAGGTCTTTAAAGAAGATAACAAACGTTTTACTTAACATAAGAGAATTTTTAATTTTTAATTTTATAATTTTTAAATAAATCAAAATTTTTAAAAATTAAAATTTAATAATTATTTATAAAATTAAAAATTCAAAAATTAAAAATTTTCTAA
>CAYHIM010000067.1:0-4067 GCA_964356665.1 uncultured Gammaproteobacteria bacterium
CGATTATCTGCGTTTGTTATACGCGCGCGTCGGCATCCCGCATTGCCCCAGTTGCGGCCAGGAAATTAAGCCGCAGAGCGCGGAAGATATTGTTAAAATAATTATGCAAAACAAAACAGGAGAATGGCAGATTTTAGCGCCCGTAGTGCGCGGCCGCAAAGGAACTTATGAAGAAAAATTTAAAGAGTTAAGCCAAGGCGGCTACGGGCGCGTCCGGGTAGACGGCAAAATTTTTGACTTATCCGAATGGCAGGAGATAAAACTTGATAAACAAAAAAAACATAACATAGAAGTAATAGTTGATCGTCTAACTGCCCCCCCTCTTAATCTCCCCCTTGGTAAGGGGGAGAAACAAGCTGGAAAGGAATTCATCAGTCGTCTAACTTCCGCGGTGGAGCAAGCCGGAGAATTAAGCGGGGGGTTAGTGATGGTTTTAACCCCTCTATCGCCCTCCTTTGCCAAGCGCGGGATTCAAGGGCAATATGAGGAAAAAATATTTTCCCAAAAATTGGCTTGCGCGCGTTGCGGTATCAGCTACGAAGAAATGCAGCCGCGGCTGTTTTCTTTTAATTCTCCTTTTGGCGCCTGCCCCGCCTGCCACGGCTTAGGAGCAAAGTTGGAATTTGATTCGGATTTAGTAGTGCCGAATAAAGATTTAAGCTTAAACGAAGGGGCGATTAAACCTTGGCGCACGCAATTAACGGACGGCTACCGCGGCCAGCTAGTGCGTACTATCAGCGAGGCGTACGGTTTTAGGATGGATACGGCTTGGAAAAATTTGCCGGCAAATATTAAATATATTTTGCTTTACGGCTCGGAAGAAAAGTTTAAATTTGACGTACATTCAAAAACCTACGAGTCAAACTTTTCTTATTTGGGCATGTTTGAAGGCGCGATTAAGCAGCTGGAGCGGCATTATCGCCAGACCGAAAGCGAACAGCGCAAGCGCGACATGGAAAAATATATGAGCAATAAGGCGTGCCCGAAATGTAATGGCCAGCGGTTAAAGCCGGAAGCGCTGTCCGTAACGATTGCCCGGACAAATATTTTTCAGGCAACCGCGTTTTCCATTGAACAGGCGCGCGCGTTTTTTTCCGCCTTAACCTTAACCCCGACCGAAGAGAAAATCGCCCGCTTAATTTTAAAAGAAATTAACAGCCGGCTGACTTTTTTAATGGATGTGGGGTTAAATTATTTGACGCTTAACCGCGCGGCCGGCACTTTGGCCGGCGGCGAAGCGCAGCGAATTCGTTTAGCTACTCAAATAGGCTCGGAACTGCGCGGCGTGCTTTATATTTTGGATGAGCCCTCAATCGGCTTGCATCAGCGCGACAACCAAAAATTAATCAATACCTTAAAGCGCTTGCGCGGTTTAGGCAACACCGTGATTGTGGTTGAGCACGACGAAGAAACTATGATGAATGCCGACTACATTATCGACCTCGGCCCGGGGGCCGGCGCGCACGGCGGTTATGTGGTAGCGGCTGGTACGCCGGCGCAAATCAAAACAAACAAAGCTTCTCTGACCGGACAATATTTAGCGCACCAACTGACTATTCCGTTGCCAGCCAAACGCCGCCCGCGAGAAGAGTGGCTGGAAATTCGCGGGGCGAGCGAGCATAACTTAAAAAATATTGATGTTAAATTGCCGCTGGGCGTATTCACCTGCGTTACCGGCGTTTCCGGCTCGGGCAAATCAACTCTGATTAACGAAATTTTATACCGGGCTTTAGTAAATAAATTAAACAAAGGACATGAGTTATTCGGCGAGCACAAAGAAATTTTAGGCATAGCCAAAATCAACAAAGTGATCGCCGTGGACCAATCGCCGATCGGCCGCACGCCGCGCTCTAATCCGATAACTTACATCGGCGTTTGGTCTGTCATCCGCGAACTTTTTGCCGCTTTGCCGGAAAGTCGGGCGCGCGGCTATCAGCCGGGGCGGTTCAGTTTTAACGTCCGCGGCGGGCGCTGCGAAGAATGCGAAGGAGACGGCGTCAGAAAAATTGAGATGCATTTTTTACCAGACGTCTATGTCACTTGCGAAAAATGCAAAGGCAGGCGATTTAATAATGAAACTCTGCAGGTTAAATACAAAGAAAAAAATATCGCCGAGATATTGGAAATGACGATAGAGGAAGCATTAAATTTTTTTAACGCCATTCCGGCAATCCGGCATAAATTGCAAACGCTGCACGACGTCGGTTTAGGATATGTCTGCCTCGGCCAAAGCTCAACCACGCTTTCCGGCGGCGAAGCCCAGCGGATTAAATTAACCGCCGAGCTCGCCAAACGCGGCAACGGAAATATTTTATATATTTTGGATGAGCCGACCACCGGCCTGCATTTTGCCGATGTCAGCCGCCTGCTGTCGGTATTGAACAAATTAGTGGATAAAGGCAACACCGTAGTAGTCATTGAACATAATTTAGACGTGATCAAAAGCGCTGATTACCTGATTGATTTAGGCCCGGAAGGCGGAGACAAAGGCGGACAATTAGTAGCTTGCGGGACGCCGGAAGAAGTGGTAAAGTTAAAAAGAGGTTACACGGCTAAATATTTAGTTAAATATTTGCATTAAAATTTATGCCGATAGAAAAAATTTCCCGTTTTCCCTACACGGAAAAAAAGCCAAAAAATACAAGGGAAGAAAAATTAAATACTAATTTTTTAGATGACCCGAAATCATTGCGGGAGTTCATGGAATTGGCAGATGAAATTACCTCCGAACAAAAGGCAGAGACAGCAGCAGAAGTTAATGAAAAAGATGCAACGTCCAAAGACGTGTCCCAGATGAACCCCCGACAAAGAGTTGAACATTTGCGGCGGCTAAAAGAGCGCAAGGCGGATAAAAGCTCGCCCCGCTCTCCGGAAGAAGAAAAAAATAATCGGGAGCGCGCGGTGGCGGTTGTTAAAGAAATGCTGGGGAAGCCGGATGTAATGGCGCAAATATTTGGAAAAGTTGAAGCAATCAGTCCTTTAACTTCGGGTTTGCGGCAAAAACACGATTTAGATTTGTTATTAACCCTTTCCAGAGAGCAGGGAATTCATTTAGGCGTGGCGGCTGAATTATTAGACACAACGCAGTCAGACGAAAGGCTCAAAGAGGCAATTTTAGATTCAATGGCTAAGCAAGCTATTGAGACGATAACAGTTTATCAAGAAGATAATACCAAAACCGTGCCGCGCGCGGCCATCCGCCTGCCGCAGGAAGATTTAGCCAGAATCTCGCGGGCAGTAAATGAAAATATAGGCGTGAAGCCGGAAACATATCAAGAATTGTATGCTTACGCCGATAGTTTAAAGCGGGATGTCCAGTTACAGCTCGCGGTTGAATTAGCGGCCGCGATAGAAAATAGTTTTTTAGAAACAGCCGGCTTAGAAAATTATTTACTCCCTTTCCAAAAAGAAGACAAGCGGCATTTATTAGAAATTTTAGCCGCTCATAAATTACAGCCAGAAAAAGTAAATGAAGTAAAAAGTTTTATTCAAGCCAAAGGATTATCAGAACATCGTTTAATCGCTAATATTATAAAAATTTTAGAGCAGATAGCAGCTACGCCGACGCTGGAAATAAAAAAAAGGCCTGCATCCTTGGATCGGGTGCAGGTCAATGAGGACGATTTGCGTCAGGTAGTGGACGAAGTTGTCCACGATACCTAAATTTTTTTAAATTTTTTCTTCCAATGGGCCCTTGTTAGGGCTTTTTTTGTCCGGCGGAGGCGGAGGCGGAAGGGTAGGTTCTGTCAGGTTTAAATTATTTAGATCATCCGCCGTTATGGCGGTTATTACACTTCCGTATCTTGCGCAGCCCCTAAGATACGGCCCTTCTTGATTAATATCAAAATTATTCATTTCATTCTCCTATTCATTTTCCTGTATAGGGTTTAAATAAAAGATCAATTCTCCTCATCCTAACCCTAGCAGATAAATATGTCAATACCGCGACCAAAAATATCTGTTTTACCCGCTAAACCCGGCATTTACCAATTTAAAGATGCGCGGGGCAATTTGTTGTATATTGGCAAAGCCAAATCGCTGAAAAAACGGGTCAGCTCTTATTTTAA
>CAYHIM010000068.1:0-3887 GCA_964356665.1 uncultured Gammaproteobacteria bacterium
TTCATATAATAAAAACTAAAAGATATTTCACCTTGATTTAGATGCTCTTTAACCCCCGCCACTTTAATTGGTGCGGAGGTTACCCTAATTACTTACTACTTGCTTATTCAATTGTTAAGGTGCGTCATTTCCTCTTTTTCAACTAGTCAACAGTAAACAATAAATAAATTTTCTTATTTACTAATTACTGGTTGCTCGTTACTTATGTTAAAGGTACAAAAAAACCGCCGGCGCGGCGGTTAACTACACCAAAAAAATCAACGTGTGTTAGCCGCCATTTTTATTGATAATAGTTAAAGTCTTCAACATATATTTTGGACGCTATTATTAGTAATTTTAATTATATACTAATAAAAATAGTTGTCAAGCTCCTTAATCAAAAATAATATCGGTAGAATATAATTCCATCGCTTCCTGCGAAATTACCCCCTCTTTATATAGATTTTTTAAGGCCTTATCCATACTAATCATGCCGAGCTTATGGTTAGTTTCAACCACGGTGGGGATTTGGGCAATTTTGTTTTCCCGGATCAAATTAGCTACCGCCGGCGTATTAAGCAGCACTTCCCGCGCCGCTATTCTGCCGCCTTTAACTTTCGGCACCAGCCGCTGGGAAATAATGGCCGACAACACTGACGCCAATTGCTGCTTTACTTGCGCCTGTTGGTAAGGCGGAAAAATATCAATAATTCTATCAACGGTTTGGGCGGCGCTATAAGTATGTAACGTTGCTAAAACTAAATGCCCGGTTTCCGCAAGCGTGATGGTAGCGGCGATAGTTTCCAAATCGCGCATCTCGCCGACCATAATCACATCCGGATCCTGGCGCACAATATGCTTTAACCCCGCCTGAAACGATAAAATGTCGTTGCCCAACTCACGCTGGATGACAATGCTTTTTTTCGGCTTGAATATAAATTCAATCGGGTCCTCCAAAGTAATGATGTTGCGGTTTTGTTCGCGGTTGATATATTCAATCATCGCGGCGAGGGCGGTTGATTTGCCGCAGCCGGTCGGGCCAGTCACTAAAATTAATCCTTGCTGCAGGCGCAATAAATTATAAGTCACTTGCGGCATCTCTATACTTTCTAGACTCGGGATTTTATTTAAAATAACGCGCGCCACTAAACCTAAATTGCCCTTTTCATAATGGACATTTACCCGAAAACGGCTGCCGTCGCCAGCGGCATAAGAAATGTCTAGCTCTAAATTCGTCTTCAGCCGCTCTTTTTGCGGCGGGGTAAGTAAAGAATACACTTGCCCTTCCATATCTTGGGGAGTAACAGTTGGCTCATTCTCTAAAGTAACCAGCGCCCCATCAATGCGTAAATATGGCTTTAAACCAACAACCAAATGCAAATCGGAGGCTTGTTTATCGGCCGCTACTTGGAAAAGATTATGGATGTTCATAATAGTTCAAATAGTTATTACGGACTTATATCTTCTTGCGAACCTTACAATGCAAATGCTTCCTAAAAAATATAATTTGAATTTCTTAGCTTTCTTCACCATCCTTTCTTCTTTAATGCCGCCATCGCCGCTTTTACCTGCGCTTCCTGTTTGCTTGTCCCCTGCCCTTTAGTAATAAATTCTTCGCCGATATAAATTCCTACTTCAAAATTTTTAGCGTGATCGGGGCCGCTTTCCGAGAGCACGACGTAATGGGGGGTAACGCCGTACAGCTCTTGCGAGCGTTCCTGAAATTTGCTTTTAGGATCTAAATATAACTGCTGGGCAATAACCTCGTCTAAATAACAGAGAATTTTATGCTTAATAAATTTTTTAGCCGCCCGCATGCCCTGGTCAAGGTAAGCCGCGCCGATAATCGCTTCCACCGCATCGGCTAAAATAAATTGGCGCGCTTTGCTGTTTTTATCTTTTGATTCCCCCCGGCTTAAGTATAAACTGTCTTCAATATTTAACGACTGCGCTACTTGGGAAAGCATCTTAGCGTTCACTAAACTGGCGCGCAAGTTGGTCAGATCTCCTTCCGGCTTGTCCGGAAATTTAAAGTATAAATATTCGGTAACGACTACCTCTAATACCGCGTCGCCTAAAAATTCCAGCCGCTCATTATGGTCTAAAGAAAAATGAACGTGTTCGTTAAGATAGGAGCGGTGCACCATCGCTTGCCTTAACAAATCCTTATTTTTAAAATTCACGGCAATCGCCTCCTCTAAGGACTCGATATTTTTCATAGCCAGTTAAATTGCCCCATTGTTAAATTGTTTAATTGTTGGTTAAGACAATTTAACAATATAACAATGTAACAATATAATAATAAATAATTTAATCTTTCGTTGGATTGTCTATGTCCTTATAAATCGCCCCTAACACCCCGTTGACGAATTTGCCGCTGGACTCGCCGCCATAAGCTTTGGCGATTTCAATCGCTTCATTAATCGCTACCCGCTCCGGTATGTCTTTATTGAACAACATTTCATAAATGCCCAAACGCATAATATTGCGGTCCACGGCAGTGATTTGCTCGAGCGGCCAATCGGGCGCGTATTTACTGATATAGCCGTCAATCGTGCCTAAATTTTTTATCACTCCCTGCACCGTCTGCAACGCAAACCCTTCGTCATCAAACCCCGGCGCGAATTCCGCTAAATTTTTTTTTACCAACGCCGTTAAATCTTTTTCCTGCCGGTTATTAAAATCCCACATATACAGCGTCTGCATAGCGATGGTGCGGGCTAAGTGGCGGTTGGACATAGGTTGGGAAAAATAGTTTATATCGTTCCCCTCCTTTATGAAGAGGGGGAAATTTACTTCTTTTGGTTTTTAACTTTCTTGCTCTTAATTTTAAGAACTTGCCGCCCTTTATAGTAACCGCAATACGAGCAGGCGGTATGCGGCAAAACAGCTTGGCCGCATTGGGAGCATGTTCCAAGCGGCTGTTTGGTTAAACTAAAATGGGAATGCCGCCTTCTTTTCTGGCTGCTAGTTCTACGCTTTGTGGGTACGGACATAAATAATTTTAGAATTAGGAATTAATCTGATTTTAGTATAGCTAAATATTAAAAAGATGGCAAATAACATTAAAGCATAAAAACATTAAAACAAAAAGGCTCCGGTGTTTTAATGTTTTAATGCTCTCGTGTTTTCATGTCACGAGCATCGCGTCGCCAAAGCTGTAAAAGCGATATTTTTTTCTGATGGCTGCCCGATAAATTTTTTTAGCGAGTTTTATTCCCTGCCGCTTATTTGGCTGCTCCAAAAAAGCAGCCACCAGCATTAACAAAGTTGACTTAGGCAGATGAAAATTAGTAATCAGCGCGTCAATAACTTTAAATTTATACCCGGGGTAGATAAAAATGTCCACTTCGGTTTTAATTTCCTTTTGATTGGTTAAATCCCCCAGCAACTGGCGCGCCGGCTGGGAAAAAACTCCTTCCAGCGCGCGGGCGCTGGTAGTGCCAACGGCGATAATTCTTTGCCCTTCTTCTTTAGCGCGCACAATTTTTTGAATTGTTTGGATATTTACTTCTACCCGTTCGCCGTGCATTTTATGCTTTTTAATGTTATCAACTTTTACCGGCGCAAACGTTCCTAAGCCGACATGCAGGGTTAGATAAATAATCTTGACGCCGCGGCGCTTTAGTTTAGCTAATAAATTTTTCGTAAAATGAAAGCCGGCCGTCGGCGCCGCTACCGACCCTACTTTATTAGCGGCCGCAAACACGGTTTGGTATTTTCGTTTAACGCCGGCTGGCAATTTTTTAATGTAGGGCGGCGTTGGCGTTTGCCCGATTTTTTCGGCTATTTTCATCACCTCCTGCTTACTTTTATTAAATTGTACCAGCCACGTGCCGTCCTGATTGTCCTGCAAAATCCGTGCGCGCAAACCACGCTTAAATTTAATTTCCCGCCCTTCTTTACGC
>CAYHIM010000069.1:0-3755 GCA_964356665.1 uncultured Gammaproteobacteria bacterium
TCCGCCAAGGAGTTTGTCAACGCGCTGGAAATTGCCGGCTTGCCTTACGTATTTTAAATATTCAGCGGGGCTGATGTCTTCATCTTTGGCGCGGGAAAAATGCTGGAGCAGAGCGGAAATAAATTTTGTCGGATTGCCCAGCGGCCGGTAATAATCCAAATCAAATTTGTCTAAATTTTTCTTAACTAAAGCCCACTGCTGGAATTCGTTTAAAAGTTTAAAATTGGTCGGCAAGCCGATATCAAGCCCGTGCTGCTGTAAAATTTTTTCCGCAAAGGAATGAAAAGTCATTATCCATAAATCAACATAGCCGTACGGTAAAAGCAAATCTACCCGTTCGGCCATTTCGCCAGCCGCTTTTTCGGTAAAAGTCAGGGCTAAAATTTCATCCGGCTTAGCCAATCCTTGTCCCACGAGCCAGCCGATTTTTTGCGTAATCACGGTCGTTTTGCCCGTGCCGGCGCCGGCGATAATTAGCAGCGGGCTGCCGGTATGTTCCACCGCTTGTTTTTGTTCGGAATTGAGATTATACATATTTTATTGTCATCCCGGACGAGGCCCCAGGGTCCATATTTTACATTTTTAAGTATACAGGTTTTGGGTATAAAAAAAAGCCCTTATAGAAAAAATGCCCGAAACGCAAAAACGTCCCGGGCGTGATAAAGCGCAATCTACTGATAAATTTTTGCTGTGGCAGAGTCTTCCTGCTGATTTGGCGTGGGACTCTGCTGATTTTACGCCGCTATCGGCAAAGAAGAAATTTCTAATTCCCTGCCTGCATCGTCTTTTAATTCAACCCAAAGAACCTGCACTTCCACTTCCGGAAAGCGCTCTTTAACAGCCGCGGCGGCCGTTTTCATATCCTCTATCTGCTTGGATTTTTCCTCCGCTACGCTCCCAAAATTATTCTCCTGCGCGTACGCCCCGCAGGTTGAATGCTGGGCAAAAATTACGCGCTTAATCCCATGCAGATTAACTGCCACGCCGATGTGGCGCAGCAGATAATCTCGGTCCGGCCCAAGATTTACTAAACCTTTGGCCGCGCCGGCAACTGAAATTATATCGCAGTTGCCTACATAGCCATTGTTTTCCAGCCAGGCGTGCAGTTTGCCCTCAAGCCGGAAATCCATACACCTTATCAGTAAATTGTCGCAACAATGAACCATAAAATACCCTCCTATTTTAGGTTTGCTTTAAAAAATTTAAAGCTTAATATGTTAGCATATTTAACTAAATTAATCAAGCCCTAACAAAATTTAACAAAAAAGCGGCCGCCTAAGCATTGCTTAAAACTGCCGTTTTTTAATTTTTTTAATCAGTTTTTATTATGTGCCGGCTGCGGTGGCGCCGCACGGCTTTAACGCGCGCCAATTCTTTAGCGATTTTTGCCTGCACGACGGAAAAATCAACGTCTTCTCGCTTTTCCGCCATCAAGGTTTCCGCGCGCTTCCGCGCCTCTTCCGCGCGCGCTTCGTCAATATCGCCGGCGCGTTCGGCCGTGTCCGCTAAAATTACGACCTTATCCGGCAAAACTTCAATAAAGCCGCCGGACACGGCAATCGTCTCTGTTTTATTGTCAGCGGTCTTTATTTCCAGCACCCCAGGCATTAAGCCGGCCACCAGTGGAATATGGTTTGGCAGTACCGTAATCTCGCCCATTTTCGTCGGCACAGTAATCTGCTGTACTTCTTCTTTGAGAACTACTTTTTCTGGGGTGACAATTTCAAAATGAATAGTTGGCATATTATTTTTTAACCTGCCCAATACTGCCGCGCATATAAAACTTGTCCTCACTAATATCGTCCAATTTGCCGTCTAAAATTTCCACAAAGCCTTTTATAGTATCAGCCAATTTAACATAGGCGCCGGCGTGCCCGGTAAAAACTTCCGCGACAAAAAACGGCTGGCTTAAAAATTTCTGGATTTTGCGGGCGCGGCTGACAATTAATTTATCTTCGTCCGATAACTCTTCCATGCCCAAAATGGCGATAATGTCCTGCAAGTCTTTATAGCGCTGCAACACTCTTTGCACTTCGCGCGCCACGCGGTAATGCTCGGCGCCGACGACATTTGGGTCTAAAATCGTGGAGGAAGAATCAAGCGGGTCAACCGCCGGATAAATTCCCAGTTCCGACAAGGCGCGCGAGAGCACCACCGTAGAATCAAGGTGGCCGAAAGTTGTCGCCGGCGCCGGGTCAGTTAAGTCATCCGCCGGCACATATACGGCTTGCACCGAGGTGATAGAGCCCTTGTCAGTAGAGGTAATCCGTTCCTGCAGTTCTCCCATTTCAGTCGCTAAAGTCGGTTGATATCCGACTGCTGACGGCATTCTTCCTAAGAGCGCGGACACTTCCGAGCCGGCTTGGGTGAAACGAAAAATATTATCTATAAACATTAAGACATCCTGATTTTTTTCATCGCGGAAATATTCGGCCAGCGCCAGCCCGGCCAAGCCCACGCGCAAACGCGCTCCCGGCGGCTCATTCATTTGGCCAAAAACCATGGCTACTTTGTTTAAAACCCCCGCGTTTTTCATTTCATGGTACAAGTCGTTGCCTTCGCGCGTGCGTTCGCCCACGCCGGCGAATACCGAATAGCCGCCGTGCTCCTGCGCTACGTTATGGATTAATTCCTGAATGATTACTGTTTTACCCACGCCCGCACCGCCGAAAAGTCCGACTTTTCCGCCTTTAACGATTGGACAAATCAGATCAATGACTTTAATGCCAGTTTCTAAAATTTCCGCTTTAGTTGACTGCTCGGTAAATTTCGGCGCGGCGCGATGAATAGGATATTTCTTTTTGGTGGTTACTTGCTTGCCGCCGTCCACTGCTTCGCCTAAGACGTTAAAAATACGCCCCAAAGTTTCCTCGCCCACTGGCATGGAAATCGGCGCTTTAGTATTTACTACTTCCATTTCCCGCCGCAAGCCGTCAGTTGAACCCATCGCGACGGTGCGTACGCGGTTTTGGCCCAGGTGCTGCTCCACTTCTAGCACTAATTTTTTGCTTGCCCCGTGTTTATCACCGGGGCCTTGATTACTAACTTCAAGCGCGGTATAGAGGCCGGGCAGTTCGCCGGCAAATTCAACGTCAACGACTGCGCCAATGATTTGTTTAATTTTCCCTTTGTTCATAACATTATTTTATCCTGTCATTGCGAGCAGCCCCGCTCCAGTACTCTAGGGCGGGGCGACGAAGCAATCCCGTTTTTATCGTGTAAACCAAGAGATTGCTTCGTCGTCGCAAACTCCTCCTCGCAATGACAAATAATTTTAAATTATAACTTTTAACTTTGCAATGCTTGTGCTCCTCCAACCACCTCGGCAATTTCTCTGGTAATGTTCGCCTGCCGCGCTTTGTTGTAGTAAAGCGTCAGGTCATCAACCATATCGTCGGCCGCATCGCTGGCATTGCGCATCGCAAGCATTCTGGCGCTATGTTCGCTGGCGTTAGATTCCAAGAGCGCTTGAAACATCTGAATTTCCAGCAGGCGGGGGATCATTTCGTTTAAAACTTCTTTCGCGCTCGGCTCAAAAATATATTCTTGGTTCGTAAAATATTTTGCCTGTTTTTCCGCCACGACTTCTTTGGTCATGCCTGCTTGTCCTTCCGCGCCAATCACTCCTAAATAACTTTCTTGCCCATTCAAATCAATCGGCAACAGCTGTTTGACGCGCGGAACTTGTTTGACCGACGAGACAAAATCCGTGTAAGCGAGCATGATTTTATCATAACGCCCGGCTAAATAATCTT
>CAYHIM010000070.1:0-3681 GCA_964356665.1 uncultured Gammaproteobacteria bacterium
TAAAGCGCGCCGATAATGATGCCGATATTATACATAATCGGCGCGAGCGAATAGACGAAAAACCGCTTGAACGATTGCAAGATGCCGCCAAAAACCGAGCTTAAAGCCAGAAAGAACGGGGATAAAAACATAATGCGCGTTAAGGCGATGGTAAGCTCCTGCTTTTCGCCGCTAAAGCCCGGCGTAATCAGGCGCGTCAGTTCGGGGGCAAAAAAAATAAATATCGCCGAAACAATAATCAACAGCGCGCCCAGCAGATTAACCACCGCGTTCGCCACATACCATGACTCTTCCTGGCAGGCTTCACCGCGGTGGAATATTTTTTTTAACAGCGGCTGCCGCTGGCAAAGCGCCGTAAAAATAGGGATAAAACCGGCCGAGAGCGCTCCCAAAACTAATAAATTGTAAACTAAATCAGGGATGCGGAAAGCGGCGTAATAAATGTCCAAAGTGTCGCCCGCGCCGAATTCGCCGGCTAAAATGCGGTCGCGGAAAATGCCTAAGAGCCGGCTTGCCACCGAAGCCGCCGCCACAATCATCGCCGCCGAAGTGATGGAATTTATTTTGGAGTTGAAAAGACTCTTTATCATTTTTAGTTAAGCACCCCCAAATCCTTTCACGAATGCACAAATATTATTTCCTTAGTTTGTGTTATTTGTGATTAGATTTGTTGATTTGTGGGCGTTAGAATATTTGATGAAACAAAGCTAAAAACTTGTCCGAAAATTTAAAAACATCTTTGAAAGTGACGATTACAACTAAAAGCATCAGCAAAGCAAAACCGATATTATGAATAGCCGCCTCCACTTTTTCCGGCACTGCCCGACCGCGCAACTTTTCAATCAATAAAAACAGTACTCGTCCACCGTCAAGCGCCGGAAAAGGAGCATAGTTAATTACCGCCAAGTTAATGGACAAAATAGCGGCAAATTGCAAAATATAAACAAAGCCCAAGTTTACCACTTGGCCGGTCATTACCGCAATTCCTACCGGACCGGAAAGTTCGGCGCCTATTCCCTGCCCGACAAATAAATTTTTTATAATCATCACGAAAGCAACGATAATATACCAACTCATTATTAGCGTCGCTTTTATCCCCTCCCAAACAGCAAGATACCAAGGATAGCTGACAATTCCGGTTTCGGCTACCGCGATTCCTATCCCCACTTTGCCGCTGTCAGGCATTAACTGCGGCGTAATCGCTAACTCTAATTCTTCCTGCCCCCGCCTGATTTGATACGCTAACTTTTGGCCGGCGCGCGCGCTGACCAAATCGCTTAGCTCCTGATAATTATTAACTGCTTGACCGCTGACCGAGATAATACTATCCCCCATTTTTAAACCCGCCGCAGCGGCAGGTGAATTAGGCAATACCTGTATAATTTGCAAATTTCTTTCCACTACTTGAACGTTACTACCAACATTTTCTAAGGTCTGCGGTAAACCAACCATAAAACCAACGGCTAAAAATACGGCGGCTACCGCTAAATTCATCGCTACTCCAGCCGATAATATTACCGCCCGCCGCCAAATCGGCTGATGCGCTAAGCTGTCTTGGTCAGCGCGATTTTCGCCCTGCTCGCCTTTTATTTTTACAAATCCGCCGAGCGGCAGCCAGTTTAAAGAGTAAATCGTGCCGCTCGCGTCAAGAACTTCCCGGCTGCCCCAGACAAATCTCCATTTATTCTCTAGTGATTTGTATATTCCGGCTAAACGCGGCGGAAAACCAAAACCAAACTCTTCCGCCTTAACGCCAAACAGCCGCGCCGTCACAAAGTGGCCCAGTTCATGGACGAAAACTAGGATAGAGAGTAAAACTATGAATATTATTACAGTAGTTATCATAATATTGGAATAATTATAGACTGCAATTTTATATCGTCATGATTTCTTTCTCTTTCTTATCCCGCAACTCCTGTAACTGATCGTTATACTTTTTTATTTCTTCCTCCATCTCTTTTAAAAACCGGAACTTGTCGTCTTCGGAAATTTGTTTGTCGTCCTCCGCCTGCTCAATATGAACTTTAATTTTATCGCGCGCCTGCCGAATGCTTACTTTAGCATGCTCTAATTTTTCGTTCAACTTTTTAACCCGCTCGCGCCGGTCTTCTTCCGTTGGCTGGGGAATGGTAAGCCTGATTTTATCGCCTTCGTTAACCGGATTAACGCCTAACTCCGCCGCCGCGATTGCCTTTTCCATCTCTTTTAAAACATTTTTATCCCACGGCGCAACCGTTAAACAGCGGGCGTCAACCACGCTGATGTTGCCTACCTGCATCAAAGGCATTTTGGCGCCGTACGCCTCAACCAATACGCCATCGAGCATCGCCGGATTAGCGCGGCCGGTGCGGATAGTAGCGATGTCTTTTTGAAAAAATTCCATCACTTGCTTTAATTCAGCTTGGTGCTGTTGAAGATATTGATTCATATTTTTAATTATTATTTCTTCGGCTCTATTAACATTGCCCCTAAATAAATTATTTCCGGATTATCCGAATCAACGTTTAAAGCAACTCCGGCCCGGCTCGACGGCAACTTTTTTGAAGTCCAGGTTTTTCCGCCGTCTTGAGTCCAGCCTAAAGAAGTATTGGTAATATAATAAATCCGTTCTTTATCTTTGGGATAAATAGCCACCGCGTTAATCGCTGTTTTATCCGCCGGCGGCACAAGCGTCATCACCTGCCAATGCGCGCCATTGTCATTAGTCCGGATTAAGCCGGCTTTGGTAGAAATAATTAAGGTATTGCTGTCGCTTGAGGCGAGCGCCATATCGGTAATATTAAGCGCCGCCGGGACATTAATTTGACTTAATTGCGCTTTATAGCTAGTCCAGGTTTTGCCGCGGTCGCTCGTTCGGTAAACGCCGCTGCCAACTGTTGCTACCCAAAAATTATTAGGATTATTATGGTCAATTAAAATCTTAAAGGCGGCGTTAGCGGCGCGCGCATCAGCGTCGCTGAATCGCTTTAAAGTAGTCCAGGACTGCCCGTAGTCCGCGCTGGCAATTACCTCGCCGCGCGAAGTAGCGGCATAAATTATTTTTTCGTTCCGCGGATCAGCGGCTAAGCCGTAAATTCTCGCTTTCGGGTCGTTATCAAAATACATCTCCTGCCAGGAGCGGCTGCAGTCGCTTGATTTGAATATCCGGTTTTCGCTCGCCGCATAAATTAAGCATTTATTGCGCGGACTGACGGCAATGTCGGCAACATACCGTTTGCCCAAAGTTTTGGCCACGGTCCAGCTCGCGCCCGCGTCATAAGAATAAAATAACCCGTCGCTGTCGGTTCCGGCATAGACGGCATTTCTGTCTTGCGGGTCAAGCGTTAAAAAAATTACATTAAGCTGGTTAAAATTTAACGGGCTGCCGCTGACGGTCGCGACCAATGTCTGCTGCCGCCAACTAGCGCCGCTGTTGATACTCTTAAACACTCCGCCGTCGGTTAACGATTTGCCGTTGCCCGAAGTTTGAAAAGTAAGAGAACAGCCGGAAACTAGCAAGGATATTAAAAGTAAACTGATAATAATCTTAGTTTTTCCTACAGCTAACATAAATTTATAAATAAATTATAGATAAATGACAAATATCAAATTTCAAATGACAAATTATTTATAATTTAAATTTTGACATTGATTTGATATTTGACATTTTGATTTTGACATTTCATTTTATTATATCTGCAG
>CAYHIM010000071.1:0-3470 GCA_964356665.1 uncultured Gammaproteobacteria bacterium
ATACCCCCCCAAAAAAAACACTTATAAGTCAAAAATTAATTAAACAAAAACCCGCCCCGCAAATGCGGGGCGGGTTTTATTACTCCGAGCCGCGCCGGAAGTTAATATTTAAGAATTTCTTCCTGCCTAACATTAAAAATTTCCAAGCCGAAATAATACTTCTTTAATTCTTCGTAACTTATGATATGGCGCTTCAGGCCGTTTTTTATTACATAAACATTGGCTTCGCCATATCCCCTGATTAACTGTCCGTCTGAATATTTTTTTTCAATGTCTTTATATTTATTCAAGGCCTCTTCATCAACATTAAATATTTCCCGGCCGGCGTACTGCGCGAGCTCTTTTATGCCCGGGATATATCTCTTCATCCCTTTTTCAATCAGATATACTTTCATATCCAATCCTCTTATTAACATTCCGTCGTCAAAACGAACTTCGGATACGCCAAGCACTTTTACCCCGTTAATAATTTCATTTTTAACAGGGTTGACCTCCTCTAAATTATCATTCTCCCCTTCCTCTTGTTTTTCTTTTTTTAAAACAGGCGGAATAGCGTTCGCCTGATTTTTAATTATGGCCGACCCGCCGCTTTGACCGCTTCCTCCGCCCGAATTATTATTTTCCCCGCTAGTCGGCGGCTTATCTCCCGCATCGCCATTATTCACGACGGGTTTCATGTTCGTGCTTATCTCGCCGGTAATTTCCGAGGCGCGCGCGCTATTGCAATATAAAAATATAGCTAAAAAAATTATTTTTTTCATTTTGATAATTGCAAACAGTCCCGCCTCTCGCGAGGGGCGGGACTGTTTGTGTTTTATTATTTTTACTCAGTTAATATTCCATAGCTTGAATCATAGTCCCCGGCATTAGTCCCGACCGGAACCTTCATCCTAACTTTTATTTCCACCTGCCGTCCATTATTCGCGCTATTGTCAATTCCGGAAATATCGGCGCCAACTGCCGGATACGCGTTGTTGGCAGTGATATCCAGCCAGCTTGAACCGCTGTTCACCGAAAATTGCATATTGTTTCCGGCGTTAAGCGCGCCCGCGCCGGTCCATTGATTGAATTTCATTTTCAAATTAGTTTCATTTATGTCCCAGACCGTAATGTTAAACGTCCATTCCCAGCCATCGGCATATTGATTATTCGCTCGGGCGGAAATTTTTGTCATTGACAATGAATTAAGAGTAATGCCGCAAGGACCGGTGGTGAATGAGGCGTCGCCAGTAACATCCGAATCGCTGCCGGCAACAGCGTATATTGAATAATGATACGCGGTATTACAGCTTAGCCCGGCCAACGAAATTATTGTCTGCGCGTTTGGCGACAATAAGGTAGCCGCGGTTGTGCTTCCATAACTACTGCTCAAGCCGTAATAAACAACCGCGCTGCCGGCGCCGTTCACTTCAAAGACAATATCCGCTCCGGTTGAACCAATATTCTGTTCCGGCTCCGCGTCCTTGGTAATTGTCAATAAAACCGTACCGCCGACTCCGTTTCCCGCCGCTACCGTTACGGTAACTACGTAATCCGCGGTCGTACCGTCGCTTGCCTCTACAATATATGTAACGGTGTTCGTAAAATCATTTGCCGTAACCGCGCTAACCTGCGCCAAGCCGCCGATATTGGCGCTGGCGCCGTTTGAAAGTGTTAAAGTCGCCGCTAAGGACGTAATATCCGTTCCGGCCGGCGCTGATAAACTGATTGTTTTGGCAGTTTCATCTATCGCGCCGATAACGGCCGGGCTTAAACCTTCAAAATTGAATGATAATATTTTTTTCTCGACAATCGCTTGGCTTGAATTTTCCGGAGACGGATTATTTTGCAAGGAAAAATCCGCTGAATTATTATTGGTGTCCTGTCCGTCAGCCGCGCGGGCAATGCTTTCGGCTTCGACCGGATTAACGGCCGCACCGAATCCTTCATAAATTGTTGAAGCGCCAAATCCGACAAAATCAATTATATCCGGATCGTCCGCGCCAGTGATATCACTATTATTATTAACTAAATAAACCGCATAATCATTGGACAATGAAAAATTACTGGCTAAAACATCAGCCGCGCTTTTTAATGCCTGGCTGGCGGCGGAATCATTGCGCACGATTAAAAAATGCCCGCCCGCGGGAATTGGCGGGACACCAGTTAATACCTTTTTCACTAAACTGGAAGAAGCGCTTGTTTTTTGAATAGACCAGCCGTCTAAAATAATGGCGGCGTTGGTCGGATTATAAAGTTCTACCCAGTCGTCCGCGGTGCCGCCCGATCCCGCAATA
Organism: uncultured Gammaproteobacteria bacterium; assembly: GCA_964356665.1. Classification (GTDB taxonomy): domain Bacteria; phylum Patescibacteriota; class Patescibacteriia; order Patescibacteriales; family XYC2-FULL-47-12; genus 2-12-FULL-45-10. The sequence continues at coordinate 2,277 of CAYHIM010000071.1, forward strand.
CTGTCTGTTTGGATTTCATTGATTACAAGATGATCCGGCGCAACCGCTTGAACGGCGCCGGCGAGCGAAAAATACGCTCCCAAACAAAAAATAACGCCTGCGATTAATTCTAAACGCGAGACGTTTGAAAACTTCTTTCCTCCTTTTTTTTGATTCATGTTTCTTTTTCCGGTCTTGGTTCTGTCACTAACTAAGATACCGGATTAATTAATTAAAATAAAAAAAATTATTGTTATCCACAATAATTTTTAAATATATTTTAATTATAGCTGATAAAAATAAATTGATCAAATAAAATTCTTTATAAATTTTTCACTTAGTAATTTTATAGTAACCCAAACCCCTTATTCCACTCACTTAAACGCTTTTTAGAATTTTCAAATTCAATCTCTTGGATATTGAATTCGCGCGGGTCAAATTTTTTCGGGTCTTTAAGACCAAGCCATTCCAGCATATCGGCATGTTCTTCGTGATTCGAATTTTTTAAAATTTTTTGCAAATTATCATAACCCCCCACGCCACCACAATCATCTGGCGGACAGGCGTTTTCACCAGCTATGCATTGCGGATAAGCCGCTTTTGGATCTTGGGGCAATTCCCGCTCAAACAAAACAGTATGGTCCCAGTTATCTCCAAAATCATAGCAATAGACGCATTGTTTTATCGTTTCGCCGAAATAGTCGGCAACGCGCTCTTCCCGCTCGTCGCGCGCCCCATCCCCTTGATTAAAATCATCTTCCGGATTTGGAAATTCAATGATAATTCTATTTTTCCCTTTTTGCTCTCCAATATAGAACGCGTGTAAATGGCTGTCTGTCCAACCCATGGCATTTTGAATGGCGCAATGCAAAGCGAAAAAAGTATAATCGGCCGGTACCAAAATGCGCCGCCATACAAACGGCGCGCTGTTGTTTAAAGCAATTTTAAATTGAAAAACACTGCCGAAATTTTTTGATTTTTTTATGGATTTTTTCATACATATTATACGAAAAAATTTAAATCTTTTTTATAAATTTTACTTGCGCTTTCTTTTATTAGCCCTTGCCTCAAGCATAAGCCGCTTGATTTCAAGCCGCTTGGCTGTTTTGTGAGAGTGTGATTTCTTGCGCTTTCCAACGCCGTTGCTTCTTCTTTCCATATAAATATTTAAATTATTTTGCTCGCGCGCACGGATAACTTCCGATGTTTTTTGAG
>CAYHIM010000072.1:0-3445 GCA_964356665.1 uncultured Gammaproteobacteria bacterium
AAAATTCTTTTATTTTCCCTTAAATTCCGTTCTTATTTTTTCGTATACCCCCTGCATATACAATCCAATGTCGGTCTCCTTTCGGGTCTGCGACCCGCAGGACCGTAAGCCAAAACCGAGGGTTGCGGGTTCGAGTCCTGCCGCGCCTGCAAAATAAAAAATCATCCCGCAATGTTGCGGGATGATTTTTTATCTAATTTATTTATTCTTGTACCGTTGGCTGTTTAGCTTGTATCTGCTGGCTGAACTGCTGAAACTCTTTCGGCAGCGTTATCGCTTGGAACTGCTGTTTGCCTTGCTCCCAAGGCATAGCCGCGCCGCCGCCCAGTTCATCTAATTTATCCCCGAACTCATTGCGCAGGTCGCTTAAAACTTCCAAACCATCGGCGATTGCCTCTTCATCAAGCGGCTTAGCTTTTAAGAGCGCTAAAACCTCGTTGCCTTTGGTTTTAGTTCTGTTTAAAATATCTTCTAATTCCGCCGTATTGATTTTTTTCTTCTTTAAAGAGTTAATTTGCTGCTGCGCGCTGGCGATGCCTTTTTTATAATCGGCAGCAAAGCGGCCTAAGTTAGCCATGGTTTCAATCACGCGTTGCTCTTCGTATATTTCGCTTATTTTGCCGAAAACGTTTTCTTCCAGCGCGTCAAAAGCGCCTTCCGCGTCCCCGGACTTCATTTTTTGTTCGGCAGCGGCGCGAGCGGCTTTGATTTCTTCTATTCCAGCTTTAAATTTAGCCAAATTTTCTGACAAGTCAATTTCTTTCGCTTTCAATTTATTTACGGTCGCTTCTAGCTTTTTAGCTACTTTGCCCATATTAATAATTTCTTTGTCAATCTGTTTAACCGCTTGCGGCCAGCGAGCGAGCATTTCCAGCGCTCGGCGGCTTTCGCCCAGTTGGTCCATAATGTCGCCGATTTCTTCCCAGCCCAGCGCTTCCAGCTCTTCAATTGATTTATTCGCGTTGATAGCCGCGATAATCGCTTTAATTTTGTTTAAATTGTCGGTTGTTTCCGGCGGAATAGTTAATCCTTGTTTGGTTAATTTCACAATCTGATTTTCAAAAGTAGTAATAGTTTTCTGCATGCCTTTGGCCGCTTTTTTCAAACCGGCAAGCATTTGGGCTTGGCGCTGGATTTCACCGACAGCGCTACCTAACTCCTCCATCAGCGTTGAAAATTCGTCCGTATCAATCGCTTCTAATTCCTCGCTGGTTTTGGCATTTTTAATAGCGTTAATTATTGTCCGCGCTTTCTGCAGTTTTTCTTTTATTTCCGAGGGAATGGCTATCTTATTCTTTTCTAATTTTGCGTATTGCGCTTCCATCTGTTTTAACCCTTTTTCCATTCCGGCTACGGCCTTTTTTTGGCCTTTTAATTTTTGCTCCTCAATTTTTTTCAATTGCGCTTCGCTTGGTCCCATTTGTACCTGCCCGTTTAACGCGCCGTTGGGCATTTCCGGCGCGCCGTTGGGAATTTGCGGAATGTTCGCCGGCATTTGGGGGATATTAGGCATCTGGGGTATTTCCGGTTGCTCCTGCGCCAAAGCCGGCAAGCTGATTGTTGCCGCAAAAGTAACGGCTAACATTGCGATAATGATGTTTTTTTGGTGCATCATAGATTTAGTTAATATTAAGTAATAAAATTTAATCTGGTATTAATTATAACAGATTTTTTAAAAAAGGCAATGTTTAGAGAAAAATAAAAAGGCGGCCAGTAACGGGTTAGGTTACTGCCGCCCATTGGTTCAATAACCAAATCTATTTTTATTTTATTAGACAAACTCCTGCGATCAGGAGTTCAATCTTAATTTGTCCATTATCTTGGACATGGAGCGCATACAGTGCTCCACTGGAACAATCTTCTTCTTGCATGCCCAGCCGAACTAATACTGGTCGGCCGGAACAGATAAGTGATTTATCTGGCAGGCCGGCAATAGTTTGCCCATAAAAAGGCTGTAGATGCGCTATAGTCAAATATTTTTCTCTGGGTATTTGCAGGCCATGCCCCAACAAAATAACTTCTTTCGTAGAAGTAACTGTCGCTGCTCCTCCCCAAAAATCAGAAACATAAAGATTTTCTCGGTGGGAAAAGCCAAGGGTTTGTACTATTTGCCATTGCCGCCGGCCAGTCCCAACATGGATTTGCGTTGGCCCTTCTGGCGGCAGAAAAGTTGCTAATTGCGTGCGAAGGTTGCGCACCATTTCTAACCCCTCATTCGTCATGCCTGGGTCCGGCACATTTTTTTCAGTCGGCCCATGCGTTACTAAGTAAATAGTCTTCACGTTTCCTCTCCTTTTACATAGGATTTTACGTCGGAATGAACATCAAAATAGAATAATGTATTATTTCAAAAAAGTCAAGCTTAAACATTTGAAATCGGCTGGTTTTAGTAGTAAGATGAAAATATAGCAATTCTCATTCTAGTTAAAATTTATGGCCCATTATCAAAGCAAAAAATGGCAACTTTTTGGCAGTCGGCCGACTTCAATTTTGAAGCGAGATTTTATGAAATGGACTTATTTGTCGTCGGACAGAATCAGTGGTTTAAAATTAACCAAATTAATAGCCATTAGCGATGGCCAGGAAATGGATATTTTTGTAAATATAAGGGAAGATGAAAAAAATTATTTAACAGCGGCGAGACAGTGCCGGACTGGCGAAACGAATAAAATTTTTAAGAAATACCTGCGGTTGATGAGAAATTATCAGCCGCGCGGCAATAATCCGGTAGAAAAAAGCTTAACGGCCATGAAAGATGTCGGCCCACTTTTGATTTATACTTTTTACGTCGAAAGGTCGCTGGAAAAAAATCAAAATGAACGGCTGGTTGAATTGAACGGAAAATTACGCGACAGGGGAGCGAAGATAATTTATTCGTTTTACGATAAAGCCCACGATTTTTTACAAAATAAGTTCGGAGCGCAATTAATAGATAGCTACACTCTTGAAGAATTAAAACATTCTTTAGATAAAAAGGCAATTAATCAGCGACAAAATTTTTATATTTTTGTCGGCACAAAAAAAGATACAAAAGTATATACCGGCGAGGCAGCAAAAAAATGGCTGCAGCAGAAAGGTTTTAAGATAATAAAAATAAAAAATACCGGAACAGAAAATTTAAGAGGATTGTCGGCTTGTTTAGGCAAGGTAAGAGGGCAAGTCAAAATTGTTCGCGGCTTAAGCGATATCAAACATTGCGCCGAAAAGATTGTCGTCAGCCGGGAAACAATTATTGAGTATGCTCCTTTTTTAAAAAAAGCGTTAGCGATTGTAACTGATTTAGGCGGGATAACCTGCCACGCGGCCATCGTGTCTCGCGAGTTAAAAATTCCCTGTATTGTAGGCACTAAAATCGCTACCAAAGTTTTTAAGGATGGAGATAGGGTAGAAGTGGATGCGAATAAGGGAATAATAAAAAAATTAAAATAAGGTGGAAGATTGCTCC
>CAYHIM010000073.1:0-3443 GCA_964356665.1 uncultured Gammaproteobacteria bacterium
CGTTTTGATACCAATGATATTGAAGGAGGGAAAAGTCCAATTCTAAATTTCAATTAAAACTATTATATGGTGCAAAAAATATGCTTTATTGTTACTAGCCGCGCGCAGTATGCCAGAATCAAACTATTAATGAAGCTAATTAATGGAGATCCCGATTTTGAATTGCAGACGATTGTTTGCGGCTCGGCCCTTTTGTCAAAATATGGTGAGATAGTCAGCGACTTAAAGAACGAAAGTTTTAGTCCTGTAGAGGAACTTTATATTAGTCTGGAAGGCGGTAATAACATAGCCATGGCCAAGACCACTGGATTGGCCGTTCTTGAATTTACCAACACCCTTTGTCGACTTAATCCTGAGATGGTGGTAGTTATCGGCGACCGTTTTGAGGTATTGGCAGCCGCCATTTCCGCAGCATATTTAAATAAATTAGTTATTCACATAGAAGGGGGTGATGTTTCCGGTACGATAGATGAGAGTGTTAGGCATGCCGTCAGCAAGCTATCACATATTCATTTTGCCACTAATGAACAGTCAAAAAAAAGACTTTTAAGAATGGGAGAAAATCCCGCTTATGTTCACAATGTCGGTTCGCTGGACATTGAATTTTTAAATCATGTGCCCATCCTATCTGACTTGTCTTTTGTCAATAAGGCAGGGGTGGGGGCAAAGATAGATGTCTCCAATCCTTTTATAATAGTGATGCAACATCCGGTTACCACTGGCGAAGATAATCTAAGAAACATTCAAGAAACTCTAGAAGCAGTACGCGAATTAGGGATGCAGGCGGTGTGGTTTTGGCCCAATATTGATGCAGGCGTAGACAGCATCTCGCATGCTATCCGCGTTTTTAGAGAGCATCACAGCGATTATAAAATTAGATTTATTACACATTTACCTCCACCAGAATTTATTAATCTTTTAAAGCGATCAAGTTGCCTAGTGGGAAATTCTTCAGCCGGCATAAAAGAATGTTCTTATTTAGGAGTGCCGGTGGTAAATATTGGTCCCCGGCAGCAAAATCGTTTGGCGGCGGAGAATGTGCTTAATGTGGATTATAATTGTCAACTCATCAAAGAAGGTATAAAAAGACAGTTGGAGCACGGGTCTTATGCTTCCAGCGATATTTATTTTAAATCAGATACAAGTAAGAGCGTGATCAAAATCCTAAAAAATACCATACCATGCGTACAGAAAAAATTTTTTGATTAGAAACCTCGTCGCCTATTTATGAAAGTCACGTTAATTTCAGCACCCTGGATATTTAAGGAAGAAGTTGAGTTTGTATCCCAAAATCTGGGTCTTGGTTATCTTGCTTCTTTTTTGGAAAAAGCGGGGCATGAGGTATTTTTCATCGATGCCTTGGTTGAAGGGTTGAATGCTTCCACTGCCTTGCACACCAAGTATATCGATACGCTAAAGTGGGGTTTGACCGATGACGAGATAATCAAACGCATACCGGCCGACACGGAGCTTATAGGGATTACAGCTCCTTTTACGGATTCCAGATTTATAGTCAATCCTCTGGCCAGAGCGATTAAAAAGTATTTCCCTAATACGATTTTGGTGATGGGTGGAGTCTATCCTTCTACGCTTCCAAAGGAGTCCCTAGAGTTATCCGGAGTGGATGCAGTGGTTATCGGTGAGGGAGAAAATTCTTTTTTGCAGATTGCCTCTGGGAAAAAACTTGAAGAAATACCCGGCTTAGTTTTTAAAAAGAATGGACAATTTATCAATACAGGCCATGGGATAATGATTTACGATATTGAAAACAATATCCCGATGCCTTCGTACGATTTACGGCCAATGGAGAAGTATGTCACTTGGTCTCCGCGCGGCAATAAGCTTGACAGGACATTATCAATGGTTTCATCGCGCGGCTGCCCGTTCCAATGCAAGTTTTGCTCGATTCATAATGTCTACGGTCATAAGTGGCGAGCTTTCTCCGCTGGTCGGGTAATTAATGAAATTAAAGAGGCTGTCGAAAGATTTGGCGTCAATCATGTTGAATTTGAAGATGATAACCTTACTCTGGATAAAAAACGGGCCATGGATATTTTTGACGGGATTAAAAATTTACATGGGAAAAACGGAGAAAAAATCGTTTGGTCGGCGCCTAACGGCGTGATGATAAATTCTTTGGATAGGGAATTAATTTTTAAAATGAAAGAATCCGGCGCCGAATTAATTTATTTGCCGGTAGAAAGCGGGGATGAAAAAATTTTGGAATTAATGAATAAGGGAAATTGGCGGACCCATTTAAATAAGACTCTGGAAGTTTTAGGCTACTGTGTCGAGGCCGGCATTGAAACTAGCGCCTTTATCATAATCGGCTATCCCGGAGAAGATAAATCCTCTTTTGAAAAAACCAAAAAATATTGCCAAAAATTATTTGATATGGGAATTAACGCCATAACCCCGCTGGTAGCAACGCCTTATCCTAACACCGAGCTTTATGACTTATGTAAAAAAAATGGCTGGTTGGTTAATCCTGATATTGAGAACGTATTGATTTACCAGAGATATTCAAATTTTTTGCCGGAATTCGTTCAGATTAATACGCCGGAATGTCCGAAAGAAGAAGCTTACGAAAGATTCCAAACTATGGTAAAATTATTTCCAGCCAAACATAATGTCAGGAAAGAAGTAATTAAAAAATTATATGAGAAAAGTAAAAAATAATTAATCACCAAATATTTATGAAGGATTTTCAATTGGGCAAATTTAAAATAAACGACTTAAGCCCGGTGGTGATTATAGCGGAATTGGCCTGTGAACATGGCGGTAAGATGGACGCGGCCAAGCGCCTGATTAAGGCGGCCAAAGAGGCCGGGGCGGATATTGCTAAACTGCAGGTTCATGTTATTAAGGAAGAGATGGTGCCGGATACCATAAAATTTTGGGCCGGCTCCATGGATGAGGTTTTAGATAAAGTTAATATCGGTACGGTTGCGCAGCACAAGGAATTAAAAAAATATTGTGAGGAAATAGGCATAATGTATCTTTGCACGCCCTTTTGCCGCGAAGCCGCGGATATTCTGGAGGAGGTCGGGGTGGACGCCTACAAAACCGGTTCGGGCGAACTGACCAATATCCCCATGCAAAGGCATATCGCGCGCAAGGGCAAGCCCATGATAGTTTCAACCGGTATGAGTACGATTGAAGACGTCGCGGAAACCGTAAAGGCGATTAAGGAAGAAGGCGTTAACTTAGCTCTAACGCATTGCATTTCCGAATACCCGGCCGATTATAGCGATTTGAATTTAGGCATGATAAATGTTTTACGAGACAAATTTGATGTTGTTGTCGGTTATTCGGATCATACCAACGAAATATATTCGGCCATCGCCGCCGTGGCCAAGGGCGCGAAGATTATAGAAAAGCATCTGACGATTCGCGATTTGCACGGGCCGGATAATAATGTTTCTTTGGATCCGGAGCAGTTT
>CAYHIM010000074.1:0-3427 GCA_964356665.1 uncultured Gammaproteobacteria bacterium
CTGACGCCTGGAATTTAGGCGCGAATAATGGCGTTGCCGCCGGACAAATTGTAATGCACACCCATTGGCATGTTATCCCGCGCTTTGCCCGTGACACGCATCGCTTATGGCATGGGCGGCCGTACACTGAAGGAGAGGCGGAAAAAGTTACTCAACGCATAACAGACAACATGAAAACAATAATATGAGACTTTTAGTTACGGGAGGGGCTGGCTTTATCGGCTCTAACTTTATTCATTATTGGCTTAAGCAATATCCAGAAGATAAAATCATTAATCTGGATGTTTTGACTTATGCGGGTAATTTAGAAAATTTGCGCGATATTGAAAATAATAAAAATTATAAATTTGTGCGAGGAGATATTGGTGATTTGGCAAATAATGTCAAATTATTAAAGACAGAAAAGATAGAGGCGATTATTAATTTTGCCGCTGAATCACATAATGGTCGAGCCGCAGTTGAACCGGATATTTTTGTAAAAACTAATGTGCTCGGTACCCAAATGCTGTTAGAAGCGGCGGTGCGCGCCGGAGGCATTCGCTTCCATCATATTTCTACTTGTGAAGTATTTGGTGATTTGGCATTAGACGAAAAACGGGTTTTTCAGGAAGATGACCCCTATCAGCCGCGCACTGCTTATAACGCCTCTAAAGCCGGGGCAAATCATGAAGTAATGGCTTATCACCATTCTTTCCGCCTGCCAGTAACTATCAGCCATTGTTCAAACAATTATGGCCCTTATCAATTTCCCGAAAAGATAATCCCGCGCTTTATCACTAATGCTATAAAGAGCCAAGAATTACCGCTATTTAAAAGCAGCCAGAACAAAAGGGAATGGCTGCAGGTAATAGATCACTGCCGCGCCATTGATTTAATTTTAAAGAAAGGAAAAATAGGCGAAGCGTATAATATTGGCAGCGGTGTGGAAAAAAATATAGAAGAAATTGCTGAAGCAGTATTAATTAGGTTAAAAAAACCAACGTCACTTAAAACTTATATTGAAGATCGCCCGGGCCACGACCGACGCTATCTTTTAGATACAACAAAAATTAAAACAGAGCTTGGTTGGCGGCCGGAGATTGATTTTGAACGAGGGCTGGACGAAACAGTTAAATGGTACAGAGAGCATGAAAGCTGGTGGCAACCGATTTTAGGCAAGGGTTTTGTAGAAAATTATCAGCCGATAAAAAAAGACCTACTGGCGGAAGAATAGAGGGTGGAAGAGCTTGGAGGGTAGAAAACTCTCCTTTACCTTTATTACTCCCACCAATAGGCCAGCAATTAAGTGGTAATTTTATATTAGGGCAAGTTTATTTTTTTGTCAATATGGATAAAACTTTAATTATCGGCGCGCAGGGAATGTTGGGACAAGAATTGCTAAAAGTATTTCCCCGAGCTATTGGTTGGGATAAACAAGAGATTGATATCACGGACAAGCAGCAAGTTGAAAATAAAATAAAAAATCAAAAACCGGTCGTAATCATCAACGCCGCGGCTTATAACGATGTTGACGCCTGCGCAGACGCGAAGCAATTTGAACTGGCGAAAAGAATAAACGGCATAGCGGTCGGCTATTTAGCTGACGTTTGCCTAGAGATAAACGCTACTTTGGTTCATTATTCAACTAACTATGTTTTTGCCGGCGATAAAATTAACGGCTACGCGGAAAACAATCAGCCAAAACCAATCAATAAATACGGGCAGTCAAAATTATTAGGCGAGCAGGAAATTTTACGCCGACGGGACCTTAAATACTATCTTATCCGCACCTCTAAACTATTCGGGCAAAAAGGAAAAAGCGCGCTCGCTAAAGAAAATTTTTTTGATTTAATGTTAAAATTAGCCGCTAACCAAAAAGAATTGCGCGTGGTTGACGACGAATTAAGCAATTTTACCTACGCGCCGGATTTAGCCCGAGCGACAAAAGATTTATTAGAACAAAATTACCCTAACGGCACTTACCATCTTGTCAATGAAAATCCCGGCACTTGGTATCAGACGGCGCAAGTTTTATTTGACATCTTAGGCAAAAAAGTTAAACTAATTCCAGTGGCAGCGGCTGAATTCCCCCGTCCGGCGCGACGACCAAAATACGGAATTTTATTAAATACTAAATTGCCGAAACTGCGGGACTATGAAGAAGCGTTGTTGGAATATTTAAAACTTAAAGTATAAGTGTCATTGCGAGCCGTAGGCGAAGCAATCCCGTAATTTTTGCGATAACACGACGGGATTGCCGCGTCGTCCCGAGCGACTCGGGACTCCTCGCAATGACACTCTAAAAATATGCGCGGCATTATTTTATCCGGCGGTTCGGGCACGAGACTCGCGCCGCTAACAAAAATTACCTCTAAACAACTGCTGCCGGTTTATCACCGGCCGATGATTTATTATCCCTTAAATACTTTGGTCAAAGCCGGCATTAAGGAAATTTTAATTATTGTCGCGCCGGAGCGGGCGGGGGATTATTTAAATTTATTAGGCAGCGGCAAAGAATTCGGCTGTAAATTCACCTACGAAATTCAGGACAAACCGCGCGGTTTAGCCGATGCCTACCGCATCGGAGAAAATTTTATTGATCAGGAAAGTGTCTGTATGATTTTAGGCGATAATATTTTTGCGGACGATTTATCCGCCGAGATAAAAAGTTTTACCAGCGGCGGCAAAGTTTTTGCGAAAAAAGTTCCGGACCCGGAACGTTTCGGCGTAGTACAGTTTGACGAGCAGAAAAAAGCGGTTAAAATCGTGGAAAAACCGAAAGAATGGTTGAGTGATTTTGCCTTAACCGGATTATACATATTTGACAAGCGGGTAGTGGAAATTGTTAAAAATATTAAGCCCAGCGAACGCGGCGAGTTAGAAATTACCGATATTCATAATTGGTATTTAGAGCGCGGCGAATTAATGGTAGCAATGGTGGAAGGAGAATGGATTGACGCCGGCACTTTTGATAGTTTGTTGCGGGCGCAAAACTTAGCCAAAGAGAAATTGGCCGATAAGTTAATAATATAACTACTACCAATTACTAATCACTTACTAATATACGAATAATATTTATCCATAATTAGTATATTCGTACTTAATTAGTAATTGGTAGGAATAAAAAGCTGTATAAAGCATATGAACATCATCAAGAAGGCAATTATTCCCGTTGCTGGCGCCGGCACGCGCTTTTTGCCCGCGACTAAAGCCCAGCCCAAAGAGATGCTGCCCATTATTGATAAACCGGTGGTGCAGTATATTGTGGAAGAAGCGGTCGCGAGCGGCATTGAAGAAATAATTTTAGTCACCGGCAGTTCCAAGCGCTCCATTGAAGACCATTTTGATTATAACTATGAATTGGGCGCGCTCTTAAAAAAGCAGGGCAAGAAAAAACTTTGGCGGGAAATAAAAGACATCGCCGATATGGCTAATTTTACCTATGTCC
>CAYHIM010000075.1:0-3425 GCA_964356665.1 uncultured Gammaproteobacteria bacterium
ACGAGCACGCTAACGTTGGCGTTAAAGCCAATGAAGACGCGCGCGCCGAGCACGCTGTAATGCTGATTTCTTACGTTAAACAGCAGGTACGCGATAAATTCGGCGTGCAGCTGCAGGAAGAAGTGCAGTATGTAGGGTTCTAACAATTTGTCATTGCGAGCCGTAGGCGAAGCAATCCCGTTGTTTTTAAGATAATATATTTTTTATGCAAGAACGCTATTACTCTGTTTATATTATGGCTAATCAACGTTATACGGTTCTGTATACTGGGGTTACAAACAACATATTTAATCGAAGTGGACAGCATAAGAGTAAAATAAAGAAAAATAGCTTTACAGCAAAATATAATGTTGATAAATTAATAGAAAATTTTAATCCAAAATGGCGAGATCTATTTGAAGATTTTTATAAAAAATAGTTTGAGTCAGAGAACGACGGGATTGCTTCGTCGCTCTCGCTCCTCGCAATGACAATGGCAATAAACATCCTCGGCATTAATATTTCAACGGAACGCAAGCAAGAGATCCTAAAAAAAATCTCTGATTTTTTAAACGGCAAAGCGCCGCATTATCTCGTTACCCCCAATCCGGAATTTTTACTCGCCGCCAAACACGATGAAGAATTTTTTTATATTTTAAATCAAGCCGATCTGGCCGTGCCGGATGGCATTGGTTTAGTATTTGCTAGTTTATTTATGGGTAAATCCATTAAGCGGATCGCGGGCATTGATTTGATGTTAAATATTTGCGCGCTGGCGGCAAAAAAAAATAAATCAATTTTTTTAATCGGCGGGAGTAGCGGAGTGGCGCAAACGGCGGCGGAAAAATTAAAGCCGCGATTTCCTAATTTAAAAATAGCCGGCGCGGAAGAAGGTTTAAAGCCGGGTAGTTGGAAATTGCGCTCCGGCAAATGGCTTAAAGGCAAGGCAGAAAATAATCAGTTGCTGGAGCGAATCAAGGCGGCCAAGCCAGATATTATTTTTGTCGCTTTCGGCCACCCGCGCCAAGAGCGGTGGATTTACCATAATTTAGCTTTAATGCCAAGCGTTAAAGTAGCGGTTGGCGTAGGCGGCAGTTTTGATTTTATTGCCGGCAGAATTAAGCGGGCGCCGAAATTTATGCGGGCGATTGGCTTAGAATGGCTCTACCGTCTGTGGCAGGAGCCGGTTAAACGCTCTAGCCGGATTTGGGCGGCGGTAATGGAGTTTCCTTGGGAATTTTTTCAATGGCGTTTTATCCGGCCGCTGTTATACCGGCCGAATGTCGCCTGTTTGTTATATAAAAAAGAAGATGGTAGAATTAACTCTGTGGAATTAAGCGGCGCTGCAAAATCATCCCGCGGGGTAAAAGTGCTGTTAGCGGAAAGGCGTCATCCGCTCGGTCATTGGCAATTGCCCCAGGGCGGCACCGACGGCGAGGATTTAATCACGGCCGGCACGCGCGAATTGCGCGAAGAAATCGGCACGCGGAAATTTAAGCCGGTCGCTTGCTTTAAAAATTTGTATAAATACGAGTTTGGCGCTACTCCCAGTCGCGGAGTGAAAGCAAAACAAATAGAAGGCTACAAAGGCCAAAAGCAAGGGCTGTTTATCGCTGAATTTATCGGTCAAGACGAAGATATCACGATTAACTTTTGGGACCATCGCGCTTGGCGCTGGGTTGATTTGGACAAAGTGGCAGACGAAGTGCATAAGTACCGGCGGGAAGCTACTAAAATTTTTATTGATAAATTTAAGTCAATTTTATGAAATTCACACTCAAAAAATATCTTTATCTGCTTAATGATTTTACTAATCTGCTTTTGAATAAAGAGCGGGCGGATGATAAGCGAAAAATACAAAGACTGGTCATCGCTTTGGTGGTAGTAGCAGTATTGTTACTGGCATCGTTTTTTATCAACGTTTATTTAGTAACCGGAGCATAAAATCACCTAACATGAAACGCGTAACACATAACAAAAAGGGTGGCGTAAAAACGCGGATGGCGCCGAGCCCGACCGGAAAATTGCATATCGGGGGGTTGCGCACCGCGTTATATAACTATTTATTCGCTAGACAAAATGGCGGCGAGTTTCTGCTTCGCATTGAAGACACTGACCGCGCTCGATTCGTGCCGGGCGCTACCGAAGAAGTTTTCGCGATGTTAAAATGGGCGGGTTTAAATTGGGACGGCGAACCAGTAGTGCAATCAAAACGGCTAAAAATTTACCAGCAATACGCACAGAAGTTGGTTGATGAAGGGAATGCTTACTATTGTTTCTGCACGCCGGAGGAATTAGCTAAAATGCGCGCGGCACAGCAGGCGAAAAAGCTGCCGCCGCGTTATAACGGGCGATGCAGGAATTTAAGCGCGCCAGAGATAAAAAATAAATTAGAGAGCCATAAGCATGTTATCCGTTTTAAAGTTCCGGAAAACAAGGCAGTAGAATTTAATGATTTGGTGTATGGCAAAATCAAAGTCAACTCTGACGGCCTTGACGACCAAGTGCTGATAAAATCCGACGGCTTTCCGACTTACCATTTGGCGGTTGTGGTTGACGACCACGAGATGGGGATAACTCATGTTTTGCGCGGAGAAGAATGGCTACCCTCAACGCCCAAACACATTTTATTATATCAGGCGTTCGGCTGGCCGCCGCCGCTCTATTGCCATCTGCCTAATATTTTGGGGCAAAATAAAAAGAAATTAAGCAAACGGGAAGGCGATGTGTCGGTAGAAGATTTTAAAAATAAAGGTTATCTGCCGGAAGCTTTAATCAACTACATTGCTTTGCTCGGCTGGAATCCGGGAACCGAGCAGGAAATTTTTAGCTTAAGCGAATTAACCAAACAATTTGACATTAAAAAATTGCATAAAGCCGGAGCGATTTTTGACAATAAGAAATTAGATAATATCAACAGCCAATATATCAGGCAATTAAAGTCTAAAGAATTAGTAAATCTTTGCCGGCCCTATTTAGCGGAAACTTACGGCGATGCGCTGCAAAATTACAGCGATGAATATATTGCCAGCGTAATTAATTTGGAGCAGGAGCGGCTAAAAAAAATTTCCGATATTATTGCCTCCACTGAAATTTTCTTCGCGAGCGACCTCGAATATGACGCGAAACTTTTAATCTGGAAAAAATTAAGTAAAACAATAATTAGCAATAATTTAACAATAATTAAACAGAAATTAACAGAAATTAAAAAATGGGAAAAGGATAATTTGGAAAAAGAAATTTTACAATTTATTAAAGACAAAAAATTAACCAACGGCGAGGCGCTTTGGCCGCTGCGGGTGGCGCTGTCTGGGCAGGAAAACAGCCCCGGGCCTTTTGAGATCGCGGAGATTTTAGGCAAAGCAGAAAGTTTAAGGAGAATACAGGCGGCGATTGACAAATTGTAATTTATTATTTTTGGTTTTTTTGCTATAATTAACGGCAAG
>CAYHIM010000076.1:0-3411 GCA_964356665.1 uncultured Gammaproteobacteria bacterium
TCCTTGTTGAAATTTAATTTCTAAACCTTCTTTGCGCCCATGACCGCCCACCAAACATTGCCAACCGTTTAATTTTATCCTCCCCTTGCCAAGGGGAGGTGGCGAAGCCGGAGGGGTTATTGATGGCGGGCGCAATAAAAAAATTTCCAGCTTACCGCCGGTGTCTTTTTTCTTGCCAATTAAACGAGCTGGAAAAACTTTGGAATTATTTAATACTAAAACATCACCCGGCTGCAGATAGTTGATAATGTCATAAAAATGCTTATGCTCAACTTTGCCCGTGGCGCGGTTAAAAGCCAGCAGTCGCGCCTGGTCGCGCGGTTGCTTAGGTTTTTGGGCTATCAACCCTTTGGGCAAATTATAATCAAAATCTTTGAGCCGCATATAAACTTATCATAGTTATAAAAAGAGCCCGGTGTCAAACTGCCGAGCTCCATTACTCTTTCCCATGCCTATAAAAATTATTTTGTTTTCTTGGTACGCGGCGTGCGGTCCGCGGAGAGCGCCTGCTGAAAGCTCTTTTGGCGAAGATGAAATTCGTCAATGATGGCTTGGGTAAGCAACGTAACATCATCAGCAAAACTGATGCGCGCCGCATTGACCAAAACTTCCTTGTTCTTAACTAACCATTCTCCCGCCCCATCCAGCGATGGTAGGCGAAGACGGACAATAACTTCGTTATCGCGCGGATGGCCATCCCCCAATCGCCAGAAATAAATCTCGAGATAGAAATTATCTTCGTGCCCGCACAAATAAACACTGACGTCCAAGCGGGCACGTAGACGCCCTAACTTAGCAACAAACGGCCCGCCCAAAGGAGATATTTTTGGTTCCTGCCGGACAATTTTGCCGCTATGATTTTTAAATATCTTACGGTAAGGAGGCTTCTTGCCCTCAAAACCGCATTTCAACTCTCCATCTGGCGTTGCTGATTGTTTCTTCATTTTTTACCCTCGTTTCTAAAAATGTACAATTATTTTAGGGCAATATATCATAATGTTTTAAAAAAGTCAAGCTAAAATTAAAAATAACAACCAATATTCAGGGAAACTTAGATTAGACGAGATTAAATCTTTTAGGGCGAGCAGTTCTGACAGCATGATAATATCCTTTCGGTTCCGTTTTATTTAATTGTTAAAGAACATTTCTATTATAAATAATTTAAATTAGCCGCTGCTTTTGACTATACCCCAAATGCTTTTTGCCTAAATCAGTTACCATTCGCCCGCGCGGCGTGCGTTCAATAAAACCGATCTGCAGAAGGTATGGTTCATAAATATCTTCAATCGTCGCCATCTCTTCGCCGGTAGCAGCCGCGATGCTGTTAAGTCCGGCCGGTCCGCCGTTAAATTTTTCTAAAATCGCGCTCATTATTTTGCGGTCTACTTCGTCTAAACCCAACTCATCAACGGCGAGCATCTGTAGCGCCTGCAAACTGATGTCCGCCGTAACACGGCCGTCTGCTTTCACTTGCGCGTAGTCGCGCACTCGCTTTAACAGCCGGTTAGCCACCCGCGGCGTACGCCGGGCACGGGCCGCAATCTGGCCGCAGGCGCCGGAGTCAAGTTCAATATCTAAAATCCCCGCGCTGCGTTCAATAATTTTTTCAATATCTTCTGCTTGGTAAAAATCAAGGCGGTAAGTTGAGCCAAAGCGGTCGCGCAGAGGACCGGAAAGCAAACTGATTTTAGTAGTCGCGCCGATAATGGTAAAATGCGGCAGATCAATGCGCAAAGTGCGCGCGCTCGGGCCTTTGCCAATTATTATATCTAAAGCATAATCTTCCATCGCCGGATACAGCACCTCTTCAATCATTTTGTTCAGCCGGTGAATTTCGTCAATAAACAAAATATCGCCCGCGCTTAAATTCGTCAATATCGCCGCCAAATCGCCGGCTTTCTCTATTGCCGGGCCGCTCGTGACGCGGCAGTTCACGCCCATTTCATGAGCGATCACATGCGCGAGCGTTGTTTTTCCTAAACCCGGCGCGCCGTATAGCAAAACGTGTTCAATCGGCTCATTGCGCCCTTGCGCCGCCTGCATAAAAATCCGCAGATTTTCTTTGATATTTTCCTGTCCGATGTAGTCGGCCAGCGTTTTGGGGCGCAAAGTCTGGTCCAAGGCTAAATCGCCGTTAGCTTCGGTTGGATTGATTATTCGGTTGTCGTTTTCTGCTGACATAGGAATAGCACACGGATTGAACGGATATAACGGATAAAAACGGATTAAAATATCAGTGCAAATCCGTCTCATCCGTTAAATCCGTGTCCCATTATTTTTTAAATTATTATCAAATATCATCCGCTTAAACTGTGGCTTCTGCCCAAAATTGAATAACAGCCCTACTTCAATATCTGTCGCCTTGAGGTAATTTAGCAACTGCGCTTCGTGTTCCGGACATAAACTTTCCATTGCTTTTAATTCAATTATTATTACATTATTCACGACAATATCCGCAAAGTAATCTCCTACTAAATATCCATCATAATGCACTTTTATCGGCACTTGCGCTAGACAATACAACCCCAACTTCCGCGACTCAATGAGTATTGCATGCTCATACACTTTTTCTAAAAATCCAAATCCTAATTTATTATAAACATTATAAAAAGCTTTAATACATAAACTTGTTTCCTGTTCATATTTCATCATACTTTAATCATAGCTAAACCACTCTAAAAAAGCAAAGAATCCCGAAAAATACGCTGGTATTTCGCGGGATTATGACTAAATTTGAAAAAGGCTTATTTTGCACAAACTGCTTATTACTGCCTCGGCGTCAAAACTAATATTTCCCGCCAAACTTTTTGACCTTGCCGGCCATAGACCATCGCCCCTCGTTCGTTTAACTTAATAATTTTGTTAGGCAAAAATTCAGCCAATAAATTTTTTATTTTAAAATTATCGTCCAAAATTTTATTAGGGTCAAGTTTGATCTCGCCCGCGCCAATTTTAAAAATCGGCCAAACCATTACTACCCGGCCGTTTGGTTTTAACACTTTAGCAAACTCCAAAATTGCCTGCCGGTACAACTCTTCCAGTTCGCGCGCGACTTGCCCGATGTTTTGTCCGCTCCATTTCATCCGCGCCGGCCCTAAATACGGCTCGGTAACAATCGCATCAACTGAATTTAATTTTACAAATTGTGAAAGTTTTCTGACATCACATTGAAAAATTTCAGCAACTTCATTGGAAATTGGTTTATTGAAAATTGATTGAAAATTAGAAATTAGAAATTGAAAATTTTTCTGCGCATCTTCCACCGCTTTCTCGCTAATATCGCAACCAATTATATTTTTAAATCCCATCAGCGCCGCTTCGGTTAAAATAGTGCCCGAGCCGCAAAAGGGGTCTAAAATAACCTCACCCCGACCCTCTCCTTGGTAAAGAGAGGGGGACATCGCATAAGGA
>CAYHIM010000077.1:0-3309 GCA_964356665.1 uncultured Gammaproteobacteria bacterium
GTTTTAGATTTAATTGGCGCCTTTTAATACTAAAAATAAAATAGTTTGACGTATTGCAATATTCAGTTGTTAACGAACATCACTACTAATTACTAATCACTTACAAATATACTAATGCCTTAACATTACTTTATCTCTAATTAAAGTTTTCTGTTGCGATAAAGTTGACATTAGTATTGGTATATTGGTAGTTGATTCGTAATTAGTAGTGAGCAGAAAAAAACAGAAATACTCTAATCCCTTAAAGTATTACTGTTTTTCCCCAAAGCACGCGCTTAATTGTCAAGTTTTTATGCTTTTGAAATGTTTAGGTTTAAGTAAGTAAAAAAGGAACAAAATTCATATGTGCTTATATCTTAAACTATCGGCCAAAAGGTGTCAAGAGGACAGTTAGTCCATAAAGTCCAAAGTCCATAAAGTAATAGAAATTGCTGCTGGCGGTTTTATAGATTTTTAACTTTACGGACTATTTAGTTGGTTAGTTTTACAGTGAATGGTATAATAACACTATATGGCTGAACAAGATATAAAGTATAAATTTCCCGCCGGCTTTCTTTGGGGCACAGCCACATCCGCGCACCAGATTGAGGGCGGCAACGAAAATAACTGGACCGCATGGGAACAAGGTGGAAACACAAAAGACGGTTCGGTTTCCGGCCGGGCCTGCAATTCATATGAACTGTATGAGGAAGACATTAAGTTAGCGAAAGAATTAGACAATAACGCTTATCGATTTTCCATTGAGTGGAGCCGCGTTGAGCCGCAGCGGGGAAAATTTGATCAAGACGCCTTACGCCATTACCAGAAAGTTATCGCCGCTTGTCGGCGCCATGGCCTGGAGCCGTTAGTTACGCTCTACCATTGGACCCAGCCGCTGTGGTTTGCCAAAATGGGGGGTTGGCTGAATAAACAGTCGCCCTTAATTTTTCGCAATTATATTGAACAGGTGGCAAAGTTTTTAGGTAGCAGTGTTATTTTTTGGTGCACGATTAACGAGCCGATGATTTATGCTTATAATTCATATTGGTTGGGCAAATGGCCGCCGCAAGCAAAAAGTTTTTTTAAATTTAGGCGGGTGGTTGATAATTTAGCCAAAGCGCATCGGCTCGCCTATTTTGCTTTGCATGAAAGAAACAGCCGCTGCCAGGTGGGCGTGGCCAAAAACAATCAATTTTTTGAACCCTATTTGGATACTTGGCTCAATATTACAGCCGTTAATTTTATCCGTAATTACTGGAACCATTCTTGGTTAAAAAAAACTAAAGACACCTTAGATTACATCGGGCTGAATTATTATTTCCATAATTTGCTTTACGTGTCACTGTCAGGCTATGTGCAGATGAATGAAAATAAAGCCGTTTCTGATTTGGGCTGGGAAATTTATCCGCGCGGAATATATGAAGTATTGAAAGAGTTGCGAGAGTATCAGCTGCCAGTTTATATTTTAGAAAACGGTTTGGCCGACGCTGCGGATGCGCGGCGGGCAGATTTTATTCGCGACCACTTGCGCTATGTGCGCCAAGCGATTAGCGAAGGCATAGATGTGCGGGGATATTTTCATTGGTCGCTACTAGATAACTTTGAATGGGCGGACGGCTTTGAACCGAAATTCGGGTTGTATCAGGTTGATTTTAAAACTTTTAAGCGTACTGCCCGTCCCAGCGCGAAAGTATACGCGGAGATTTGTAAGAATAACGGGTTTTAATTTAGTACTACTGTCATTAACTTTTATGTGGTTAACAATCACTATCGTCGCTTATTTTTTAAACGCCGGCGTTTATGTCGCTGACAAGCATTTTTTATCTAAAAAAATTCACTCCTCCATTGCCTATGCTTTTTATGTCGGCATTTGGAGCATCGGCAATATCATCTTTTTTTGGTGGGCGCCTTTTTTGCCGACCGGACCTTGGTTAATAATTGATTTAGCCGCCGGAGTATTATTTTTATGGGCGTTGATTGCTTGGTATAAGGCGCTGCACCAAAGCGACGCCACCAAAGTAGTGCCGATAGTAGGCGCCTTTGTGCCGATTTTTAGTTTTGTTTTCTCCTATTTCTTTTTTAACCATGTTTTGGGCGGGCGGGAGTTTTTGGCTTTTTTAATTTTAGTGGCGGGCGGAGTATTGATTTCCGTCAGACAGCATCAGGCCAGCCGCTGGCAGCGGCTGAAAAGATATTGTTTGATACTTTGCGGCTCCAAGCACGCTGAATTGCACCCCGCCCGGCGGCTGATTATTAATTCCTTAATTTCAGCCGCCATTTTTGCCGCTTATTACGTATTGATAAAATATATCTATTTAAACCAGCCGTTTTTTGGCAGTTATATTTGGACGCGAGTAGGCAGCTTTTTAGGGGCGTTGTTTTTAATCATCCCCCAGCGCAACTGGAATATTATTTTTGAGCCGCAACGGAAAGCCGAGGCGATTAAAAACTTGCCGCTTTTTTTAGGCATTCGTTTTATCGCCGTTATCGCTTTCATTTTACTTAATTACGCCATCAGCTTAGGCAACGTTGCGCTGGTGAACGCCCTGCAGGGCTTGCAGTATTTCTTTTTAATTTTGATTGTTTTATTTTTGTCCGAGAGTTATCCGAATATTTTAAAGGAAGAGATGAATAAGGCGGTGCTGGTGCAGAAATTTATCGGGGTAGTGATGGTGGGGGTGGGGCTGTATTTATTGGTATAAATTATCTCAAAATCCAAATTATTCTAAATTATTCCCCGCCCGACCGCTGCCGCCATGGTTTAAAGATATAAAGCATTTTTATGGCAGCGGCAGGCGGGCAGGCAAAACAACTCTAAAGCTCAAATGCTAAAAATTTTAGATTTTGGCATTGGTTTGAAATAATTTGAGACAATTTGGAATAATTTTTATCTTATGTTTTCTTTTGTTAAGCGTCACAAATTTATCACAGCACTACTGTTGGTAATAGTTTTAATAATTGTTCTTTTGCCTTTGGCTTCCATTCGTCCTATCTATGATAAAGATGAATTATCTTACGGCGTGACGTTTTCGCCGCGGCTTGTGCGCGGCATGGGGCTTAACTGGCAAGCCGCTTTTACCGATATGCTTGATGATTTGGGAGTAAAGAAATTGCGCTTGATGGCTTACTGGGATGAAATTGAGCACAAGCCGGGAGTATTTAATTTTGATGATTTGGATTGGCAGATTAACGAAGCCGCGCAAAGGAACGCAAGTGTTATTTTGGCAGTCGGCGGACGCTTGCCCCGTTGGCCGGAGTGCCATTTTCCCGAGTGGAGTAAAGATTTAGCTGGCCAAGATAAGCAGGAAAAAATTTTAAATTATTTAAAGC
>CAYHIM010000078.1:0-3242 GCA_964356665.1 uncultured Gammaproteobacteria bacterium
CCGCCGCCACATTGACACCGCTGCGGAATTTTTGGTCGTAGGCAAAAAATTGCCCGCGCACGCGCCCGGCGCGGTCAAAAATGCGCACTTGCGGGCCGCCGCCCGGGCCGGCGCCGGTGATGATTTCCATAACGCCGTCCTTATTCAAATCGCCGATAGTTACGTTCACGCCGCCGCGAAAACCTCTGGGGTAGGCCAAAAACTGGCTGCGCATCTTGCCGTTAACGTCAAAAACTTTCACCTGCGGCTCGCTCATCCGGCCCGCTCCGACAATGATTTCAATCTGGCCGTCCCCGTCTACATCGCCCGCGGCAACGTTGATTTTGCCGCGCCAATTTTTTTGGTTAACTAAAAATTTACTTTTTAATTTTCCCGTTCTGTCAAAAATAAACACTTGGGGGACGTTGCCCGGGCTAAGGCCGACAATGATTTCGTCCCGGCCGTCTCGGTCAACGTCGCCCGTAGTTACCGAAATGCCGGCGGCGGCATTTTCGCCGTAAGCTTTAAACTCCGTCAGGATGTTGTAATAATTATCAAAAATTTTAACATTGGCTAAAGCGGCCAAAGGAGAGGAAGTGATGATATAATTTCGGTTATTGATAAAATCATTATAAACGGCTAACGCGGCGGCGGCTAAATCTAATCTGCCCCAGCCCAATTGCCCCACATAATCCGGGTTAAGCCGGCTGATATTAAAAGTATTGGTTAAAAGTTTATCAATCAACTTTTCGCGGGAAAGTTTGGGGTTAATTGATTTTAACAAAGCTAAACTGCCGCTGATTACCGGCGTGGCCATTGATGAGCCGTCCCAATAGCCCTGATAATAATTAGTAAACGGGTTGCCTTGATACCGCTGATAAGGATTATACACGGTTAAACCTATAAAACTGACACCGGGCGCGGCAATATCCACGCAAGCCGAACCATAGTTAGAAAAAAGCGTTTTCTGGTCCAAAGTGTCGGTGGCCGCTACTCCTATGACCATATTACTGCCGCCGTCATAACAAACCGGATACAATTTCTCATCATTTAAACTATGGCTGACGTTGTGTTGCCCCTCATTGCCGGCGGTAGCCACTAAAATAATATTAGCGCGATGCGCCCGTTCAATGGCTTCTCTTAATTCCGGCACATCCTGAAAAGTAACAAAGCTTAAATTAATAATGCCCGCGCCGTTGTTAACCGCGTAATCAATGGCGCGAATAACATTATTGATCGTGCCTTCCCCTTTGTCATCCAAAACCTTGAGCGGCATTATTTGCGCCCGCCAGGTAATGCCGCTGATGCCAAAGTTGTTGTTGCCTTCCGCCGCAATAATGCCGGCGACAATAGTGCCGTGGTTAATTTCGCTGTCAATAAAACCGGGCTGAAATTTGGGGCGAGGGTCAGCCGCGTTATTAACAAAATCCCAGCCGTTGACGTCGTCAATAAATCCATTCCGGTCATCATCAATTTTATTATCGGCAATTTCCCGCTCATTAATCCAAATATTGCGCCGCAAATCCGGATGGTCAATGTCCACTCCCGTGTCCAAAACCGCGACAATTACCTTAGGACTAGCGGTTTTTATTTTCCAAGCGTCAGGCGCCCCTATTTTCGGCAAATACCACTGGGAAGAGTATAAAGGGTCGTTGGGGATAACCGGCGGACGATCGGCTAAATTTTCTATTTTAATGCCGGCAACATCAAAATCGGCTGCCTCTGCAACAGCCGGCGCACTAAATAGCATCACGGCTAGAGATAAAATTAGACAAAAAAAAGATGTTTTTTTCATAAGAAACATCTTTATTATAACTTATCTGTTAAATAAATGCCAAATTAAAATTCAGACAATATCTTTAATGTTTCGCGCGCGCATCTCTCCCAGCTAAAGTTCTTCACTCTCTCCAATCCTTTATTTACCAATTCCTGCCGTAAATTTTCATCCGTTAAAATAGCCTGCATTGCTTTTGCCAACGCTGCAATATCACCGGGGTCAACATACAATGCCGCCTCCCCGCCAACTTCTGGCAGAGAAGTAGCATTGGAAGATACGACCGGCGCGCCGCAGGCAAACGCTTCCAGTAGCGACAGGCCAAAACCTTCATACAGCGATGGAAAAACAAAAACAGTCGCGGCATTGTATAATGCCGGCAAATCATCGTCGTCCACATATCCTAAAGTAATGACCTCTTCGGCTAAATTATTTTCTTTAATTATTTTTTCAATCTCCTGCCAGCCATAGCCCGGACTGCCGGCCAAAACCAATTTGTAACCCCTACTTTCTCCCCCTTGCGAAGGGGGAGAGTAAAAGGGGGTATTTTGTAATATCGCCAACGCTTTTACTAACCCGTCAACATTTTTTTTGCGTTCTAATCTCCCTACAGACAAAATAAACGGCTGGCTGATGTTATATTTTGCCAAAACATTATTTATCTCTTCCCTATTCTCAATAATTTTAAATTTGGCCGCGTCATAACCTAAGGGCGTAACCGAAATTTTATTATGGTCAGCGGCAAAGTATTTTACGAGCTCTCGCTTAGAAAATTCCGAGATAGTAGTAATTGTTTTCGCCCGCTTAGCCGCAAATTTTGTTGACCATTTTAAATACCATCTCTGCCATCTGCCATAAACTTTCGGATAGGTCATAAAACCAACATCATGAATAGCGGCAACCGTATTTCTGGGATGAATTACTGGCACGGCTGACGCCGGAATAAAAAGCGCTTGCGGCGGATGCAACAGCATTTCCAGCGACAATCTGCCTTGCGTCCATAAAAATTTAACCGGCCAGCGCAGCCGCTTAACTTTCACATTCGCCCGCTCCCCTATTTTTTTAAGCCACGCGTCCGGTTCGTTTTGAATATATAAAACAAACTGGTCACTAGTATCCAGTTTTACCAAATTTTCAATGACATGGTAGGCGTACCATTCCACGCCGGTTTTGTTCTGTTTAGCTGCTCGGGAAGCATCAATTCCAATTATCATAGGGGGCTTTTTATATTTTTTAAACTGGGATTGGTAACTTGCGTATAAATTTGTGTCGTGCGGATATTGGCGTGGCCCAAGAGCTCCTGCACATAGCGCACATCTACCCCGTTTTCCAATAAATGGGTAGCGAAGCTATGGCGCAAAGAATGGAAAGTCGCCGGCTTTTTTATTCCGCTCGCCCGCAACGCCCGCTCAAAAACCACCTGCGCGCTTCGTTCGTTTAATTTGCCGCCGCGATTGCTTTCAAAAACATAATCATTGCCCCGCTTGCC
>CAYHIM010000079.1:0-3239 GCA_964356665.1 uncultured Gammaproteobacteria bacterium
AAAATTAAAAAATAAAAATGCAAAATGACAACTTAAAATTTTAAATTTTACATTGTCATTTTTAATTTTGATATTTGCATTTTAAATTTTTACCCATGCTTGATAATCAGCTTCGACAATTAAAAGATTTGCTAAAAATTCACTGGGGCTTCAGTGAATTTCGTTATGGTCAGGAACAGGCGATTAGTAATATTTTAAATAAAAAAAATACCGTTGTCGTGATGCCGACCGGCGGCGGCAAATCGCTTGTTTACCAGCTGCCAGCGTTAATTTTAGACGGCGTGACAATCGTTATTTCGCCGCTGATTGCTTTGATGAAAGATCAGGTTGATAGTTTGGATAAAATCGGCATTCCGGCAACTTTTATCAATAGCTCATTAACTCCAACGGAAACGGCCAGCCGCATTAGCGCTATTAAAGCAAGCCGCTACAAATTAGTTTATATCGCCCCCGAACGTTTTTACTCGCACGAATTTATTGAACTGATTAAAAGTTTAAAGGTGTCGCTTTTCGCTATTGATGAAGCGCACTGCATTTCCGAATGGGGGCATGATTTTCGCCCGAGCTATATGAAGCTGCGCGAGGCGATAAAGCTGATTGGCAATCCGACAGTCGCCGCTTTAACCGCTACCGCTACCCCGGAAGTTCGCGCCGATATTATTAAACAGCTGGAACTAAACAACCCGGCGGTAATTATTACCGGCTTTGACCGGCCGAATTTAAAATTTGGCGTCATTCGCGCTTCTGACGCGCAAAAATACGGCCAGCTGTTAAATATTGTCCGGCAAATTGACGGCGCCGGCATAATTTACGCCGGCACGCGGCAAAAGGTGGAGGATATTTTAGAGTACCTGCTTACTAATGGCATTACCGCTATCGGCTACCACGCCGGCATGGAATCGGCTGACCGCCAATACGTCCAGAATGAGTTTATGTCCGGGCAGGCGCGCATAATTGTGGCCACTAACGCTTTCGGCTTAGGAATTGATAAGCCCGACATCCGTTTGGTCGCCCATTTTGACATGCCCGGCACGATTGAAGCTTATTACCAAGAAGCCGGCCGCGCCGGCCGAGACGGGAAAGCCAGCTATTGTATTTTATTTTATTCGCCGGCTGACCGTTACCTGCGCGAATTCTTTATTACCGGCGATAATCCGCCGCCGCGCGTTATTACCCAAGTTTACGAAACTTTATTGTCATACGAAAGCGACACGGTGCTTATTACTTACAGCGAATTAATGGACGGGGTAAGTGAATCCGTGCCGGATATGGCGATTGGCACTGCTTTAAAAATTTTAGAAAAAGAAAAATATCTGGAACGCAGCCGGGAAAAAAACGGGCTCGCTTATCTGCGTTTTAGGGAGCATCCGGAACAGGTGCGGCAATCTTTAGGCGCCAAAGCCAAAATACAGACCCAAACCCTGCAGACTTTAATTAAATATTACGGCGACAATTTACTTAGCGGCGTGGAATTTTCACCCGAAGACGTGGCGGAACTAGGAAGCGTCAAACGCGAAGCCGTAACGCGGCTGATAAAAAAATTAACCGACGCCAATTTAGCCGAATACCGTCCGCCGTTCCGCGGCACCGAGATTAAAATTTTGCAGCGGGTCACCCCGGCAGAGCTTAATATTGATTTTGCCGCCCTCAAAGCAAAGCACCGGCGCGAATTGCGTAAATTAGACCTGATGGAAAATTATATTTTTCATAGCTCTTGCCGGCGCAGATACATTTTGGACTATTTTCAGGATAGTGCAGCCAAAAATTGTAGTATGTGCGATAATTGCACCATGCTTAATGAGTTGCCAAAAATAAATAGCCAGCAACTAGAGTCCATCGATCAGCCAATGGTGATTTCTCTGGAAACAAAACTTACTCAATTAGCAACCTACGAACTTTATGAACAGGGCCTCTCGCTTGAGGAAATGGCGCAAAGGCGAAATTTAAAACCGGCCACCATTGTCCAGCATTTATGCTTTTTAATTGAACGCGGCAAACAAATTGATATTGATAAATTTGTTGAGCCAAAAAAACAGCGGGCGATAAAAAAAACAGCCCGGCAAACTGGCCTAGACCGGCTCACTCCTATTAAAGAAATGCTCGGCAATGATTTTAATTGGGACGAAATCCGCTTAACTTTAGCCGCGAAAAAAGGTTGACAAATTTTGCCGCCGGCTGTAATATTTGCTATTCTTGAAGTAGGAGGATGATGTAAAAAGTTCTTTGCTAATAGACAAATTAAACAGAGGAGGATTCCGCCATGACGACAGCTTATGTCGTACTCGCCTTAATATGCTTACCCTCGATCGTAATATTGATAAACAATTGGCGACAAGCAATTTTAAAACGAAGAGTGGCACAAGCGCTGCAAAATTTCGGGGATGATACGCAGGCGCAAATTGAAGGTTATTTTAAAAGCAAAGGATGGCGCATCCCAAAAAACTTTGCGACGAAGTTGGCAGTAATGGAAGAGCGGGGCTTGCTTGCTTGGAGAAAAGGAAAGGAAAGTATAGTATACAAGTTAACTGAACCAGGAAAGAAGCTACTGCCTAAACCAAAGGTGGAAGTTCCGGCAGTAACGCCGAATTTTGATGAAAGGCAATTCACCAAGTCTAAAAAATAATAAATAAGAAAAGAAATCTGCGGGGACGTACCCAAACGTCCCCTTTTTTATTTCCTTTTGGCTAAATTTAAACACACTGAATTGATGCAGTATCTTTTATCGCCGGCTACTACCGGCCCGTCATTAAAAACATGGCCTAAATGCGCCCCGCAATTTTTACATATAACTTCAGTCCGGCTCATGCCATGGCTGCGGTCTTGCCGCAGCTCAATATGTTCTAAATTGCTCGGCTCGCTAAAACTCGGCCAGCCCGTGCCGGAGTCAAATTTAGTGTCGGAAGAAAAAAGCTCCGCGCCGCAGACGGCGCATTGGTACATCCCTTGCTCGTGGCTATTCCAATACTTTCCCGAAAACGGCGCTTCCGTGCCGCCGGTGCGCGCTACCCGGCGCAATTCGGGCGAGAGTTCTCTGTCTTTTTTTATTGATAAATTCATATTTTATTATAGAGCGGGTAAGGGGAGTCGCCCCGCTCAATGCGCTGGCGCTTATGAGCGGGGTCGCTCACTTACCCATTCGCGAAACCCTTTATTGGAGTATATTTACGACTTCGCTCGAACTTATTTTATCAAAAATTCGTGAGAAAAACAATTGCCCCGCCCCGCCAGCTGGCGGGGCG
>CAYHIM010000080.1:0-3164 GCA_964356665.1 uncultured Gammaproteobacteria bacterium
TAAAATCGTTTCGTATTTTTTTACTTCAATTTGTCCCGCGACAATCGTGCCTTCATTAACAGAACTTTCATCCACCGGTAAATTAAAATAAATATTAATGCGCGTGTTCTTTGGCATTCTGGTGGGAGCAGGCATATCTTCCGGCGGTTTTATTTTGGTAACATTAAACGTTGTCGGCAAGCCGCCGCAATCACTGCCGATGCAGGCCCCCCAAACATTATCACTGCCGCAAGTTTGCGTGCCGCCGCAGCCGCATGCTCTAGTTTCGTCAACCGTGGTGCAGGCTTCTCCTCCGCCGCCTCCGCCGGTCGCGCCCAATAGTACGCGCAGGACAAACGCCGCGATGCCGAAAGCGGCTAAAATTATCACTAAGCCGATAGCCGCACCGGTCATTATTTTTTTGGCAAGCGCGATTTGCGTTTCATTGCCCGCCGCCGTCATCCATAAAAATCCGGCGTAAATAATCAAACCAACCGCGATTATTCCTAAAAATCCTAAGGCGATATTAATAATTCGCGCCACTACCAGCCGAAAATCCGTCGTGCCTAAGCCCGCCTGGCCGGCTAAACTTTCCGCGGTCTGACCGGTAGCGCCGCCAAAAGCGGTGTCGGTATTAAGGGAGGCAGTTTGGGCAAAAGATACATGAACGGACAATAAAAAACTGACTGTTACAATAAAAACAGCTATTAGAAACTGGGAAACTGGGAAATTATGGTACTTTTTTGTTGAAACTTTATTCATGTTTTTAAATCTAAATTATTCCAAATTGTTTCAAATTATTCCAAATCAAATTTTAATGTCAAAATTTAAAATTAATTCTTATTTTTGGATTTTAGAATGCTGGAAAATATTAAGGTTAATTCCTGCGCTTCTTTCCATAATTGTCTGCACTCATCCGCTTTGACTGGCACTGCTTTAGCCATCATCCTTAACCAATACTTTGTTTCTTTGGATTCTTTTTTGCAGATGCCTATTTTATGCTTAAAATCTTTGCCTGATTCCGCGCCGTCAGCTTCGCAGTAGTTTGCCCCAATACTAGTGCCGGCTCTAATTAGTTGATTTAAAATTGGTCTAGTAATATCATCCCGCTTAACTGTTTTAGTAAATTCTATTATGTCTTCGCCAAATTTTGCCGTCCTCTCTTCCAAATCATAAACTCTTTTGTAATTTGAGCTTTGAACTTGATTTGGCATAATTTGGAATAATTTGAATTTTGGAATAATTTTTGACCAAAAATATTTATCTCATTGTTAATATCCTAATTTCCTTATATCCTAGTTTCCTTGTTCCCCATTTTCTAAAACTGATAACACTTCTCATCCGAATTATTTATAATTCCTTTACAACATGATGTGCCCGCAGCATTAGAGTTAATATCTTCGCATTGGCTGTCTCCTGCTCCCTCGTCTTGCGCCGGATTATAGCAATTTTGGTAAATGTCTTTCGCGCCCGAACCGACTACAAAGCCATAGGCGTCGTTACTGCCTAAGCGCGTATGGTCTATAACGGCCGCGGTCCGATCCGGGAACCCGTCGCTAGTATTATCGCTGTCTGATTTTGTCAGCCAATAACCTAAGGGGGTAGCGGAAAACTTTAGAAAAATAAAGTATTGGCGCGCAACCGGCGGCGTGCTTTGGCCAGAAAAATAATAATCATTAGGATAATTGTTTCCGGGCTTTAACGAGGAAGACGACATTAGTTTATTAAATAAAATCGTCAGCGGTTGAGTAGTATTAACCCCAACTGCCTGTCTGCCCTCACTACCTTCTACTTTAACCAAATCTATATTACTTTGTTTCGCTGATACGATAATCGGGCTGTTTGCATCAATTTTATCCGAAGTCCAAAACGACCAGGTGTAATTATCGCCCAAACGATTGTCAGAGTTATAACGAGTGGTGTCTGGCTGGTTTTGGTTAAAATCATCAAGCGGCCCTTCCGCGTTGTTGTTGCGGTTGCCGTCTAACGAGTTAAAAGCGGCATCCATCGCGCCGTCCATAGCGGTTGAGCTTTGCGGATAATTGATTGTTTGGCCGTTTACTTCCTGCTGACAAACGCCGGGATTACCGGAGCAAGTGCCGAAATTAAGTTGGGTGCCGGCGGTCTGGCTGCATTGGTCATTACTAGTACAAGTAGTTAAATTTGCCGCTTTTATCCAAACTTTAATATTAGCTATCGGCGGCAGGCAATAAATATTTTCCCCGCAGGAATTCTCGCCGCAGCGCTCATTAGTTTTAAATTCCACGGTGCGGTATTGATTGCTGATAGTAAAAGTGCCTTCAATAATTGTAATTCCATCTAAAACCTTAATGTAATTCTGCACCGCGTTTGAATCTCCTTGCAGTTGTATCGGGTTCATCGCTTCGTTAAAATTTATCTGAATAATGGCGTTGCGCGGCTCATCCGGCCGGTCTTGGGTAGTATAGCCTTCCTGCCGGTCTTGACCGACAGTAGCTGAAATAGACAAAGCGGCAGAGTTGCTAACGGTAACTGATAAATTATTGCCGGCGCTGCCGGGAAATCTGTCGGCGCGAGCGGTTAAAGTTGCTGTATTGTCAGAAACTGTTGCGCTCACTGTCGCGTCACTACTAAGCGCAGTCCTTATATTGCCTACTAAATCTATTAGGGATTGGGGTTTAGTTATTTCTCTGCCAAAAACATAATCTCTTCCCTCTATGGTAATTTTGTCGCCCGCTACTTCTTCTCGCAAACTCAACTTTAATTCGCGGCCATCAAAATTATCCGGGCTTTGCTTAAATTTCACTCTTAACCCACAGCCGATATTAGCCTCTTGATTAATAATTACGCTTTCTCCGGTTAATGTTTGAATATCAGGAGAATTTTGCAAGACTAAAGAGAGTTGGCCGCTACCTGCGCCTGTCCCTACTCTAAATTGCGCTGTGTCACTGCCGCGGCAATTTTGGTATTGCCCTGTTAATTCTACATCGTTAGCATCAATATCTGAATTTTGCGCTATCTGCGCGCTTGATGCTCGATAATAAGCTGGCGCTCCATTGACGGTGATGCTCCAAGTTGCTTGCCGCGCGGTGCCGGCTGTAATTATCGTATCCCGCTCATTATCCGGAAAAGGAAAAATAGACGTGACCTGCGGCGGAGTTAAATCTAAACGCCCTTAAGAGTAATATCCAGATGGTGAAGCGGCG
>CAYHIM010000081.1:0-3131 GCA_964356665.1 uncultured Gammaproteobacteria bacterium
GTTGACGTCAACGGCTAATTCTTTTTGCGGCAAATCCATAATATGGCCGAAAGAAGATTCCACGCGGTAATCTTTGCCTAAAAATTTTTGGATAGTTTTGGCTTTGGTGGGGGACTCTACAATAACAAGGTTCATAGTTTTTTAGTTTAAATAAGCGTCTGCAAAAATATTATTGTTTTATGAGGTAAAAAGTTTATAATGTCAAATGTCAAAATTCAAATGTCAAATCAATTTCAAATATCAAAAAATATTTAACATTGGACATTTAGGCATTGGATATTGATTTGTCATTATGTCATTTGGAATTTGTCATTTAGCTATGCCAGCACATAGTTTCCGCCGCCTAAATTCCGCACGTATCCTTTCAGCTCCATAGTTAATAAGGTAGCATTTACCGTCGCGGTGTCAAGTTTAATTATTTGAGTAAGTTGATTAATATGGGCTGCCTCATGACTTAAAACAGCCATTATTTTTTCTTCTGCAGGAGTGGCCGGTATTATTTTCTGGCTCTGGGTAAAACTAGTAATATTTTCTAATTCCAGGGTCTCAATAATTTCCGCCGCGCTCGTTATGGCTTTGGCTCCGGCTTTAATTAAATTGTTGGTGCCGGCAGAATTTTGGTTAAAAATGGAGCCGGGGACGGCAAAAACTTCGCGGTTTTGCTCCAGGGCGCAGCTCGCGGTAATAAGCGCGCCAGAGTCGGCGGACGCTTCAATAATTAAAGTGCCCAAAGACAAGCCGGAGATAAGGCGGTTGCGCTGGGGAAAGTGATGTTTGAGCGGCGGCGTGCCCAGAGGGTATTCCGAAACTAATAATCCGTTTTGCGCTAAAATTTTTTCCGCCAATCGGCGGTTGGCAACCGGATAAATATTTTGCCGGTCTAAGCCAGAACCTAAAACAGCGATGGTTATTCCTTTACTCTCAAGACAGGCTGAATGCGCTAAGGCGTCAATGCCGATAGCCAGGCCGCTGACAATCACTAAGCCGGCGCTCGCTAATTGGCTGACCAAACTTTGGGCAACTTGTTGCCCGTAAGAAGTATACCGGCGCGAGCCGACCACTGCCAGGCAAAAATTGATGTTGTCCGGCAGCTCTCCCCGATAGTACAGTACCGGCGGCGCATCGTAAATTTCTTTCAATAGACGGGGGTAGTTATCATCGGCTAAAGTAACAACGTTGATTTTTTCGCTCGCAAGTTTAGCCATTTCTGCTTCGGGCTCTATTGTTTGCCGGTGGCTGGTGAATTCTTCCGCTACCTGTTCGTCAATGCCCGCCGCTTTTAACTCGTTCACGGTTGCGCTCCAAGCCGTTTGCATGTTAGGGAAATATTTGTGCAACCGAGAGAATCTTTTGGGGCCGAATTTAGTAAAGGTGGATAGCGCTACCCAATAAGGCAAATCGGCAGTAATATTAGATGAGTTCGGCGAGGTTGACATAAAAAAAAGATTTTGGTAAGATTATGTACTATTGATGTAATTTTCAATTTTCAAACATCCTCGCCGGAGGCGAGGGTATTGAAAATTAGAAATTAGAAATTGAAAATTATTCGTTACCGTCCATCTTCCTACTTGCCAAAGGGCTTAGGGCCGATAAGTGGTTCTCCTCCTTGGCCATTTACGGCTCTCTTGTCCCTTGCCGGTAAGTAGGGAAATGGACGGTAAGAGTCGGTCTTTTAGGGAAGGGTGTTAAGCGTCCCACATAGTGGGAGCAGAGAGGAGTTTAAATGAGAGATCTCCCAATACTAGTTGGGAAGATTCGCAATCTTATTATTTCCACCTCTGTGAGCAGCTGCTTTGACAGCCCTCCGCTTTTCACCCCTTCCCGCTACGAACTTTTAGGAGCGAACAATCGACGCTAAATTTTCAAATGGCCTGACCCCCAATGCGAGAAGAATAGCGCGGTTGTTTCGCTCCTTTTTATTTTTGTAATGTCATTGCGAGAAGCCCCGCAGTATTGCGGGGCGACGAAGCAATCTCGTCGTTTACTAGATTAACTATGGGATTGCTTCGCTTCGCTCGCAATGACAAATTTAGAAATTTTTTCCATTATCTCGGGTATTATTTCACCCAATTTATCTTTTTCTTCAGCCGTAAAATTTTGCAATACAAATTTGTCCGGCGGGATTTTGGCGCGCACTAATTCGTTAGCAACGCCGACTCGGACGCGGGTGAAATTTTGCGTTTTGAGCGCGTTTATAATTGACTGCGCGCCGCGGTGGCCGGCGGATGAATGGCCGGTTTGGATTTTGAATTTGCCCAAAGGCAAGTCAATGTCGTCGTGAATGACAACGAGCTTATTAGCTAAGTCAGAGTTGCGGGCGGTTAAAATACCTAAAGTTTTCGGCAAAATTTTATAATAATTTAAAAGCGCGCGCGCCGCCTGCCCCGAATTATTCATAAAAGTTTGCGGCTTAACTAAAATAATACCGGCATTGCCCGCGAGCATGGCGTTAAATTTTTTATTTTCCTGCCAAGTTAAATTTAACTTTGCCGCTAAAGCATCCAGAACCATAAAGCCGGCATTGTGGCGGCTGTTTTTATATTTTATGCCCGGATTGCCGAGGCCGATTAGGAACAACATATGACTAAATGTCAAATGTCTAAATATTAAGACATTTGGATTTATTAGTTTTTTATATAAATAGTTATTGGTGTTCCGATTAACTTAAACTCCTCGCGCAGCCGATTTTCTAAATAAGTAACGTAAGTTCCTTTCAGCCCGCTTTTAGATTTTACGCGCAGGTCAAAGGCGGGCGGGTTGGCCGTAGCCTGGGTTAAGGCAATCAGTTTCGGCCGGGGCAGGCGGCGCTTAAAAATGCCGCGCGCTTTTTGGTTAGACAGCGGCGGTGCGTGCCGGACGGCACTCTGCAGGAATACCTGCAATTCATCAGCCGAAATTTTCAGATTGCGCGCGAACGCCGAGTCTAAAATTAAATCCAGCAGTTGATTAATTTTGGTTTTATTTTTGCCCGATAAAAAAATAATCGGCGCCCAAGCGACGAAAGGGAGTTTTGAGCGCAAATAATTCGTATATTTTTTAACGTCATGTTCGCGCATCAAATCCCATTTATTGGCAACGATGATTAGGTTCGTTTGATTGTTTAAAATTTCTTCCACTAATTTTGTTTCCTG
>CAYHIM010000082.1:0-3129 GCA_964356665.1 uncultured Gammaproteobacteria bacterium
CGGCAGATAGACTCCCTAAGGCTCTTTAACGAGCTTGCCGCAAGCAACCCGGAGGTGGCGCGCCGTGTGATCTTCGTCACCGGTGGGCTGTGGCGCATCGAGAGCCGCGGCTTGCGGGAAACCCTGCCGCCACAGCCCACGCTCAGCAAGCCCTGCACCTCGGCGCAGATCCGCGAGGTGTTGCGGCTGCTGCGCGACAGCCGGGCGGCTGCGTGACGTGCAAGACCTAAACCGTACAACGCGAAACGTAAGTGGGATTGGCTATTGAGGTCCCCTTTACCTTGCCTTCACGTTCCACGTCTTACATCTCACGTTTTACTTCTTACTTCTCATTTTCATTATGGGATTATTTTTTTCTTTCAGCCGGGCGGCGTGGCTGGGAGTGGCGGTCGGGATTTTGGTTATGATATTTTTTATGGTTTTACGAAAGGAAATCGCGGGGTTAAAAAGAATGGCTGAAATAATATTGCCCGGCGTAGCCGTAATTTTTATTTTATCTATTTTTTACAACAATTTGGTTTTTACGCGCTTAGCGAGCACGGGGCGCCTGGAAGCTAAATCAAATATTGAACGAATTGAGTCCTATAAATTTGCCCGAGATATAATAAAAAAGAATTGGCTTTTTGGAACAGGCATCGGAAATTACACCCTGGCTCTTAAAAATGAAGTTAATTTAAAGCGTCAGGGGTATTACTATCAGCCGGTTCATAATGTATTTTTGCTCGTCTGGGCGGAAACGGGAATTTTGGGATTAGTTGGATTTATTGGATTATTGTTATGCGTTATACGTTATGCGTTATGTAAAAAGAAAGACGATATAAAAGCATTGAACATTATACAGGGTTTTCCGGTTATAGCTGTCTTCACCGCCATAATGCTCGTTGACCATTGGCTTTGGAGTTTGCATTTTGGGGTTTTTCTTTTTTGGTTTATTAATGGTATAATTTTGAAAGAAGATTGCTTCATTAAAAATGGAGAATAATATGCAAAAAATAAACAATTTCAATAAAAATTATGAAATCCAGCGGAAGTTAATTCTATAAATATATGGAAATTGGAACAAAGATAGCTATTTTTAAGGGCAAGCGCATCAGAAAAATTATTCATAAAAATGAATAGTGGTTTTCGGTCATGGATGTTATTGCGGCGCTGACAGATAGCACCCAGCCAAGTAAGTACTGGACAGCGATGAAAGCTAGGGTAAACAACGAAGCTGAATTTCAGTTATCTACAATTTGTAGACAACTGAAATTGCGGTCTTCCGCGCAATTACTAAAAAAAGCATGAAAAAAAATAAAATTATCAAACAAGACAGGTTTACGGAATTTTTACTGTATACCGCGCCAAACGGGAAAGTGAAAGTTGAGATATTCCTTCATAATGAAAACATTTGGCTGACTCAGGCAAGAATCGCCGAGCTTTTTGGAGTTGATAGGAGTGTTGTAACGAAGCATTTGCGGAATGTTTTTAAAGAGGGCGAATTGGACAAGAAAGCAACTAGTGCAAAAATTGCACAAGTTCAAAAAGAAGGGCAACGGGAGGTCGCAAGAGATGTGGAATTTTACAACCTTGACGCGATACTTTCCGTAGGTTATCGGGTGAATAGCATTCAAGCTACGCAATTCCGCATTTGGGCGACAGAGCGATTAAAAGAATATATCATCAAAGGATTTACGATGAATGATGAAAAACTGAAAGACCCTTATAATGTTTTTGGCAAGGATTATTTTGAAGAACAGCTGGCAAGAATAAGAAATATTCGTTCCAGTGAGCGGAGATTTTATCAAAAAATTACCGATATTTACGCGCAGTGCAGCATCGATTATGACCCGAATGAAGAAATTACCAAGCAATTTTTTGCTACCGTGCAAAATAAGCTGCACTTTGCCATATCCGGCCAGACTGCCGCGGAAATTATTTACAAAAGAGCCGGAAGCGCAAAACCGAATATGGGGCTGACAAATTGGAAAAATTCTCCCAAAGGGATGATTCGAAAAACTGACGCGGTAATTGCTAAAAATTATCTGGATGAAAAGGAATTGGACAGACTCAATAGAATTGTGACGATGTATCTTGATTATGCCGAGACGCAAGCGCAAAAAGGAATAGCGATGCGAATGGATAATTGGGTGGAAAAATTAGACGCATTTCTGCGATTTAATGAAAGAGAAATTCTAAAAGACAATGGAAAAATTTCACACGAAGTGGCGGTTGCGCTGGCGGAGAATGAATATGAAAAATATCGCGTGAAACAAGACAAGAATTATATCTCGGATTTTGATCGGGAAGTGAAGAAGTTTTTGAAAAAGCGGAGAAATAAGGTATAATAAAGCCAATCCAAAAGCGTTAATTTTGGAAAATACCCCAGTTAAATAAGTTTCGCTTTGCGAAAATTTAACGGGGTAAAAATCTTCAATAAAAATTATGCGGAATCAGAGAGAGAGAGAGTTTACCCCGTGGAATTTGCTGAGCGTAGCGAAGCAACTATTCCACTGGGGAGAATTAAAAGCCACTTTCTAAAATTTATCAAAACAGCGGCGCAGGCGGCGGTTTTTGCCATGGCTGGCTTGTTTTTGTTTTCCGGTTCAGCTAGCGCTGCGACTTATTATGTTACGCAATCCGGCGCCGGCGATGGTTCTAGTCCGAGTACTCCAGTTAGCATAGCAACTTTTAACGCTGGCACATTAAATCAAACAGGCGGTGACACGGTTTATTTTTTAGATGGTTTCACAACCGGCATAATTCCTTCGCGGGACGGGTCTGTTTCGGCTGACATTACTTTGCGGGGAGATTATGCGGGCAGGCCCGCTTCGGTTGTGGTCTCTTCCGGTTCGGCCATAGATTTGCAAAATAGGGATTATATGACGATTATAGATATTGACGGAGAATCTAATGATACAGCGTTAAATACTGCCGGGTTGGAGTTTGGCTGGGTAACAAATATCACTATTGACGGCGGAACATTTAAAGGCGCCTGGAGAATTGCCCATACTGTCAGTTCTAATGGACCAATAGCAATTACTAACAGTACTTTTTTTGCGAAGATGGCGCATTACGCAAGCTACAGTTCGCCGATTGCCCTATTCGGCTCATCATCCATGTCAGGCAGCACATTTTCCAATCTTACTT
>CAYHIM010000083.1:0-3098 GCA_964356665.1 uncultured Gammaproteobacteria bacterium
CCGGCATAATCACATTTCCCATCGTTGTCGTTATCAGCACCGTCAGAACATTGCGGATAATTTTGTCCATTAGTGAACCGGGCTGATGCAACAAGACTGGGAGCATAGCCGCTTTTAAATGCCTTTGCTTTGATGACAATTGGGGCTGAAACAGAAAAATTTGAAGCATAAAGCGCGGAACTTATATTTGGTTCGGAGCCGTTTGTAGTATAACGGATCTCTGATCCTGGCGTGGCGGCGGAAAGGGATATATTGAAGGAGCCGGCAAATACTCCGCCTTGGGGTTGAATGATTGGCATAGCTGCGGACGGAGCGGTATTAATTTGATCCATCATAGCTTTAAATGTCGCGACAACTTCTTGGGCTTTTACGCTGCTAGTCTGGCCGCGATACGCGGCAATAAAATCTTTCGCGCCTGTCCAAGCGGTAGCAAGCATTCCTCGCATATGTGGTGCGATATTTGAGTTTGCGTTTTGCATCATTCCTAACTGGCTCAAGGCGACTGAACTGTTTTTCCAGGGGCTAGACACCACATCAAATCCTTTCCCGGCAAAATAAGCGGCTGTTGCTGGAGCGCTGTTATAGTGCCAATCAGCAATCATTATGTTATTCGGAGAAATCAAATCGATCGCGGGGTGGATAGCTTTTGTGCCTGTTTCGCCATCAGCCTCCCAAGATCCAACATTCCAATCAGAAGATTTGAGCAGGCGATCTCCCCATAGCCATAAGGTTTTATTTGATATTGCCAGATGATTTTGGTAAATCTTCACCTCATCCGAAAACATCTTGGCCCAGGTCTCTCCGTTATAATACGGCGAGTCATTTTCGGGCAACATGAATGCTTCATCCATTCCGATGTGAAATGCATCCGCCCCAGTCACTTCAAGCAGCTCATCCATTAAATCGAGGGCGATAGTATGGGTTTCCGGATAAAGAGGATTCCAACTGCGGCAGTAGTCCGACTTCGTCGGTGTTCCCGGGTTAGCATCAAAATAAGGATAAGCATCAAGAAATTCTTTCAGTACTGTTCCGTAGCAATACTGATGGCTCATAAATTGCATTGCCGGTATAAACTTTATTCCCGCTTCACGACAAGCATTTACTATCGAAACTAATTGATCGCGCGAAACAGCATTTGAAGAAATTAGCTCGGGATGGCTAGTCCATTGATAATTATAGTTAAAGGATAAAACAAGCGTATTGATTTTTGCCGCCCTTAAATCATTGCGAACAAAATCAGCTATGTCCGTAGCACTTGATTTGTCAACGCCAATAAATAATCCGCGAACTTCAATCGGATTTTGGGCAGCTACTATCGGCGCTTTGATAAAAAAAGTCAAAACAAAAGCCACGATTAGAATAAGCATTAAGAATATTTCTTTTGAATATTTTTTTGTTTTTTGCATAATAATATATTTACCCCGTTAGATAATTTTTAGTTTTATCTAATGAGATGAATCATTTATTAACATTTTTATTCCCCTGCCCGTGTTTTTAGTATAGGTTTTTATGAGAAAATTATTATAAAAAATAATTTTCCACGTAAAATTTAAATTGTTTGACAAACAGGTTTTTAAATTTTTATTAAAACCATCTCTACACGACATGAGTTCTCTTATAAATTTCCGCTTCTATCAGCTCGCGGTCGCGTCCGTATTTTAACCGGCTTAATGATTTTATGCGGCTCCCCATATCCTCCCTCTTTATTCCCGGTAATGGCCAAGGAGTTGCCATAGAAAATGGACGCGAAGCAGTATTGTCAATTAGCAGCTTAACGTAAGCCGTAAATTTTTCAATATTGATTAAATCATACTGGTTAAACACCGGTTTCATTTCCTTTTCCATTGTTTCTGCGTCTTCCGACCCGACTTTAAACAACATCCAGGTGCCGACGTTTCCAAAAACCGCGTCTCTGATTGAAGTGTCTTGCCCTTTAACCAATTGCCCTAAATACTGGTGGGCGATAATGAGATTTAAATTATATTTGCGCGCTTCGGATAAAATGGAAGAAATGGAATCGGTAATAAAATTTTGGAATTCGTCAATGTATAAATAAAAGTCCTTTCTTTCTTCAAGCGGCCGGTCGGTGCGCGATAAGGCGGCCATTAAAATTTTCCCCACTAAAATCATCCCCAAAAGATAAGCGTTCATTTCGCCAATCAAACCTTTAGATAAATTGACGAGTAATATTTTTTTATTATCCATAACATCGCGCAAGTTAAAAGAACTTTTTTGCTGGCCGATTATTGGCCGCATAGTGTCGTTGGAAACGAAGGAAGTGAGCTTGGAGGTTATGTAGGGAACAACGTTGGCGAGCGCCGCTTCCCCTCCGGCTTTTTCCGCCTCTTTTTTCCAAAAGTCAACAACCGTATGATCGCCGCAGCGTTCAAGCTTCATCTTCCGAAAATTCGCGTCCGCCAAAACCTTGGGAATTTCCATCAGCGTTGAGCCGCTGTCCGGATCGCTCATTATTAAAAGCATGGCGTTGCGCAT
The DNA here is from genome assembly GCA_964356665.1 of uncultured Gammaproteobacteria bacterium. Lineage (GTDB taxonomy): Bacteria > Patescibacteriota > Patescibacteriia > Patescibacteriales > XYC2-FULL-47-12 > 2-12-FULL-45-10. The sequence goes on from CAYHIM010000083.1 coordinate 2,494, forward strand.
ATATTGTTCAAAAATCGGGCCGCCGGTAGATTTTAAATCGTAAAGCTTGTCAAAAATTTTTATCATTTCGTTAATGACGAATGACTTCTGCTCCGGATATCTCGGGTCAAATTCCATTAAATTCAAAGCGAGCGGCCTTTCGTTATCGGAGGGAGAAAATAAAATAACGTCCTCGGCGCGCTCCGGCGGTATGCGCGAAATAATATCCTCAATTAAATCGCCGTGGGGATCAATAATCGCCACTCCTTCGCCGTTAATTATATCTTGAATCGCCATAGAAGCCATTAACTGCGATTTGCCCGCGCCGGATTTTCCGATAATGTAAGAATGGCGCCGGCGATCCGCTCGTTTCATTCTAATTTCTTTTACAATGCCGCGGTGAACATTATGCCCTAAAATTATGCCCTCTTCCGGAATATTGGAAGGCGCCGGGGCATGCTTGGCCGTAAGCCAGAGAACATTCGGCGTTTCCACGTGCTTTAGCGAAAAATGAAACATGCCGGCTAGCTCTTCGGTATTTAAAAGAAAACTTATCCTTTCGTCAAAACGGCGAAAAATAAAATCTTTTATCAATCTGTTTTCCCGCCGGCGCGATAATTTATTTT
>CAYHIM010000084.1:0-3003 GCA_964356665.1 uncultured Gammaproteobacteria bacterium
CAGAGTTTGTAGCTGAGCCGTCAACCGGACCGAGTAAAACCGAACTATAAGCTTTTGTTAAAGTGATGTTAGTGATGTCGGTTGAAGAAGCGGTGCCGCCGCTCATATCAAGAACCATAATCATGCTGGCGACGTTAACCGGTTCGCCCTGCACGGTGAAATCAAAAGCGCCAAGCAAAACCCCAGTCGCGCCTTTGGTAATATTGGCCGCTGGAGCGCCGCTTGAACTCTTATCAACACGCAAAGAACCCGTGCCAATGGTAATATCATTGCCATTGAAGATTGGATTGGAAGCGGTGTTGAACGGGAAAGTGGTGTAAGTATCTAGGGTTAAATAATAACCATAGGTGTTGCCCTTGACCGCGATATCGGTGCTCCGATAAATATCAAAGGAAATCGTTCTGGCCGAGCCGCTCACAATATCGCCTTTCACTGTGAATTCTTTTGATAAGCCTTTGCTGATAATAAGACCGGCAGTACCAAAGGAAGCGGTGTAATATTTGCCATCCGAAGAAACGGTGGTGGCATAATCGGTTGTGCCGTCAGAAACCACGATGTTGGCTAAATCGCTGGCCGCGGCTGAACCGGACTGGTTAAACCGAATAGAGCTCACAGTCACATCTTCGGTTGAACCGGCGGTCAACTTGATGGCGGAGAAATTAAACGCTGTCGTGCCGACCGCCTTAGTGGAAGTCGCGACGTTTAATGAACCGGTTAAGCCGGAAATACTACCAATAGTCAAGGCTTCATTGATAGTCTGGCCGTTGCCGGTTAAAGGCAAAGCGCCGACCTTGCTGGCAGTTGTCGTCACATCAACCAAAGACAAGGAGGCAACGTTGCCCGCCTGACTCTGGGAAGTTGAAGGCATATTGGCCGACAAAGTGTAGTATTTGGTGGTGTTAGCCAGAATAGTAATCGTGTCGCGGAAAGTCACCTGATGGGTTGAATTCAAGGTTTGATTAAGGCCAACCTGTAAATTAGTGGCGTTATCAATCAAAGCGATTGAAGACAAAGCAGTATCAGCCGAAACACCCGTCCGTTGGGCGGTGATCGCCGTGATAGTGACGTCCGAGGCGCCGGCGGTGAAGCCAATCTTAGTGAAAGGAACTCTGGCCGCTTTCAAAGGCGCGATGTTGGCGCCTGGAGTGTCCGAGGCCAAAGCGATGGTTAGGGTGCCGGCCGCGGCGGAAGTTGTCGGGGTCGCGCTGGGACTGACAGTGCCGACTGGAACATCGGCGCCAGGAGTATAATTGTCGCGGTCTTTGTTGTTTATCTGATAAATTGAATCCCAATCATAACCGCTTGACACAAACTCCTCGGCGGTCATATTCAGCCATTGTCTTGTGCCGACATCGCCGTTTGGCGTTAATTTATAAACTTTGGGGTCATTCTCGCCCTTAACCAATTCGGAAGTTGTAAAAGCGTCCAATTCGGCCTGGGTGACAGTCTGAATTTTGCTCCAACTCAAATGCCCGTAACTGTTAAAAACTTCGGGATTCAAAATCAGCCGTTTAAACTGTTTTGAGCCGACGTATTTAGCGATATAGACATCAGGGTTGTCAGCAGTCTTTATCGTGTCGCCATCCACAATCGTGGCAGCGCCGGCCGCCATTGGGGCCAAAGCCGCGATGCCGGAAAGCCACAGAATAGTCGTGGCGCTGGTCGTTATGGAAACAACTTTTTTAAATGTATTACTCATTTTAATTTTTTCTTTTTTATCACCCCGACATTAATTTTTTTCATTTTATTAATGGCAAGGTTTTCAATTTAACTTTTATTTTTTAAATTTAAAGCCATTGCGATGAAGTTTTATCATTGAGAGAATTTTAATCTCAAATAATAATCGACCTTTAACCCCATCATAGAAGCTGCCTGTAAAACCAGCTTTTTCAAAAAAACGGGCTTTATAGACAGCTTCTGACTGCCAAAACACAAAAATCCAAACACAACAGTTTTGGCCAAATGGTTTTTTTTATAGTTACTATTACTAAACATAATGATATCAATTACCGCGCAATATGTCAATAAAAACGCTATTGTGGATAACTGATGTTGTGTTTTTTTATCCCCCCAATCTCCCTCATTCCCCCTATTATTCCCTTTATTTTTTTATTACAGACTGCGATGAATTGGTATTGCCTTGACTGTCGCTCATTGTCGCTGTCGCGTTTCCCGCTGCCTTCTGTTGAACAATTAAGCCCGGCTGATTGTTAGCATCGGCAATGCTTTCCGTCATTTTAATTATTTCCTTGGCGACTTTAACCGTATTTAAGGCCTCGGGCGCGTTTTCTTTGTTTAAGCTTTCGCTGGCTTGATTTAAAAGCTCTTGGGCTTTGTCAGATTGGTCTTGAATTAAAACAGCCATAATGCCAAGCTTATCGGCCGCGGTTGAAGTGGCTTGGCGCGCCTTCTCTCCTATTGTCTTAATTTCCGCTTTCGCGGTCGCTATTTTCTCCCCAATTTTAGCTAAAATTTCCTTTTTGCCAACCAAATCGCCCGTATCTTGATTATTAACCATAATTTCTAACGCTTTGGTGCCTGTTTTATCGGCGACCGCCGCTGTTTGCGCTAATTTATCCCCTAAATTATCGGGAAGAGAACCCTTGACTTGAGCTAACGCTTTCTCAACTTGACCAGCTTTTTCACTTACCGCGCGAGCCGCGGCAACCGCTTTTTGCGGTTCCGCCGCGTCGCCGATTGCCGGCAATCGACCGGCGGCGATAGTCAATTGATCTTGAATATTATCCATAACTTTTTCCACTCTATCCTTTTTTTGCGCGGCCGGCTCAACCATTTCCACAACGGCTTTAAGTTCGTCTAAGCGCCTGCCGGCCATCTCGGCCTGCAGTTTAATCTTCGCCTCCTCCGAAGACGCGGTGAATAGATGCGCCTGCTCTAAAGCGATTTTAAGAGGGTAGAGAGGGCTTCCAGGCAAACTCTTGAGTGCGGCGAATGTTGATAATCCGCCGCCTCCTAAAACTAACAAAATTATTCCCAAAACAG
>CAYHIM010000085.1:0-2989 GCA_964356665.1 uncultured Gammaproteobacteria bacterium
CCACCTAGAACTAAAATGCTCACAATAATTGCGATAAATATTGGTATTTGTATAAATCCTTTTTGGTTTTTCATAAAAATCAGTTTACAAAATAATCCATTGACTTTTTGTATATTCTTGCAATCTCTGCTAATTCTACCGCGTCAATTCCGACGAAGTTAGCTGTGGTGCGCCCAGCAGGGATCGAACCTGCGACATCCCGCTTAAGAGGCGGTTACTCTACCGACTGAGTTATGGGCGCTTATTTAATTTTGTCTCCCCGCGAGGAATCGAACCTCGATATACAGATTAGAAGTCTGCAGCTCTATCCGTTGAGCTACGGGGAGAAAATTATTCTTTTATCTTGTTCATTTTTTCAATAAAACCAAGCCTCCATCCTTTAATTCTTCTGAATAAATTTCTACTGTTAACAACAACAGCACAGGTCCCGTCGTATAACTTATTTCTCCTCTGCCCTAATGAAGTCGGCTTAATTTGAGTTTTATGAAATTGCTCCTTGGGAATACCCGTTATTCCAGACCAGTAATTTTCTATTCTCGCCCTGCAATGTAATTCATGAATATGAATAGCGGCTCTAAATTTGCTGTTGTCTATCTTACATATTTCTCTAAACCATCTCATCATAAACGCTATCATTCGCGAGTCAGAATTGCTGAATTTGACAACCTCTCTTTCGTCTGATTTATCGCCTTCCGCCCAATACAACATCAGACCACTAATAAATAGAGGGTTATTAAATAATAACGGCAATTGAGTTTTTGCCTCTGCAATAATTCTCTCCGTTTCTCTTTTCTTTTTGTTGCGATTTAATCTAGCCAGTCTATATCCATTCTGTTGTCTTAAAGTCACAAATAACCGCTCTTTTTGACCAGGGGATAGCTCTATATCCCTCAACCAACTGGTTAAAGTGCTTTTAGAAACCTTAATCTTTTTACGAATTTCACTATAACTTCTTCCTTTTTTTCTAAGCTTTATCGCTAAAAACTTCTCTTGTAATTTCATAATCGAACTAATTATGTTAGCTTATAATAAGTATAACATACTAGTTCGTTTTTACAAGCTATCCAATTATCCATCATCGTTTCTTCCCATGAAAACTTTTATGCACTTCGCGCAATTGCTTGTCGGTAATATGGGTATATATCTGGGTTGTCGTGATAGAGGAGTGGCCCAGCATAGCCTGAACCGAACGGATATCCGCGCCGGAAATCAGCAGGTCAGTCGCAAAGGAATGCCTTAAGGTGTGCGGCGTGACGCGGCGGGAAATGCCGGCTTTTATGGCGTAATGCTTGATTATCCGTTGCACGGAACGCGGTGTCAAGCGCATTTCTGATAAACGGACCCTTTGAGCTTTACCGGTTTTAACCTGAATCGCGTCTAATTTGCCCAACCACCCCTTGCCCTTGGGCGTGCGGACAAATAAGGCCGGTTCAATGTCTTTGCGCTTAGCCAGATAGCTTTTTAAGGCTATTTTAGCTGTTTCAGAAATAAAGACCACTCGGATTTTCTCGCCCTTGCCCCGCACGGAAAATTCGCCTTTGTCCAAATTAAAACTGTCTCTGTTTAAATGGCAAATTTCCGAAACGCGCAGACCCGTGGAAAAAAGCAGTTCCAGCAATGCCCGGTCGCGCAAGGAACGAAGCGAATCGCTGTCCGGCGCCCGCAGCAGGCGAGTCAGTTCGTCGCCTTCCAGAAATTCAACCTGGCGCGGCGCTTGCTTAGCCAGTTCTATTTTATCGGACGCCCGCGCTTTAATATCTCGTTTGGCCAGATACTTTAAAAAATTGCGCAAAGCAATAATGTGGTAATTTTGGGTAATTTTTTTGAGCGAGCGATTGTTTTCGTTCAACCGGTTAAGATACAACCGATAATCCCGCACTAAATCCGCGTTTATCTGCGAAGGCTTATCGATCTTTGCCCACCCTAAAAACCGTCGCAAATAATGGCCGTAATTTTCCACGGTTTTTATTGACCGGCCGCGCTCCACTTCCAAGTGCGAAAGATAGTCTTTAATTAAGGTTTCAATATTCTGCATTTTTTCTATTTTTTTGAAAAGGAAGGCCGGAATAGATTTTTAGTCTAGCCGAGATTTTGCGATGTTTGAAGAATGTCGCAACAATCTCGGCGCATATTACGACGCAATTTTGATTGCGTTGTAATGTGCTTATTTTACGACATAATCCCTTGCTTGACAAATCCCCACCAAGTGCTAAATTATTCTAACGGCTAAATAAGGCAGTTCTTATAATAAAAACAACGGCAAACTAAAGAAAGGAAAGGTGAACGGCATGGGAATTAATGTAAATTCTTATAACTGGGACAACGAAACATTGCTGACAAAATTTATGCGAGCGTGTATGAAAGCCGGGGTTAGCGGTAGCGGACTATGTTTCGACCCCTCCGCGGCCGATGAACGCGCTGATGCCTTTTTTTAAAACGCGTAATTTTAGCCAGGCTGGACGGGCAAAAACCGCCCTTTCAAGCAGGGGATACAGTTTCCGTAACGGGAGTTGGCGGCGCGTGGCCCATAGAAGGGATCGGGTATAACATACCCACTGGGAACATAGAAGTAATCAGCGACTTACGCTACAACGGCAAGGAAGTCTGGTCGGTCAAGTTAAAAAATCGTGACCGACAACTTTACCTCGCCAAAAATTTTATTCTCGTCCCGCCAACAGACAATCCGCCGGACGACGCGGCTTAACCAGTACCAAAAAAGGAGGCAACTATGCCAATCATCTTGAGATGCCAGTGCGGAAAAGAAACAGCCCATGTCTATCCAGCCAACCAAGGCTGGAAAGTTAACCCGCAAATCGGCGGAACCGAAGTTTTGTGTCCGGATTGCCGGCAAAAAAAGGCTATCGCCACAACCGCCAATAATGACGACTTGATGCGGATAGTCAATTCATCCGACAAACAACCAATTGATTTCGCCGAATGCGGAGAGAAACTACTCCTTTTTTTTCGGAAAGAGCAAAGAAAACATGGC
>CAYHIM010000086.1:0-2988 GCA_964356665.1 uncultured Gammaproteobacteria bacterium
CATACTCTTTGCGATGAAAGCCGCCCTCTTATTTTAGAGAATATTATTTTCCCCGAGCCGGTAATTAAAGTGGCGGTGGAGCCGAAAACTAAAGCGGACCAAGAAAAAATGGGCATGGCTTTATCAAAACTTGCCGAAGAAGACCCGACTTTCCGCGTGAATACCGATCAGGAAACCGGCCAGACTTTAATCGCCGGCATGGGAGAATTGCATTTAGATATTATTGTGGACCGGATGAAACGCGAGTTCAAAGTGGAAGCTAATGTGGGTCAGCCGCAAGTAGCATACCGCGAAACTATCAAGCAAGAAGCGGAAGCGGAAGGAAAATATATTCGCCAGTCCGGCGGGCGCGGCCAATATGGCCACTGCTGGCTGCGCGTTAAGCCGCTTGAAACAGGCAAAGGATTTGAGTTTGAAGATGAAGTCAGGGGTGGCGCCATCCCCAGAGAATATATTCCGGCAATTGAAAAAGGCGTGAAAGAAGCCAAAGAAAAAGGCATCGTGGCCGGCTATCCGATTGTAGATGTGAGCGTTGCCGTGTACGACGGGTCATATCACGAAGTAGACTCTTCCGAAGCCGCTTTTAAAATTGCCGGTTCAATCGCTTTTCAGGAAGCTTGCCGCAAAGCCAACCCCATTTTACTTGAACCAGTTATGAAAGTAGAAGTAGTAACGCCCGAACAATTTATGGGCGATGTGGTGGGCGACATTAATTCCAAGCGCGGCAAAGTGGAAGAGATGGGTGAGCGCGGCGCAGTCAAAGTCATTGACGCGAAAGTTCCGCTGGCCGAGATGTTCGGCTATGCGACGCAATTGCGTTCCATGACGCAAGGGCGCGCGAGCTACAGTATGGAGCTATTTGGCTACGAAGAAGTGCCGCGCAATAAGGCGCAAGAAATTATTGCCAATAGAAGCGGCGGGAAAAGTGACAAGTAACAGGCCAGAGGCAGACAGATTGACAAGCGGTAAAGGTAGCCATATAATTTAAAGTAGTTTAATAATGCCAAAAATGCCAAAATTTATGAAAGTAAAAAGGGAAAAAAATAAGAAAATAATAAATAATACGCATACACCACTCACTATTACCAAATTAGCAGAGTTTACAGAAGCAGTAGTTTTGCCAGCAGTTAAGGAGATTGTTAAAGAAGAGGTGAGTTTAGAAATCGGCAGGCATCGTCATGAAATGAAAATGTATATTGATAGCAAGTTAGCAGAGACTAAGGGTGATATCATTGCTTTTATTAAGGGCGATAAAGAGAGGGATAAAAATTGGAAAATTAAAATTATAGAAATTTTAAAACGACAAAAGTTAGTCAAAGTAGACGAATTAAATATGCTTTTGGCGTTAGCGCGTTAATTTAATTAATATGGGGAACCAACTAGATAAAATTATCAATTTAGTAAGGAGAACGGGCGATCGTTTGGTCGTTTTGGACCGCAACGATTCTAATAAAAGTTACGTGGTAATGGATATTGACGCCTACGAGCAATTGTTAGACGGTAATTTTATAAATAATAATAAGGGAGAGGACGATTACGATGATGATTATGAAGAAAATTACCAAGAAGACAAGGACAAGGAAGATGAATTTTGGCGAGCGAACGATGAATTTAGCGATTTACCGGAGGAAAGCGAGTTTAATTACAGCGAGCGATCGCTTAGTGATATCGGCAGTGTTGCCGATGAGTATAAACAGGAAGGCGAAGACAACAATGATTTTGTGCCGATAGGCGACGTTTTTAATTCAGCGGAGGAAAAACAAGTCAGTGCGGGCGAGGTTGACAATAATTGGGGATATGGTACAATAGAGCAAAATATCAAAAATCATCAAGCAGACCACGGCCAAAGGCGGAGTAAATGGGAGATTGCTCCTGAAATTAGAGGCAAAACTCCGGTCGAGATGAATGCGGAAACGGAAGAGGACCGGTATTATTTAGAAACCATATAAGAGTTGGTTTTTTTACTTTATCAATAAAATAATTTAATAATTTAATTAAGCAATAATAACATGACTGCACAATTTGAACGAACTAAGCCGCACATCAATGTCGGCACCATCGGCCATGTGGACCATGGCAAAACAACGTTAACCGCCGCGATTTTAAAGGTATTACGGGCGAAAGGGTTTAATGCTCAAGAAAAATCAGTTGACCAAATAGACGCCGCACCGGAAGAAAAGGCGCGCGGCATTACTATCGCCACTGCGCACGTTGAGTACGAATCCGAGAAACGTCATTACGCGCACGTTGATTGTCCCGGGCACGCTGACTATGTAAAGAATATGATTACCGGCGCCGCCCAAATGGACGGCGCAATTTTGGTGGTCAGCGCTACCGACGGTCCGATGCCGCAGACGCGCGAACATATTTTACTCGCTAAACAGGTAGGGGTGCCTTATATTGTAGTTTTTTTGAATAAAGTTGATATGGTGGAAGACAAAGAATTAATTGATCTAGTGGAGGAAGAAATTCGCGACTTATTAAAAAAATACGAATTTGACGGCAACAACACGCCGATTATCCGCGGTAGCGCCCTGAAAGCTTTGGAGGACCCGAATGGCGAATATGCCCAAGCAATTTTAGATTTAATCAAAACTTTGGATGAAAAAATTGCCGAGCCCAAGCGTGAAATTGACAAGCCATTTTTAATGCCGATTGAAGACGTGTTTTCCATTGAAGGCCGAGGCACGGTGGTGACGGGCAGAATTGAGCGCGGGGTTGTTAAAGTCGGCGAGGAAATAGCCATAATTGGTTTGCGCGATACGCAAAAAACTACCGTTACCGGCGTAGAAATGTTTAATAAAACATTGGACCAAGGTCAAGCGGGCGATAATGCCGGCGTACTCTTGCGCGGCACGAAAAAAGACGAAGTAGAACGCGGTCAGGTGCTGGCTAAATCAGGCACCGTGACTCCGCACACGGAATTTGAAGCAGAAGTCTATATCTTAACCAAAGAAGAGGGCGGACGCCATAAGCCGTATTTCAAAG
>CAYHIM010000087.1:0-2962 GCA_964356665.1 uncultured Gammaproteobacteria bacterium
CCGCGGTAAAATTGTTGGCACATCGGAATCAACCGTTAAATTTTCACCCCGAGCTGTTTGAGGTAAAAATAAAAAAATATTGCCGGCTATTAGCGACAAAATCGCAAATAACCAAACGATTTTTTGGTTTAATTTTTTCATCTATCTTACTCTGATTCTATCACAAAAAATCGGAAGAAAAAAGCATGAAATTAATCTCTCAACTTCGCAAGTTGAGAGATTAGGAATGACAACTAAAAAAATACCCCGCAAAGTGCGGGGTATTTTTCGTCTTGGCGAGACTTTGTTGTTTATTCAATATTGGCGCCGGTTTTATAAGAATTTCGGTCAACCGCGTTAATCTCATAAATTGAATCCCAATCAAATCCCATTCGGTTAAAACCTTCGGCGGTTTTGACCCAGCGTTTTTCGCCAGTATCCCCTGCCGGATAAAGCTTATAAACTTTAGCGTCATTGACCGCTCTCACTAATTCAGAAGTTGTGAAGGAGTCAACCACGCTTTGCTGCAGATCCTGCACATCGCCCCATTTTAGATGCTGATAGCTATTAAATACTGACGGGCTCAAAATCAATCTTTTAAATTTTTTATCGCCCACGTATTTAACAATATAGATATCAATATCGCCAATGGCTCGGATAAGAGCACCCTCTTTTATCGTTGAAGTTGTTGCGGGTGTTGATGCGCTTGGAGAAGCTGAGGGACTAGGCGAAGCCGAAGGGCTGGGCGAGGGTAATCCAATAGTAGTATAGCCACCGCCACCGCCGGAGACGCCACCGCCACCAGTTACCAAACAAACCGCGCTAGCGCCAGAACCGCTTAAACGAAAACCCGCATTACAAGTTGCCGCGCCGCAAGTCGGATAATCGTTATAAGTTGCCGCGCCGTTAACCGAAGGGCAGTGATTGGTGCAAACGCTATAAGTTGAAGGCGCGATGGTGTAGGTGTCAGCGGTAGTTGATAAAGTCACGTAGCTGGTGCCAGCCGTGCCGTTCTCCGCGCAAACTGAACCCGTGCCGTCGGCTTTGGTAACCTTGAAGGTTTTTACGGCCGTATCAGCCGAGCCGACCATAAAACCGGCGGTGACATCAGGATCAGTCACAGTGAAAGTGCCGCTGCTGAAAGACCAACTGGCGGCTTTGGAGCCGTTCATAATCAGCAAATTGGCCGTGTCGGAACCAAAGGTGACGCCGGCCACCGTGATATCGCTGCTGGCCACGAAATCAGTAGTCGCGGCCAGCGCTACTGTCGCGATGGATAATAAAGCCAAGACAGTTATTACAATTTTTTTTCGCATAAGTTTTTAACTTATTGTGGCTTTATTAATTATTAGAAGCAAGTGACCGCGACAGAGGAAGAGGCTACTACCCAGGTGGTACCAATACAAATACACAGGTTTTTGGTGCCTGAATTATAAGCTAACCCGCCATTATACGCGGCGCTGCAAGTCACGGGCGCGGCCGTTCTACTTGTTGGCAGAACTACGCCTTCGGTCGTGGTGGTCGCGTAGCCGCCCACAGTGGACGTGGCGGTAGAAAAGGTGCCGATGTTAGTGGTGGTGATGGATGCCTTGCCAATGTTAATGGCAGTAGCCGTGGAAGTTCCAATGTTCAAAACTCCAGTAACAGCGTCTATACTATATGCCCCCGGAATAGTCAGATTGCCTCTAATGGCAACCGTGGCGCCGGTTGAGCCAATGTTAATGGTAGTGGCCGTAGTTGTGCCAATGTTTAGCACAGCGCCAGTTGAATCTAAGCCGTAGCCGGTAGAAAACTTTAGGTCCGCCGCGGACAGAGTAACGGTACCCTTAAAGGTTGAAGCTCCGTCCATCAAAAGGGTGCTGGTCGCGTAGATATTGCCGCCGGTGGTGATGTCTGTACCAATGGTTGTTGCCGCCATCACCAAGCCGGTGGCCGCGAAAAAAGAGAAGACGGATACTATCGCCATCTCCCAAGCTGATCTTGATTGAATAAATTTTTTCATGTCTTTTTTTGATTTCTATTTTTATAAAACACACGAATTAATGATCGATCGTTATATTAATTGATGTGTTTTATATCTACTATTAATTTATTAATTATTTATTTTACAATCTCGCGATTGAGGATCTATCGACCTTTTTATAATTTCTAGCAAGCCCACAGGCGAAAATTTATTTTCATCTGGGGCGAGCGACGAAATTTCAAACGATGTCACGCACCGTGACGTCGTTTATATTTTATTTAGTATAGATATCCTCTTGTTTGATTTGCTTTTATTTTTTTTGTTTAGTTAATTCAAAACGTTCGACTTTTCCTCAAGCCAAACCGGTAACAAAAAACATTTATTTTTTTCGCTACTTTCATTATACCAGCTTTCAGCAACTAAAAAAGACCGTCAACTGTGGATAACTAAAACTCGCTAACAATAAGCGAATCCAAACGAATATAAAGGGTATTATTATACCCTGCCCCGCAGATGCGGGGCGGCGGTTTGGGCTATTCCAATTTTGAGTCCCCCGCCTTGGCGAGGCTCTGGAGTTTAATACCCTTTATTTTATAATTTCTGCGATTCTTTGAATTCCTGCCGTTAAACAATTAAATTGGTTTTATATTCGCCTAAGTTAGCAACTGATTCGTGAGTTTATAGATGTCCCCCGCGCCCATAATGACGCAGACATCGCCAGGCCGTAGATTTTCACGTAAATATTCTGCCGCTTTATCAAAACTTTCCCTATATAATATCTCTTTTTCGTTGTTTATTGTTGACTGTTGGCTGTTGACTGTTTTTATCGCCTCCGTTAACTTTTCCGAGCTTACCATCTTTTTAATTTCTTCCGATTCGCGTCCCGCCACGCTGTATATCGGCAAGATTATGGTTCTATCGGCATCGGCAAAAGCGCCGATAAATTTTTCGAACAAATCGTGAGTCCGATGATATTGGTGCGGTTGAAAAACACACCAGAGTTTTCCAGCCTTATTCCTC
>CAYHIM010000088.1:0-2932 GCA_964356665.1 uncultured Gammaproteobacteria bacterium
GTTTGAACTCCATTCCAACTATAAACCAGCCGGTGACCAGCCCAAAGCGATTGAACAACTTGTTAACGGCATAAAACAGGGTCTGCCGCAGCAGACGCTTTTGGGTGTGACCGGATCGGGCAAGACTTTTACCATGGCGAATGTGATTGCCAAACTGCAACGGCCGACACTCGTGCTGTCGCATAATAAAACGCTCGCGGCGCAACTCTACGAAGAATTTTTAGATTTTTTCCCAGCCAATAAAGTCTGTTATTTTGTCAGTTATTTTGACTATTACCAGCCGGAAAGTTACCTGCCCGCCTCTGACACTTATATTGAAAAAGACTCGCAGGTGAATGAAAAAATTGAGCGGATGCGGTTGGAAGCCGGCATTAGTTTACTGACGCGGCGCGACGTAATTATTGTCAGTTCGGTATCCTGCATTTACGGCTTTGGCAGTCCGGCGGAGTTTCAGGCGCAGTCGTTAGAAGTTAAAGCGGGCGAGGAATTACCATTGCGCCAATTATTATTAAAATTAGTGAATTTACAATATGAACGCAATGATACGGAACTTAAGCCGGGCCGGTTCCGCGTGCGCGGCGACACCATTGATATTGTGCAGGGCGGCGGCACAGCGGTTTTGCGGCTGGAATATTTTGGCGACCAAATTGAACATATTTATGAACTGCATCCGATAACTTTGCGCAAAGAAAAAGAATTGCCGTTAGTCTGGCTTTACCCGGCCCGGGCGTATGTCACTAACGACGAACATAAAACGCGAGCTTTGAAAGCTATCCGGGAAGAATTACGCGAACGATTAGCGCAACTTACCGACCCGGTTTTAAAATATCGGCTGCAGCAGCGGACCAATTACGATCTGGAAATGATTGAGCAGCTCGGCTACTGCAAAGGAATTGAAAACTATTCGCGCCATTTTGATAACCGCGCGCCCGGCAGCCCGCCCTATACGCTCTTGCATTTTATGCCGGCAGATTGGCTGCTGTTTATTGACGAATCGCACGCCAGTCTGCCGCAGCTGCGCGGAATGTACGAGGGCGACCATTCGCGCAAACAGAATTTAATTGATTACGGCTTTCGCCTGCCGAGCGCGTACGACAACCGGCCGCTGAAGTTTAATGAATTCACGGGCTTTTTAAAGCCGCTTAATAAGGCTGGCGCTGACGTAATTTATGTTTCCGCCACGCCGGCGGAGGAAGAAATCAGAAATTCCACGCAGATTGTGGAGCAGATAATTCGGCCGACTGGCTTAATTGACCCGCCGATTAGCGTGCGGCCGAGCGCCGGGCAGATTGAAGATTTAATGGCGGCCATAAATAAAACGGTGCGGCAGGGCAACAGGGCGTTGGTAACGACTTTGACTAAAAAAATGGCGGAAGAGCTCGCGAGTTATTTGTTACAGCAGGATTTTAAAGTAGAATATCTGCATAGTGAAATTGATACTTTGGAGCGCATAGAAGTATTGAAGCGCCTGCGCTCCGGGAAAATTGACGTTATCGTCGGCATTAATTTATTGCGCGAAGGTTTGGATTTGCCGGAAGTCGGTTTAGTCGCGATTTTAGACGCGGATAAAGAAGGGTTTTTGCGCAACGAGCGCAGCTTAATCCAAACTGTAGGGAGAGCGGCGCGCAATATTGACAGCCAAGTTATTTTTTACGCGGATAAGATGACAGTTAGCATGAAGTTAGCGATTAAGGAAACCGAACGCCGGCGCAAAATTCAGCTGGAATATAATAAGCAGCATGGCATAACGCCTAAAAGCATCACCAAACACATAACACATAACATGGAACCAGACAATAAGGAAGATGAAGCATTGCTTGTAAGTGAAGATGATATTGTTATTTTAGAAAAAGAGATGCAGGCGGCGGCGGAAGAATTGGATTTTGAAAAAGCGATTGAATTAAGGGAAAAGATTAAGAAAATTAGGAAATTAAAGTATTAAAATTGTTCCTTAAAATTATTTGTATATTTGTAAATGATTTGTTGATTTGTGGGATAATAAAAAAAAGCCCGACCAATTGTGGACAGGTCGGGCACAGAAATGGGGAGTGTGAGAGCGAAATTTTTATTCGCCATCGGTGCCGGTAATCGGCAGCGAGACGACGTTGGAAGAGAGAGGAGAGAGAAAACCAAGAGCATTTTTGATATTATTATTCATCTCTTGCGTCTTCTCTTGCTTTTTCTTAACCACACCGCGGATAGAGTCGCGTTGCGATCGCAGATCGTTGAGATTTTTCTTTATGACCGCGATTCTCTCATCCAGACTTTGCATAAGAGAATCTTGATTGCGCTTCGCAGTATCCACATTTTCTTTCGCCCATTGGTTGATGATATTCATGGGTGAGTGAAGGCGAAAATTATTACGATCGGAATCCGAAGGCAGATTTTCTGCTAACCAAGATTCCACTTGCGGATTGCACATCCGGCAGCACATCGCTGCCTGAAAGTCTGTGACTCTCAAGGCAGCAACTTTTTTCATAAAATGTGCCTGGGGTGGCATTTTTCGTCCGGGTTGCTCCGCTTTGGCGACAAGCAAATTGGCCGAAAGAATCGAAGACTCGCCGGATTCAAGCTTGCAGCCGCAGCAGAAGCATTTCGCTCCTTTGAACACGGAAGCAGTTAAATTTTCTTCTGTGGGCACCTCTTGCTCTTGAGCGAGCTCCTGCTCGAATTGCTCCAGCCGATCTTCATTATTAATGATGTCGGCAGAGACTAATATCAGACGATCTTCCAGAGAGAGCTCCTTCCAACTTTTACCCTGAGCTCTGACTTTCTTGGCTTCATCGAGAATCACCTCTCGACGCTCTTGAATTCTCCGAATACGGTCTTGTTTCGTCGCCATGATAACACACCTCCTGGGTCGTAAATATTTTTAATAGAACAAACGTTCAAAAAATTTGAACTTTACAGAATAGCATATAAAATTTATTTT
>CAYHIM010000089.1:0-287 GCA_964356665.1 uncultured Gammaproteobacteria bacterium
GGAACGGGTTTAAGCTCCCTGAAAAGCGGAACAACTTCGTCAAGTTTGCTTACCATGCTGTTAATCTCGCGGCACAACTCTTCGCTCGGTTCTCTTATTTCCCCGAACATAGCGCTGTAAGCTGTTACCGCCGGTGACGCGAGATGTATCATTCCTCCGTGCCCCTGCGACATTCTTCCTTTATAATTACGGTTGAATGTATTAAGGCAAACTTCACTTGGATCAATTACGCCGCCGCTCATTCCTAAGCAAGGACCGCAAGTCGGATTCATTACCACGCATCCCGC
>CAYHIM010000089.1:297-2900 GCA_964356665.1 uncultured Gammaproteobacteria bacterium
TATGCGTTGGCGGTATTACCAATGTTCTCGGCGCCACCTTTTTACCGACCGCTTTAAGAATAGCGGCGGCAACGCGCAGATCTTCAATTCTGGCGTTTGTGCAAGAGCCGATGACGAATTGGTCGACTTTTTTGCCCTGAAGTTCGCTTACCCTTACGATTTCCGAAGGATGATAGTTAATAGTTGTAAGCGGCTTAAGGATTGAAACATCAATATTTATTACGTCATCATATTCGCAATCAGGATCGCTGTTATGCTTAGCGAGATCTGCCAAGGCGGCCTCTTTTGTGGAATATTTTTCCTTGATTGCCGGCCATAGGTAATCAATGGTAGTTTCATCCACCATCACCATTCCGCATGTAGCTCCGCCTTCTATCGGCATATTGCATAATGTAAATCTTCCGGCCATACCCATTTCAGAAACCACATTGCCGCCGAATTCCACTACGGTATTTTTTGATCCTCTTTGCGTAAGTTTGTTCACCGCGAGCAAAGCAAGATCCTTAGCGTAAACATTTGCCGGTAGATTCCCGTAAAAGTTAAATTGAATTACCTTTTGCGGGGCAAGAAGAAAAAATCCTGTCACAACGCCACAGCCGAAATCAGTTGTTCCGACTCCCATTGAAAAAGCGTTAACCGCTCCCCATGTGCATCCATGGCTATCATCAATAATTCCGGTTTCTCCAGGCCGTATAAGTGCCAATTGTGGAGTAAGAACATGGCAGACGCCGTTATCTCCTATATCAGCAAAGTAAAGCCCATGTTTCTTTGACCAATTACGCATAATTAAGCCCTGTTTGGCCGTTTTAAGATCCGTAGCCGGACTCACATGATCAATTAAAGCGACAACTTTATTCGGATCCCAGACATAATCGTAGCCGTGTTTAGTCGCTTCATCAATATGTGGCGGCGTCGTTATTTCGTGACCGACGCCCAAATCAAGTCGTACTACAAGAGTGCCATCTGATAATGTCATAAGTAGATGGCGGTTAATGTTTTTTACATACGCTGTTTTTCCCATCTTTTCTTTCCTCCTTATTTCTTTAAAGTGTTATTATTATCCTCTTTATAGAGGTTGTTAAATGGACAAAATAAAATAAAAAATAACCTTAAATTTTAAAGTTATTTATTATAGGATATTAGTATTTTTCCTTAAAAAAGTCAAGCCGAAAAAGAAAAATTATTTTTCCCTTAATTTTTTCATCAGCTCCAAATAAAACTCCAAATTATTCAAAGTCGCCAAGCGGGCGCCGAGCGGATCTTTCAGTTTAAACAAATGATTAAGGTATGCATTAGAATGGTCGCGCAGTTCCGGCAATTTTGAATTAGAGTTAATCGGAGAAAAATCAGTTGAAAATTTTGAATTTAAAATATTTATAGTTTGATAAAAATTTAGAATTTGAGATTTAGAATTTAAGATTTGTTTAGGATTTAGAATTTTGGATTTAGAATTTCTTTTCCAGAGGAAAAGCCGCCCATGCCTTCCCTCTCTCGTCGGTATAACGCAGTCAAACATATCCCAGCCGTAAGAAGCGCACCTAACAATATCTTCCGGCGTTCCTATTCCTAAGGCAAAGCGCAGAGAATTTTCCGGAATAAATTCGGCAGTGCGTTTTAAAACCTCGCCTAAAAAATTTCCGGCCGCGTCAATCGGCCGCGCCCCGAAGCTGTAACCGTCAAACCCGATTTTAACTAATTCCCCGGCGCAATATTTTCTTAAATCAATTTCCGCCCCGCCCTGAATAACGCTAAAAATGAGCGGGCGGGCGCTATCTTTTATTTTTCTTTTTTTAATCTGCTTATCATATTCTCGCCGGCATCTTTTCGCCCAGGCGATCGTGCGCTCAACCGATTTTTCTAAGCCGCTTTTATTAAAATCATTCGGCGGACAATCGTCCAGGCAAACCATCATATCAACGCCTAAACCAAACTGGATTTGAATTGATTTTTCCGGAGTCAGTTCATGCTTTGAGCCGTCAAGCGGCGACTTAAAAATAACGCTCTTATCGGTAATCCTTCCTATCTTCGGATTTTTATGGACTAAAGAAAAAACCTGATACCCGCCGCTGTCGGCCAGAAGCGGTCCGTCCCAGCCCATAAATTTATGGATTCCGCCTGCTTTTTTTATTATTGGCATTCCCGGCTGAAGATAAAGATGAAAAGTATTAACCACCATCGGCCCCATTCTTAATTTTTTCAAGTCCTCGCTGTCAATCGCTTTAACAAAACCTCTGGTCGCGTCCGGCATAAAAAAAGGAGTATTGATACTCCCATGCGATGTCTTTATGCTGCCAAGTCGAACTGATTTTCCTTTTTTATTTTTTAGTATTTTAAACATTCTAATTTCTAATTTATTTTGAATTACGAAACCCCTCCCCTTACTAAGGGGAGGCATGGGTGGGGTGGGATTGTTAGAGATAATTTCTTTGTATTTTTATATTTTGATTGCTGGCCACGCCACCTCCCTTAACCCCTCCTTAGCAAGGAGGGGAATAAATCGGCTTTTTTCTTAATTCAAAAAAATTATAATTTAGAAATTTATTTTACAACTCTCCCATCCGTCTGCGCGATATCATCGTCTTCCAAGCGCGTGGTTTTGGCTT
>CAYHIM010000090.1:0-2803 GCA_964356665.1 uncultured Gammaproteobacteria bacterium
AGCCGCTCTCTTCGCCACTTCCCTGTTTAAATGAAGAAAACGAGCCGACATCTTCGGTCGGCGCCACAAAACGCTGGGCGCGTTGTAGCAAAGTCGGCGACATAAATTGAGTCGCGTCAGCAATCTTAAAGATAGAGTACACTACTTGCTTGCGAATTAATTCGTTTAGCTGCTGAAACATCCGGTAGGATTCTTTTTTATATTCAATCAGCGGGTCGTGCTGGCCGTAGCCGCGCAAACCAATGCCGCGGCGCATCTGATCCATCGCGTCCAGATGCTCGGTCCAGATTTGGTCAATGGCGCGGAGCAAAATCTGCCGTTCAATTTCCGGCATGGACGGCTGTCCCTCGCCGCGATTTGAGGGCACGGCCGCGTTGATATTATCTGTTAATTCAACGTATGCCTTGTTAACCAATTCATTGATATAATCTGTTATTTTTTGCCGCGCTTCGGCTGAATTTTTTAGCTGCGCTAATTTCTTTAGCTCGGCTTGAAAATCTGGCGGCAGAGGAAAAATAGTAGCAACTGTTTCCTGAATTTCTTTTAAATTCCAGGCGCTGGCGTCTTCGCCGGCGGTATGAAAATTAACCACCAGCGCGATTTCTTCCGCAATCATGTCTAAGATTATAGCGGCGTACGTTTTCTCTTTGTCCGCGGCGTCTGTTTCCGGGGAAAGGTTGGCGGCGAGGTTAAGTATCTCCCGTCGCCGCCGGTAAATCGCTTCGCGGTGCTTATTAATCACGTCGTCGTATTCAACCAAATGTTTGCGGATATCAAAGTTGTGCGCTTCCACTTTTTTCTGCGCCTGCTCAATGGAGCGGGCAATAATTTTATTTTCAATCGGCGTGTCTTCCGGCACTTTCAAAGTAGCCATCAGCCGCTTCATCCGGTCGCCGCCGAAAATGCGCATTAAATCATCTTCCATTGATAAGTAAAATTGCGATGAGCCGGCGTCTCCCTGACGGCCGCTTCTACCGCGCAACTGGTTATCAATCCGGCGCGATTCGTGCCGCTCGGTGCCGATAACATGCAGGCCGCCTAACTCTTTGACTTTGCGCGCCTCTTCTTCCTTGTTGCTGTCCGCCTCAAGCGGATCAGCCTTGGGCTGGCCGCCCAAAATAATATCTACGCCGCGGCCAGCCATGTTGGTAGCAATCGTGACCGCGCCCGGCTGGCCGGCTTGGGCGATAACGCCCGCTTCTTTTTCGTGCTGTTTGGCGTTCAAAACCTGCGCCGGCACGCCGGCGCGGTCCAGCATTTCGGCCAGAATTTCGTTTTTCTCAATAGAAATCGTGCCGACCAATACCGGCTGGCCGAGTTTTTGCCGCCGTTTTATTTCCGCTGCAATTGCCTGAAATTTTCCGGCTTCGGTCGCGTAAACTAAATCGGTCAAATCTTTGCGAATCATCGTCCGATGCGTCGGGATAACGACTGTTTCCAGATTATAAATTTTATGGAACTCTTCGGCTTCGGTTACGGCCGTGCCGGTCATGCCGGATAGTTTGGCATAAAGCCGGAAATAATTTTGAAAAGTAATGGTGGCTAATGTCATTGACTCGCGCTGCACCTGCACGCCTTCTTTGGCTTCAATTGCCTGGTGCAGGCCTTCAGAATAGCGCCGGCCCGGCATCAGGCGGCCGGTAAATTCATCCACGATGATAATCTCACCGTCCTTTACTACATAATCGCGGTCGCGCCGAAACAGCGTCTGGGCGCGCAGGGCCTGCTCAATATGGTGCACTTCACTGATGCCGCCTTCCGTATAAATATTTTTTATCCCCAGCAGCTTTTCCATTTTATTTAAACCATCTTCGGTTAAAGTAGCGGCCCGCATTTTTTCGTCCACATTATAATCCTCGTTTTCTTTAAGCTTCGTTACCAGTTGGGCGAACTGGCGGTATTTGTCGGTTGATTCTTCCGCCGGCGCGGAAATGATAAGCGGCGTGCGCGCTTCGTCTATTAAAATGGAGTCGATTTCGTCAACAATCGCGTAATGCAATTCTCTCTGGACCATATGCTCCAGATCCGGCGCCATATTGTCGCGCAGATAATCAAAGCCGAATTCGTTGTTGGTGCCGTAAGTGACATCGCAGCCGTAAGCTTCTTTGTGGCTGACCGGCCGCCAGTGGCGCAGGCGCTCATCGCCGCCGTGCTGTTCCGAGCTCTCGTAACTCGGGTCATAAATGCCGGAAAAATCATGGGCGATAACGCCGGTGCTTAAACCCAAAGTATGGTAAACCGGCCCCATCCAGCCGCCGCCGACGCGCGACAAATAATCGTTCGGCGTTACGATATGCACGCCGCGTCCGGCGAGCGCGTTTAAGACAACCGGCAAAGCAGCGGTCAGGGTTTTGCCTTCACCGGTTTTCATTTCCGCTATTGCCCCGCGGTGCAGGACAATGCCGCCTGATAGCTGCACGTCAAAATGGCGCTGATTTAATTTTCGCCGCGCCGCTTCCCGGGTGATTGCAAATATTTCCGGCAAAATTTTATCCAAAATTTCTTTCTGCTCGCTCCATTCTTTTCCCGTCAATTCTCCTTTAAACTTTTGCATTTCGGCGCGGAATTTTTCATCATCAAAATCCTTGAATTTTGCTTCGAGTTTATTTGTTTCTTCAACTAACGGTTTTATTTCCCGCAATACTTTTTCGTTCGGGTCGCCAAAAATTTTTGTGAGGATAGACATAAAGTCATTAAAACATTAAAACATAAAAGCATTAAAACGAAATTCTAATGCCTTTACCTCTTTTTGTTTTAATGTTCTTGTGTTCTTGGGCTTTAATGTTCTCAATTCTAACAGAAT
>CAYHIM010000091.1:0-2776 GCA_964356665.1 uncultured Gammaproteobacteria bacterium
TATTAAAGCTTACAAATCTGTCAGCCAATTCTCCGCCTTTCGCTACTTCCGTGCCATTTATTTGCACTTTCATATTGCCGACAATACCGGCAGTATTTGTGCCGCCATTCTTCATTCTAAATGATTCCCAAAGAACCGCTTCGTTAGCCGCGGCTAACTTAAAGCTGGCTAAAAGCACATTATCCTCTCCGAATTTATTGGTTGTATCGCTAGTGCCAGGAGCTGACATTGTAATTGTACCGATAGAAGTGCCGGTAACAATGGCTTGAAGGTTGCCTTTAATAGGAAAGGTTCCGCTTACAGCGGCTCCGCCAGTAGTAATATTAGCGGCGCTAGCAATGCCTAACACAAAGTTTCCGGTTTGGAGGGATTCTATAGTAGCTTTTACTAACAATGATTTGGTCGTACCAGCAGCTACTTCAATCGGAGTAGAAAAGTTAAAAACACCTAATCTGTCATCGTTCATATTCTTTGAGGTGCCTACTTTAACTCCGTTATCATAGAAAGTAACACTGTCAATGTAAGTGGCTACGCCTAAATCATAAGCGGTTAATGTAATAGCGTTAACTTTTACCGCTCCATCGCTGGAAGCAGTTAAGTTAAGCTTTAAGAATGGATTAGGTGAGCCAGCTGGAATGTTCGCGGCTGCCGGATTATCGGAAGCCAAAGCAACTGTTAAGCCAGATCCGCCTGAAACTGGTGTCCCGCCCGCGCCTGACGAAGTGTCAGTCAAGGTAGCAACAGCGCCGGTAATATCAGCGCCAGCGGCCGGAATAGCTAAGGTTGATGTTAATACATCGCCCCAGCTAAAGCGGTTAGCGTTAAAAGCGGCTTCGGTAGTTACTTTTTGCGCCTTGCCGTCAGTGCCGATGTAATAAACATCAGCGCCAGTTGCGGACTTAATCAATGACCCTAATGGGTAAGCGGTTCCGTCCAATTCTTTCGTAGCGATAGTATAATTGGTAAAGAAAGCGTCGGAAACGTCAATTACTCTCTTCGCCCAATTGGCGCCGTAAAGAGTAATACCGGCCGCTTCGCTCTTTAACCAAACCAAACTTCCGTTTGGCTCAACAGCGTAGACCTTGGGGTTAGTGGTAATTTTTACTAATTTTGTGCCCGGTCTTACGGTAACATTCTTGCCAAGAGGATATGACTCTAACTCGCTTTGCGCGATAGTCACAACTCCGGAGAAATTACTATACCAGGAAAAATAGGTTGACTCGTTTGGGAAAACATATCTCTTGCCGTCAGCAGCCAAGTAATAGACAGATGACAACCCTGACATCTTAATCAAGTCGCCGGCAGAAGCAGTCGCGCCCGCTTTCGGGGCAACGGCTACGCTCATAGACAAGATAGTCATTACGGCTACGCTAACGGTTATAAATTTGCGTAACTTTTTCATAATTTAATTTCCTTTAAAGATGATTTTAAACTTGAGATGAGTTTGTTTTGCAGAGTTGCATTGCAATGCGCGTCCGCGCTTGGCAAATCAACCGGAATCCCGCTCCCCCACACCTATATTTATAAATATAAGCGGGAGGATAAATTGCATGGGGGAATTTACCCTGTGCTCTATGCTTATTTCTTATTAATAAACATAGGCGTGGGGGTTTACCCTGTTAAATCTTTAACAGGATATAGCTTGTTGATTTACCTGCCCTGGCTCGCGCCGAAGGGCTTTTTAAACAAACTATTCAATTTTAAAAATCAATCTTTGTTTTTAAGTTAAAAGCATTACCTCTTGATTGCTCAAGATCGACCTTTGCCGGTCATGCCATCCATATTAATATGGATTTGCCAATTCTTTTTCTTTAGAACTGATAAATCAATACTAAATAAAATAATTTGTAATTTTTAATTTTTAAATAATATCCTAATTTTTAATATCCAATAACCTTTGGTAATTTTAAATTTTAAATTACAAATTTTAAATGAAATCTAAATTAATAAATTTTAAATTATTTTTTATCCGTGGATAAAACAATTTTTGAAAATATCAGCGTTAATTCTTGCGCTTCTTTCCACAGCTTTCGGCATTCTTCCGTTTTTTCAGGAATTGTTTTTGCTATTAAATGAAGCCAGTATTTAGTTTCTTTTGCCTCCTTTTTGCATATGCTTATCTTATTTTTAAAATCTTTCCTTGAGCAAGCGCCGTTAGCTTCGCAATAATTTGCTCCAATGCTTGTCGCTGAACGAATTAACTGACTGATTAAAGGGGAATTAATAATATCTTTTTTAACAGTTTTTAAGAACATTATTATACTTTCACTGAATTTTGTCGTTCTTTCCTCTAAATTATAATTTGACATTTAAATATTTAAAATTGATTTAAAATTTAAAATTTGTAATTTAAAATTTTTAATTAGCTCCCGTGCTTGTCGCCGTCTCATTTTTCTCCCCCGCTTCCCCGCTAATAATCTTGCCGGCTTCTTCCAGTTTAGTCACCGTGCCGCCATAATCTTTTTCCGCGAACATTTTTTCCGCCTCATCTAAAACTGTCTTAATGCCATCCCCTTCTTCTTTAATTTCCTCTTTTGCGGTGCTGGTCGCGATAGTTGGCTTGCTATCTGTTTTTATTTCTTCTTTTTCTTCCACGCCTCCATTCTGATTATAAACCTGCGTACCCCTGTCTTCCCTTCCTAAATTAGCAGAAAACAGTTCATCATCTCCCTCGCCCTGATCTTCTTTTATTATATTTATTTTTTTAAGGCGGTTTTTCGCCACTTTGATTTCATTTCTAAAATCATTCTCTAATTTTTCCGTCTGCTCTTTCTTA
>CAYHIM010000092.1:0-2757 GCA_964356665.1 uncultured Gammaproteobacteria bacterium
CAAATAAAGCAATAAACTAATAAACTACTAAATCTATGCCCAGAGTCTGTCAAATCACCGGCAAAAAAGCGGGAGGAGGAAATTCCCGCAGCCACTCTAACATCGCTTCCAAACGCAAATTTAATGTCAATCTGCAAACTAAACGCTTACTTAACCCCGCGACCGGAAAATATCTGCGGCTAACGCTTTCCACCAGCGCTATCAAAACGCTGAAAAAATGGCGAGCAGCTGGCAGAATTTACGATTTGAGAAAACTTGCGCAATATTAAATTAGCTATGATGCTACGGCAATAAAAATGCCTCCGCTTCAAGGAGGTGTTTTTTTATTTTAGTAACTAGTAAACAGTAACTAGTAACTTTTGCTAAGATTAAAAAATTCTGTACTTCTGCGACTGACCCCCTTGCTTGATAATAAAATCTTATTTTATCTTTAAAGTGATAGCGTGCGAAACCCTCTGCAATATTAGCTGTGATAGAACAAGCGGCTCTGCATAGCTGGCTGATAATCCCATATAACTCTTCTTTAGGAAAAAATTTAGTGATTTTATATATTTCTAAAACTAATTGATGCGCCTTGCGCCAAGCTTCCAAATCATAAAAATTCTTTATTCTTTCTTCCATATTACTAATTACTAGTTACCGGTTACTAATTACTGACTTTGCATTATCGGCGCACACTCCTCTGCCCACGGCTCCCGCTCCAAATGCTCGCGCGGAATGGCTTTACCGGTTTTAATGCCAATGCCGTAAGTGCCTCTATCAATCCTATCTAAAGCGGCTTCAATTCTCGTTAATAACTGACGAAAAGTAGCGCGCGATGATTCTTCAATAATATCTTCAGCCGCGTCCACTGCCAAGTCCTCTTCGTCCGGATTATCGAGCGGCATTTCCGGCCGTCTTAACTCGCCTAACTTTTTCTCTACTGATTTTTTTTCCGCTAACAGGCGCTGCTGCATTTTTTTAATAAAATCTTGGTCAAGCATGAGTTTCACATTAATGGTTAGTATGTTTGGATATTATATCAATACCGAAAATTTATTGCAACTAAAGTTAAGTAACTAGTAACCAGTAATTAGTAACTAATAAATTAACCCCAGTCCCTAATTACTAGTTACTAGTTACTACTTACTAGTTACTAGTTACAACGTTGTAATCGGCCTGCTTTGGGTAATATAAAATTTTCCGCCGGCAAACGCCCATTCAATGTCTTGGGGTTTTTTATAGTGCTTTTCAATTTTAGCGACCATTTTAGCCAGTTCAATAATTTGTTTGCCGCTTAAAACTTGCGCGTTTTGTTTAGTTTTTAGTACTGGTTTCCAAACTATCCCACCGCTTGATTTTTTTACAAGCATCCGTTTTTGTTCGGAAATGTTTATATCTAAAATACTAAGTTCTTTCTTTTCAATAATATAAGTATCCGGCGTTATCTGGCCGGACACAATTGCTTCCCCTAAGCCCCAGCCGGCTTCAATCACCATTTGGCTTTTATCGCGCGTTACCGGATGCGCGCTAAAAGCAATGCCGGAAATTTCCGCTTGCACCATTTGCTGTACAACTACCGCGACCTGCACGGCCTGATCGCTTAATTTTTTTTCGTAGCGATAAAAAATCGCCCGCGGCGTAAACAGCGACGACCAGCAACGTTTTACATTATCCAATAAGTTTTTGCTAGTGGTGTTCAAATAAGTTTCCAGTTCTCCGGCCCAAGAAGCAACCAAAGAATCTTCAGCGGTCGCGGAAGAACGCACGGCTACTAATGGCACTTTCAACTTTTTAAATTCTGCAATAATTTCTGCGGCTAACTCTTTGGGTATGAGCGTATCCTGCATAATGTCGCGAATGACGTTTGAGGCCTGATTAATGGAATTAGTATCATCGTAATTAACTTTAGCTAACTGGGCGTCAATATCAAGTCCGGTTTCCGCGACCGGAGATTTGGGCGTTTCTTTCATAAAATATTCAAAAGCGGACGCCAAAATTACAAAACCCGGCGGCACTGGAATCCCCGCCCGGAGCATTTCGCCTAAACTGGCGCCCTTGCCGCCGGCAATGGCCACGTCTTTATAGGAGAGGTCTTTAAAATGTTTGATGAATTGCGGCATACCTATTTTTTCACGTTTTGGCAGAGTCTATTCCTCTGGACAGCAGAGCGGCTCTGCCAAAATGCAGTCTTAACCGATCGAAATTTTTAACTCTTTGCCGAAAGCGTTCGCCGCTCTCTGTAAAATATCAATGGTGAAATTCTGCCGGCCGGCCTCCATGCGCGCGACGTTGCTCTGCGTGGTGCCGATTTTTTTGGCCAGTTGCGCCTGGCTCATCTTCTGTTGCTTGCGCAGCTGCAGCAACTGGTAGGAAATTTCCAGCTGTTTTCCGTGTTCGTCAAAAAGACGCTTGAATTCAGGGTCTTTTAGATGCTCTTTTAAAACATCGTCAAAGTCAGTTAATTTAATCTTTTTTTTATTCATACAGTTGTGGGTTATTTATTATATTAATATCCCCGCTGGAGCTTGAGATACTCTATATACTTTTCTACTTTGGCCATGCTTTTCTTATCTAATCCTAAAACAAACTCCAGCGCCGGTTCTCGGCCAGTTTGGCTGTTGCGGTAATACCTAACTTTGTATTCCCCCTCATTGTATATCATAAATGATATTATGTCAAATTTATTATTTTACCTTCCTAACAATTCCCTTATCCGCATCTACCCCGCACTACACCTGGTTGCGGAGCAATCTTCCACCTTATTTTAATTTTTTT
>CAYHIM010000093.1:0-2726 GCA_964356665.1 uncultured Gammaproteobacteria bacterium
GCATGGCCGAAGCGAACAAGGCGTTCGCGCATTTCGCGCGCTATTAGCCCTCACGAATAGCCGCGAATCAGTAAACGAATTTACACAAATCACAAATTTATATATTGACTATAGTTTTGTCATTCCCGCGAAAGCGGGAATCCAGAAAAATTCGCAGGAGGAAAATAATATGTCAAAACAATACGAATACAAAATTGAATATGAGTATGATAAAGCGACAAAGCAAGTGGTGGCTACTATTCCAGAGTTGAATCATGTATCTTCATTTGGAGGCACTTTTGCCGAAGCGGAAGCAAGCGTAAAAGAAGCCGCTTTATGTTATTTAGAGGCATTGGAAATGTAGATGAGTTTAGTCAGTTATGATGGATTAAAATATAAAGGAGGGTTTATGAAAAATTTTTTTTCTGTGTCCAAACGGACAACCATTGTCTACATTGTCGCCTTAATCGCGTTTATTGGCGTTGGCATCTGGTATGTTTTAAATAAAAAAGTAAACGAGCAGGGCATTGACAATCAGCAATCTGAAATCCAAAATCTAAACTTAGCTGACTGGCAAACGTACCGGAATGAAGAGTATGGGTTTGAAATAAAATGTCCAACTAATTTTAAGTGTAAATATAATAAACTAGATAACTGGCCACTCAATTTAACAATGCAAGATACACAAGATAAATTATTATTTATTGGTTTTGAAGTAATAACAGAAAGAGACGCACAACTATTGGAAACTCAAGAAAATCAACCTTATTTCCCAATTCAATTTCTTGAAGTTCCTTCTGTTAGTGGCCAAAAAACATTCGAGCGTTTTATTTTGAGTAAACAAATATATGAAGGCAATCAAACAGTCGAAGGCACTAGTATACTTTCAACTAGTTGTAAAAAGGAGGATAGTTATTTAATATGTTACAGTTATAATGCAGAAAGTGTATCTTTTTCTCGACGAGATATTATTTATCACAATAATATTCGTTATGAATTTAATTTCACGTTAACTTCAGAAGGAGCTTACGATTCTAATGAAGCAGAGCAGCAGATTAACAAATTATTAAGTGGTGACTTATCTCAGCGAGACAAAAAAAATTTAAAAATCTATTTACAAACTAGAGACTCTTTTAAATTCACAAAATAACCCGGTTAAATATCCCGAGAAGCCGGGATATAACGGGTTAAAATTATTGTAAAATTATCGTTTAATTATTGTTCAATTATTGTCAAATAAATCAGATTCCTCATCGTCGCTCCGCCAGCTGGCGGACTCCTCCTCGGAATGACAATGGAATAATGGAGCAATTTAACAATGTAACAATTTAGCAATTCAACTAAGCAACTAATTAACCAAGTAACTGACTTTCTAACTTTACAAACTTTATAACTTTTAACTATTTATGGATTATCCTTTAGATAAAGTAAGAAATATAGGAATCATCGCCCATATTGACGCCGGCAAAACTACCGTTTCCGAGCGTATTTTGTTTTACACCGGTAAAAAGCATAAAATCGGCGAGGTGCACGAAGGGGAAGCGACCATGGACTGGATGGAACAGGAGCGCGAGCGCGGCATTACGATTACGAGCGCCGCGACTACCTGTTTTTGGAAAGACTGCCGCATTAATATTATTGACACGCCCGGACACGTTGATTTTACCGCCGAAGTGGAGCGCTCTTTGCGCGTTTTAGACGGCGGCGTGGTCGTATTTGACGGCGTGGCCGGCGTGGAGCCGCAATCCGAAACCGTTTGGCATCAGGCGGAAAAATACAAAGTGCCGCGAATGTGTTTTATCAATAAATTGGATCGCACCGGCGCGGATTTTTATAAAGACGTAGAATCAATCCATAATCGCTTAACTAAACAGGCTTATCCCATACAGCTGCCGATTGGCATTGAAGACACTTTTCGGGGGCTGGTTGATTTATTTGAGCGCAAAGCGAGAATTTATGAAGATGATTTAGGCACTAAATGGCACGAAGAAGAGGTGCCGCAAGAGTTGAAAGATAAAGTAGAAGAATATCGCGGGCAATTAGTGGAAGCGATTGTGGAGCATAACGAAGAGTTAATGGGCAAATATTTAGCGGGAGAAGAAATTGAGACAACAGCTTTAAAGCAAGAGCTGCGTCAGGCGGTGATAGGAAACCGCGTCGTGCCCATTTTATGCGGCAGCGCTTTAAAAAATAAAGGCGTGCAATTACTGTTGGACGCGGTTTGTGAATATTTACCATCGCCGCTCGATGTGCCGCCGCTGGAAGGCGCTGATGTCAAAAATCCGGAGAAAAAAATTGCCGTGCGCCCGGACCAAAACGAGCCGTTTGCCGGGCTGGCTTTTAAAATCGCTACCGACCCGTTTGTCGGTAAATTGTGTTTTGTGCGGGTGTATAGCGGCGTACTGAAGGCCGGCTCGTACGTTTTAAATACGGCTACCGGCGACAAAGAGCGCATCGGCCGCATCGTTTTAATGCACGCCAATCACCGCGAGGACGTGCAGGAAGTAAAAGCCGGAGAAATCGCCGCCGTCATTGGCTTAAAAAATACCGTTACCGGCCATACGCTCTGCGACGAAAGTAGGCCGCTGATTTTAGAAAACATTACTTTTCCCGAACCAGTTATCAAGGTGGCAGTGGAGCCAAAAACCAAAGCGGACCAAGAGAAAATGGGCATTGCCTTATCAAAACTTGCCGAAGAAGACCCGACTTTCCGGGTAACCTCTGACCAGGAAACCGGCCAGACTTTA
>CAYHIM010000094.1:0-2647 GCA_964356665.1 uncultured Gammaproteobacteria bacterium
TCCGCCCGGAACCGCTATCATCACTTCCGGCCTAAATAAGCGAAAGTTGCCGAGCGCTTTATTGATAAAATATCGCAGCATCGCTTCGGTAGTCTTATAATCGGCAATCACGCCATCCCGCAGGGGCCGCTTTGCCACAATCGTATCCGGCGTCCGGCCCAGCATATCCTTAGCCTCGCCGCCGACAGCCAAAATTTTATTATCAATTTTAGAAATAGCAACAACCGAAGGTTCGTTAATAATAACGCCTCTTTTGTGAACATGCACCAGTACGCTGGTTGTGCCCAGATCTATGGCGATTTTTTTAGCAAACATAATGTATGCCGTAAGTTTATTTTATTTTACTCCGCGCAACCCGCGATGTCAATTTTACCCTGTTAAATTGCTCCGAAGGAGCACGCCGCAAAGCGGCGATTTAACAGGGTGAATTGAACACATTTTGTATACAAAAAAACGGCTACATTACAGTCCGTTTATTTTCTATTTTATACAGGCCCGTATTTCCTAAAATATCTGATGGCGCTAAGAATATGGACGCGCGTTGTTTTATTGAATAAACCGGACAATATTGAATTGTCGGCAGACTCGCGGCGGTGCAAATGGATCATTTTGGCCGACGGCAAATATGTTACTTTGTATCCCGCCTTTTTAAATTTCCGGCCCAAATCAGTATCTTCAAAATAAAGAAAAAATTCTTCATTTAAATATCCAATTTCTTTCAGCGCCGCTTTGCGCGCCAGCAAGGCTCCACCCAAAAGCCAATCAACTTCGCGGCTTTCGTTATGGCCGAAATCTTTCATCAAGTACCGGTCAATTTCTTTTTTACCAGAAGAAGTTTCGCCTAAAAACGTGCGCCGCAAAAGCGGAGTATAAATCTTGGGGAATCTGTAGCACGAATATTGAAGCGAGCCGTCGGCATTGATAAGTTTTGGTCCGACCATGGCAACATCTAAATTAGCATCCAAATAATTGACTAAAGTCTCCAGCGCGCCTTTGGTAATAAAAATATCAGGATTGAATATCGCCACATAAGCTCCTTGGCTCTGTTTTAGCCCAAGGTTCACGCCTTTCGCGTATCCCAAATTTTCTTTTGACTCAATTAAACGCGCATTTGGAAAACGATTTTTTACCATCTCCGCGCTGCCATCCGAAGAATTGTTGTCAATAACTATAACTTCAAAATCCAGCGCCGGCCGCAATAAAAAAAGATGTTTTAATGATTGTTTCAAAAGCCCCTTGGTGTTGTAGTTAACGTAAATTATGGAAAGTGTCATAAAATATAGTAAAAAGTAATTTGTAATCCGTAATTCGTAATTTACGATTTACGAGTTACCAGCCAACCAGTCGCTACTTCATCCACTTCCTGTCTTCAGCCGGTTTGATTTTGGCATTTTTTAAATATTTTCTTTTCTTCAACATTTTAAATAAGCCGCCGATTGCCGCGAAATACGCTCGTAGCGCGCCGAAATTAAAAAACAGGCAGTACAAAAACTTAGCACATTCTTCCAGAAAAATAAAGGGGGCGAACAAAAAACAATTGATGCAAAAATTATTTTTCCATACCGCCCAAAATTGATTGCGGACGGATAAAAATTTTATAATAGCCGGCTTGGCGCGCTCGTTCATTATTTTTTGCCATAAAGACTGCTTAGCGTCGCTTCCGACGCGCCGGGAATGATAAGCAACGGCCTCCGGATTGACGGCGATGTTCCATCCTAAATTGCGCAGCCGCCAGCATAAATCAATATCTTCTTTATAGGCAAAAAAATCTTCATCAAAATATTCTTTATTATACTTGATATCCAGGAGCGCCTTAACTCTGATACACATAAACGCTCCGCTGATTCCGAACACTTCTTGCCTTGAAAATTGCTGAATGTCTTTAACGCCTGAAAAATTATCTATCACGCGGCCGGACTTGAATATCTTTAAGCCCATTGAATCAATTATGCTGGATTTGGAGCTTTCCAACGAATTATAATCGGCATAAAGCCGCAGAAGCTTCGGCCCCACTGCCGCCGCGCTTTTATCACGCCAGATGTCTGTCAGCAACACTTCCAAGCAATTCGGCTCCAAAACAATGTCAGGGTTGCACACCGCAAAAAATCTTTCATTCAGATCCTTGCCTCCCCAAAATTTCAGAGCCATTTCAAGAGCTTTGTTGTGCGCCCGCGAAAAACCTATATTAACGCTGTTTCTGATAACCACCGCGCCTTTGTATTCTTTGACGATTTCTAATGTTTTATCCGTGGAAGCGTTATCTACTATAATAATATGAAAGCCCTGGAATGTCTGGGCTTTTAATGAATCTAATAAATCTTTAATATATTTTTCGCTGTTCCACGTGACAATGCTCACGGCCGCGTGCAAATCTTCTTTTGAAACCATAATTATCTTTTTGGCGTTACCCAAAACCCGAGCCTCTTTCCCAGCATCAGCCTGGTTTGCGCGTCAATTGACGGCATAGCGCCGAAAATTATAATAGTAATCGGCATAAATAGCCATTGCGCCATCATCATAATGTAAGAAAATGGCCCTACTTTTTTCGGTTTTGGCGGCAAAAGAAAAAATGACAAAAAGGCAGAAAGAAAAATTCCCAGCATGGCCAGCCTCATAATATCTTCCAAAATAAAAGGAGAATTTTGCA
>CAYHIM010000095.1:0-2559 GCA_964356665.1 uncultured Gammaproteobacteria bacterium
TTTGGGATTTGGATGGAAATAAATATCTTGATACCTGTGCCAGTATTGGCGCTTGTATTTTGGGCTATGCCGATCCCGATGTGAATAGCGCAGTAAAAAAAGCAATAGACAAGGGTAATGTTTCAACGCTTAATTGTCCCGAGGAAGTTGAATTAGCAAAATTATTGTGTAAGTTACACCATTGGGCTGGTATGGCGAGGTTTGCCCGCGGCGGCGGGGAAGCCATGACTGTGGCTGTAAGGATTGCTAGGGCTTATACCGGTAAAGACAAGGTGGCTTTTTGCGGTTATCATGGCTGGCATGATTGGTATTTGGCCGCCAATTTGGCCGATAATAAAAATTTAGACGGCCATTTATTACCAGGATTGGCTCCTAAGGGGGTGCCGCGCGCTTTAAAGGGCACGGCCATGCCTTTTTCTTATAATAAAATTGAAGAATTAGAAAAAATTGTTAAAGATAATCATAATACCATCGGCGCCATTGTTATGGAGCCCCTAAGGGACCATGAACCTCAAGACGGTTTCTTGAGAAAGGTGAGAAAAATAGCCAATGAAATAGGCGCTGTGCTAATTTTTGATGAAGTAACAATCGGTTGGCGATTGCTTGTGGGTGGAGCGCATTTAAAATATGGCGTCAACCCGGATATTGCCGTTTTTGCCAAGGGAATAAGCAATGGTTTTCCCATGGGGGCTATTATTGGCAAAGAAAAGGTAATGCAGGCGGCTCAAGAAACATTTATCAGCAGTTCCTCTTGGACCGATAGAATCGGCTCAGTCGCTACAATGGCAACAATTAAAAAAATGATTAAAAAAAATGTGCCCTCGCATTTGGCCAGAATAGGCGCGAAACTTAAAGACGGCTTGCGACAAGCGGCGAATTTTAACGGATTAAGAATAGAAATTAGCGGATTGCCCCAACTTATATCTTTTTCTTTTCCTTATGATAAGGAAAGTCATGCCCTACAAACTTTATTTACACAAGAGATGCTAAAAGCCGGAATTTTAGCATCAGGAAATATAGATGTGAGCTTTAGTTTAAAAGAAAAACATGTAAGAAAATATTTAAAAGCCGTTGATAAGGTTTTCGGTATGCTTAAGAAGGCAATTGAAAAAAATAAAATACACGATTTATTGGAAGGACCAGTTGCTCATACGAAATTTGTTAGACTTACTTAATAAGATACAATCATAGTGATATGGAAAAAGACAGTAAAAACTTCAAGGCAGCAATTTTTATTATGGGGGGAGGATTGGTGAATGAATCGGGTATTTGGCGTACCACAAATTATGACGAAGGAGACAATTTCGGGGTGAGCGGCGACAGGGCGATAGTGGAAGCGACAGGTTTGTTGTATAAGGAAGAACCGGAGGTGATACTAATACTCTTGGGCGGCAAAGGGCAATATAAGGAGATAGCTGACGCGCCGTATGTTTCCGCCGTCATTAAAAAAGAATTGATGGAATTAGGTGTCCCCGCCCAAAATATCATTGAAGAAACGAATTCCGTCAATACTTTTCAGCAATTGAAGAATTTGCAGGAAATTTTAAGAAGAAATCCTTTTGGAAAGGTTTCGGTCATCAGCAATCGCCACAGTTTGCCGCGTATTCAAGCGATGATAGAATATAAAGACGAGTTGGAAAAATTAAAAGAGGTTTTTGATATTTCGCGGCTGACATTGGTATCTGCTGAAGAGATATTATTGGATCGCCAGCCTGATATTTGGAGAAATATTATAGAAGATGTTTACACAAACGAAGCCATGAAAAAAAGGATAGCGCTGGAGGAGCAGGGGGTGCGCCAGATTAAAGATGGAACTTATAAATTTATTTAATCTCCAAGGATAAATAAAATGAAAAATAAAAAAAATCAAAAAAAAGTTTTTATCATAGCCGAAGCCGGCGTTAACCATAACGGCGATTTAAAATTGGCTAAAAAAATGATTGACGCGGCGAAAGATTCCGGCGCCGACTGCATTAAATTTCAGACTTTTAAAGCCGAAGAATTCGTGGCTGATAAAAATCTTACCTATACCTATGAATCGCAAGGCAAAAAGATTACCGAGCCGCAATTAACCATGTTTAAGCGGTGGGAATTTTCAAAAAAAGAGTGGCGAGAGATAATCAATTATTGTAAAAAAAAGAAAGTCGCGTTTGCCACTACCGCGCAAAATCAGTCGGATTTAGAAATGATTTTGTCTTTAACTAAACCGCCGTTCCTTAAAGTCGGTTCTGATGATTTGACCAATCTAGGATTAATGGCAAGTTATGCTAAAAAAGGCATTCCCATGATTATCTCGGCCGGTATGTCTTATGCCGAAGAAATCGGCGAGGCCGTAACCGCGATAAGAAAAGCCGGCAATAATAACATTACCGTACTTCATTGCGTTTCGTCTTACCCGGCGCAAGCGGAGGAAGTTAATTTAAAAAAAATTCCGGCGATAAAAAATAAATTTAAGGTTAAGGTCGGTTTTTCCGATCATACTATAGGCAGCGCGGCGGCTATCGGCGCGGTGTGCTTCGGGGCGGAAGTTATTGAAAAGCATTTTACTTTGTCGCATAA
>CAYHIM010000096.1:0-2546 GCA_964356665.1 uncultured Gammaproteobacteria bacterium
CACTCCGGCTACGCCGGCTACTCCGGCAACTCCCGCTACGCCTACCGTTACTCCCGCTACCCCGGCTACTCCAGCCACACCGGCATCAGCCAGCCAAAAAATTCAACAAATACTAAATGAAGCTGCTACCGTAGCGATGAGTAAAGTGGAAGATGTGTTGGTGATTATTGGCGCCGTTCGCAACCAAGCGGCGGAAACTAGCGCTTACAGCAAATATACTTCGCCTTTAGTTAAGGGCTTAAGTAATGTTTCCAATGAAGTTAAGGCGGCAATTACCACTTTCGTGACCTACGGCACGCCTACGACTAAAATATTAGGCGCGGGCGAGAGGGCGGGCGTAATTAGCTCTTATAAAGCGGCTTTTGGCAAAGTTCCCAGCAATGACAATGAATGGTCAGATACTATTAAAATAGGCAACGGCCGTTGGCCGACCGAACGCAGCCAAACGTCTGAAGATCGGGCGACTGTCAGTTTTAAGACGATTTATCTGCGCGAACCGGACAGGTCTAATTCGCATGACGACGCGGCCGTAACGGTTATGGCTTACGGCTTACGACCAGCGGATAGAAACCTGAATTCTGAAAAGGCGGCTATCAAAAGCTTTAAAGCAATCTACGGAAAAAATCCGACGACAGCGACTAACTGGGATGCTGTAAGAGCTATATCCTATAGCGGTGCCACTAGATAAAAACTGCTTGCCCGCCGAAGTTCTAGCGTAGACGGGGAGCGATAAGATATTACGTATCACAAAAAAAGAAGGGCGAAAATTCGCCCTTCTTTTAATTCCAAAAAATCATGGGGATAAATATTTATTAATTGCCTAAAATCTCTTTCACTATTCTGCCCACTAAGCCGCCATCCGCTTTGCCTTTTAATTCTTTCATTACTATCCCCATTGCTTTGCCAAAATCCGCCTTAGTTAATCCCTGCTCGGTAATAATCTTACGCACTGCCTCTTTAATCTGCTCTTCGTTCATTAGTTGCGGCAGATAAGATTCAATAATGGCTAGCTCTTCTTTTTCTTTCGCCGCTGACTCTAAACGGCCGCCCTGCTCGTAGGCAGTAATGGCTTCTCGCCGTTTTTTTGCCATACTTTTTAAAATATCAGCCAATTTTTCTTCCGTTGGTTCATTGCCTGCCTTTGCTTTCTCAAATACTAAAATTTCCGACTTAATTGACTCTAAAGTCCTTTTTTTCACCTCATCTTTATTTTTTTACGCTTTGGTAAAATCGTCTAAAATTTGTTGTTTAGTAAGCATATTTTATCGCATAACGCATAACACATAGCGCATAACGTCTAAATTTATACGTTATCAACTGTTATGAGTTATGCGTTATGAGTTATGCGACCGCGCAATCTCATCGCTTTCACGATTCTATCTACCGCCAAAATAAACGCCGCTTCGCGCAAGTTAATTTTTTTATTCTGTGCGATTTGCCAAATATTATTAAACGCCGCTGCCATTATTGGTTTTAATTTAGCAAATACCTCTTCTTCCGTCCAATAATATCCCGTTCTATTCTGCACCCATTCAAAATAACTTACCGTTACTCCGCCGGCGTTAGTTAAAACATCCGGCGCTACTACTATCCCCTTGTTAGCTAAAATTTTATCCGCTACCGAGGTAATCGCGCCATTAGCCACCTCCAAAATAATTTTAGCTTTAATGTTAGCCGCATTGTCTTCCCGTATCTGATTATCTAAGGCCGCCGGCACTAAAATGTCGCAGTCGCAGGTTAAAACATCTTCATTAGTAATTGCCTGACCCTGCGCTGATTTGGCTACGCTCCCCTGCTCGGCTTTAGCTTGCATTGCTTCTGCAGGCGATATTCCGTCGGCATTATAAACACCGCCTTGGCTATCGGAAATAGCCACTATTTTATAGCCTAACGAATCCAATAAGTTAGCGGTAAAATAACCGGCGTTGCCAAAGCCCTGAATTGCTACCCGCGAGTTCTTTGCTTCTTGCCCCATAGCCTTTAACAACTCCTCCAGCACATAAACCGCTCCTTGCGCGGTAGCGGTTTCTCTGCCTTGGCTGCCGCCTAATTCTAACGGCTTGCCGGTGATAGCGCCCGGCTCACTCCGGCCCCAAATTTTTTCCAGCTCATCCAAAACATAAGCCATTATTTGCGGCGTAGTATAAACGTCAGGCGCCGGAATGTCTTTATCTTCGCCCAGATAGTCAGCCATTGCTTGCGCCCAAGCGCGGGAAATTTTTTCTAATTCTTTAGGCGCCAGCTCTTTAGGGTTGCACTGCACGCCGCCTTTAGCTCCGCCTAAGGGAATATTAACCACCGCGCACTTAATCGCCATTAACGCGGCTAATGTTTTAACTTCATTAATATCCGCCGCGGGATGAAAACGGATGCCGCCTTTATACGGCCCGCGGGCGTTGTTAAATTGCACGCGATACGCGTCAAATTCCTTTTGCTCGCCAGAATCCATCGTAATAGCGATTTTTTTCTCTATTACCTTATCCGGCGTTTGCAACATTTTTAACTCTTGCTCGGTTAAATTTAAAACCGTCGCCGCCTTAGTTACA
>CAYHIM010000097.1:0-2527 GCA_964356665.1 uncultured Gammaproteobacteria bacterium
CAGATTGGCGAGATTGTTTCAAAATTTGATTTCAATTTGGCGGCGCGCGCGGACATAGAAAAAAATATTTTGCGTTGTCCTGATAAAACAACCGCGGAAAAAATGCTTGTTTTGGTTGAACAGGTACGTCAGAAGCACGATTCGATTGGCGGCGTTATCCGCGGCGTTATCCGCGGCGTGCCGGCGGGTTTGGGAGAACCGGTGTTTGACAAGCTTCCAGCTGATTTAGGCAAGGCGATGCTCTCCATTAACGCGGTTAAAGGCTTTGAAATTGGCTTGGGATTTAACTGCGTTCAAATGCGCGGAAGTGAATATAATGATGAATTTTTTATTGATAAAAAAACCGGACAAACACGCGCGAAAACAAATAATGCCGGCGGTACTTTGGGCGGAATTTCATCCGGTGAAACAATATATTTTCGGGTGGCTTTTAAGCCGATTGCGACTATTGGCATGGCGCAGAAGACTGGACGTCATGATTCATGCGTTTTGCCGCGCGCTGTGCCGATTGTTGATGCTATGGGGGCGCTCGTAATTATGGATCACTATTTACGACATAAGGCGCAAAATTTATGATTGAATTAAAATTAAAAATTGGAGTATCGGGCGACGCCGGTTCTTTTTCCGAAGAGGCCGGTAATTTGTATATTGATCGTGAGAGTCTAAATGCTGAACTTGTGTATGCCATTGATATGGAAGGAGTTTTGGCGCGTTTAGAACGGGGTGAAATTAATTTCGGGATTTTTCCGGTTGTTAATTCACAAGGCGGTCTTGTGCATCAGGCATTTACGGCTATGGGCAAACATAATTTCACTTTGGCAGATGAATTGTGGCTTGAAGTACAGCAATGTCTTTTGGTTTTGCCGGGACTAAGACGCGAGGAAATAAAAAACATTGCCACGCATCCGCAGGCAATTTTGCAGTGTCAGCGTTATATTAAGCGCGAGTTTCCGGAGGCTAAAATTATTGAATGGGCGGATACGGCTAAGGCGGCTCGTGATTTAAAAGCCGGATTACTGCCAGCCGCAACCGCGGTGATTGCGCCGGCGCGATCGGCCGGTTTATATGGTTTGGAAATTTTGGAGCGCAATATTCAGGATATGCGGCCGAATTTAACAACTTTTATAATAGTACGTAAATAATTTATATGATGCAAAAAAAGTTTGGTATTATCGGGTATGGCCGTTTTGGTCAGCTCTGGGCAAAAACACTGGCTAATTTTGGCGAGGTGTTGGTTTTTGACACTAAATTTTTTGATAAAAAAAATATTCCCGAAGCTGAAAGTGGAATTCGTTTTGTCTCAATGTCTGAAGCGGCGCAGACTGATATTTTGTTTTTAGCCGTGCCGGTGGCGGATTTTGAAAAGTTATGTAAAGGACTTTCATCTCAACTTTCTTCGCAAACGATAGTGGTTGATACTTGCGCGGTAAAGGTGTATCCGGCCAAGATAATGACTGATGCGCTTTTGAAGAGTCAACCGTATGCGGCCACGCATCCGTTATTTGGCCCTGATTCAGTGGCGCGTCTCGGACTGGCAGGATGCAAGTTAGTTTTTTGTCCGCTTAATTTGACTGATACACAAAGAACTGAACTTCTTAATTTGTTTGTGGAGCTTAAATTGGTAGTGATTGAAACGACTCCGGATGATCATGACCGTCAAATGGCGCGTTCGCAGGCGCTCGTGCATTTTTTTGGTCGCGCTTTGGCTGATCTTCATCTGGAGAGCCAAGAAATTAGCACACCTGATTATGAATCGCTTCTTCGGATTAATTCGCTTGTTAATAATGATACTTGGCAATTATTTTTTGACATGCAAACATATAATCCCTACACGCCGTTTATGCGTTTGATTCTCCGCCAGTCTCTAGCTGACTTGGATGAAAAAATAAGGCAAGCCGGTGAAAATAAGACACCGGACGAAGGTTCATTCTTTTTGTGGCGTTCTATGATTGATCAGCTTGATCATGAAATAATAAATTTGATTGCTCATCGTTTGAAAGTAGGCAAAAGAATACAGGGATATAAAAAACTTCATGGAATGGCAGTGACTGATCCGGAGCGCGAACGGGAACTGAAAAAAAATTATGATCTATGGATTCGCGAGGCGGGGATAGAAAAAGCGGAAGCGGTAAAACAAATTTTACAAAAAATCATTCATGAAGTTAAAAATTAAGCGCTTTATGTTTACCACTCATTTATTACTTGAATCCTCGTCTACTGTGGCCATGAATAGTCTGGCAGCGGAAAAAAAAGCGCGTGGGGAGCGGGTTTATAATTTAAGCGCTGGAGAACCGGAGCTTCCCGCGCATCCGGCAGTGGCGGCGGCCGCGATGAAAGCGATTTACGCCGGTAAAACATTATATCCGCCAGTGGCCGGAATTCCCGAATTGCGCGCGGCCGCAGCAGATTGGATGAATAAAACTTACAACACTGCTTATGAAATTAAAAATACATTAGTTACTTGTGGCGGGAAGTTCGGGATTTTTTCCATTATTCAGGCTTTTGTTAAACCAAGTGAGGAAGTAAT
>CAYHIM010000098.1:0-2466 GCA_964356665.1 uncultured Gammaproteobacteria bacterium
ATAACGAAGACGAAATCGCGCGTTTAGGCGTAAAAATTGGCGACACGGTCGTGGTACATAAAGCCGGCGACATTATTCCGGAAGTCGTGGAAGTTTTAACTAAATTGCGCACGGGCAAAGAAAAAAAATTTATAATGCCGAAAAAGTGCCCGATTTGCGCTAGTGCGGTTGAGCGCCGCGCGGGCGAAGCGGCAACTTACTGCACTAACAAAAAATGTTTTGCGCAGGAATTGGAAAAAATAATCCATTTTGTTTCTAAAAAAGGGATGAATATTGAGGGTTTGGGCGATAAGATCGTGGAGCAATTATTGAACGAAGGTTTAATTAAAGACGCGGCGGATTTATATTTTTTGCGAGAAGGCGACATTGAGCCGCTGGAGCGGTTTGCGGCCAGAAAAGCGCAGAATATTGTTTCCTCTATTGAGCAGAGCCGAGAGGTAGAATTGCCAAAATTATTATACGCTTTAGGAATCCGACATGTCGGGGAAGAGACGGCGCGCCTGCTGGCGCAGGCAATTTTCAATTTTCAATTTTTCAGCCCAAGGCTGATCCGCCCGGGGCGGACAATTTTCAATTTAAGGAATTTAATCAAATTTTGCCATAAAATGACGCTTGAGGAATTGCAGGGGACAGAAGGGATTGGGGAAATTATTGGCAGAAGCATTTATGGCTGGTTTAGGGATAAAAATAACACTGAATTTTTAGAAAGATTACAAGCTGGCGGCGTTAAATTTATAAATCATCAATCTAAAATCATAAATCTAAAATTAAGCGGTAAAACTTTCGTTCTAACCGGAACAATGGCTGGTTTGACACGCGAGGAGGCAAAAGATAAGATAAGGGCGTTAGGAGGAGATGTTTCTTCAACCGTGAGTAAAAATACGGATTATGTAGTCGCGGGTGAGGGGCCGGGAAGCAAATATGATAAGGCAGTAAAACTTGGCATTAAAATTTTAGATGAGAAACAATTTTTGAATTTGATTAAATAATTTTTTGTCATTGCGAGCGAAGCCTGCTTCGTCAGCGAAGTGAGGCGAGCGAAGCAATCCCATTATTTTTAGCAATAGCCACGAGATTGCTTCGTCTCCGCCAGCTGGCGGATCCTCGCAATGACATTGGCATATGAAACTATCCAAACAAGAAATACAACATATAGCCGACTTAGCCCGTTTAGAATTAACCGATGAAGAATTAAAAAAATACGGCAGCCAGCTGTCTGACATTTTAAATTATATTGGCCAGTTAAAAGAAGTAGATACGGCTAATATTGAGCCGACCGCGCAGGTAACCGGGCTAGAAAATATTATGCGCGCGGATGAAGTTGATGAGTGGCCGATAGATGAAGCCGAAAGCGCGCTCGGGCAGGCACCAGAGAGGATTGCCCGCCGTAGTCCCGCAGTCCTGGGGGACGAAGGCAGGGAAGGGAAGTATATTAAAGTCAGGCGGATTATACAATGATGCGAAGCGATTTGAAGCTACGACGGAGCTCATAAGGTCATTCCGGCCAAGTCCCGAGCGCTCGGGACGCGAGCCGGAATCCAGACATAAAATTAGCGGTTTCGTATAAGTATTAGTTTTTTACAAAATGAAAAGCCCTGCCGCGACAAATGGATAAAAATATCCATTGTGCGGCAGGGCTTTGAGCGGGAGCCGAAAGGAGCAGCACGAGCAAGTAGCGCTCCAATCGTTGCTCCGCCTTTTGCAGGAGCGGTGGGCGGGCGTGGTGGCCGATTCTAAGTCCCTTGCCGCGGGCAAGGGCATCTGCGCGCGCGTCTTTATATAGTGGCCTGAAAGCGCCCGCATTTGACGGCGAACGGTACATCATCAATTGTTCGCCGCCCATCACCCCCCTGGAAAATCCGAACGAACCATCGGGCTCCATTAATCGACGGAGAAGCCCGAGGAAGAACTTGCTAGCTTACGAGGGCCCCAGCCTCGTGCCAGCAACGAATCGAAAGGAGTTCGATTCTCACTTTTCCCTCACCTCCCTTCAAAAAAAATTTAAAAAATTTTACAGAACGAATTATGCCAGCAGTATAGCATATAGCTAAAAAGATGTCAAGCAACGGATACATAAAGATAGTAAATTTTAGCTAATATTAAATAAATATCATTTAACACATAACACAAAACACATAACATACAACACTATATGCTACGACTAAACGAACTTACAATAAAACAAGCGCATGTT
Organism: uncultured Gammaproteobacteria bacterium; assembly: GCA_964356665.1. Lineage (GTDB taxonomy): Bacteria > Patescibacteriota > Patescibacteriia > Patescibacteriales > XYC2-FULL-47-12 > 2-12-FULL-45-10. Next base: position 2,195 of record CAYHIM010000098.1, read on the forward strand.
GGATTAACCAAAGGCGAATTTAGCGCGGTTGAATTAACCAAAGCTTGTCTAGGAGAAATAAAAAAGCGCAATCAGGAGCTAAACGCGGTTTTAACTGTTTGCGAAGAAGAGGCGCTGGCTGAAGCCAAACAGGCGGATAAGCGGATAAAACAGGCCCGCCTTCGTCCCGCAGTGCGGCGGGGCTACGGCGAGGCAAGCGAAACGACGGAATTAACCGGCATTCCTTATTTAGCCAAAGACAATTATTTAACCAAAGGGGTCAGGACAACCGC
>CAYHIM010000099.1:0-2328 GCA_964356665.1 uncultured Gammaproteobacteria bacterium
GCTTGAGGTGCATGCGGGCTTTTGCCCTTGGAGGTTCAAATCCTCTCCTGAGCACTAGAGAAATAATTTCTTATGATGAAATCTTTCAATAAAATTATAAAGTTCCTGGTTATCGGCGACTTCTTTTTTAATTCGGCTTTAGGTTTGATTTCACCAATTTTTGCTTTGTTTGTGGTCTTAAAAATAACAAACAATGATGTCGCCGCCGCCGCGCAAGTGGTTGGGTATTCAACTCTTTTTTTGTGGGTTATAAAATCTTTGCTTCAAATTCCAATTGCAAAATATTTGGACAGAAATCACGGGGAAGCGGATGATTTTTGGTGTATGTTTATAGGGCATCTGATAGTTGGCTTGATTCCTTTTGGTTATTTATTTTCAAATCAAATTTGGCACGTTTATTTACTGTCTTTATTGCAGGCAATCGGACTGGCAATGCTTGTGCCACCCTGGTTTGCCGTATTTACAAGACATATTGATAAAGATAAAGAAGCGTATGAATGGAGCGTAGATAGTACCGCCTTGGGTATTGGTGTTGGGATTACAGGAGCTTTAGGCGGTTTTTTGATGGCGCATTTTAATTTTAATATTATTTTTATTTTATCCGGTATTTTGGGAATAATTTCTACAATTGCATTAATTTTTATCAGAGAAGATGTGTGTAAAGGGGAAAATATATTGCATAAGATCCCGCCGTCTCGTCCGTTTTAAAAAAGTAAAAAAATAAAAAACCCAGCTATTTGCTGGGTTTTTTATATCTTATTCATTACGATAAGCCGAGTTTTGTATCACCACGCCGTAGCTTTCGCGAAGGCGGGTAATGACGATCATTTTTCTATTCTGATTATTACTAATCAGATACTGCCCGCCTTCGCTCTGAAGAGCTATGGCGAGGCAAAGCGAGCTAACTTTTCATCCCGACTTTACGTCGGGACGCTGCTCTTTCTCTCGTGTAGGGTTTATCACGATTGTATGTTGCCATACAGCGAGTTTAGTAGCTTTTGACTCGAGAGCAAAAACACCCAAACACTTTTCACCTTTCGTCCCGATAAATCGGGATTATAATTGTCTCTGTGACACTGTCCCGAACATATTGTTACCAATACATTGGTGGGCGTTACCCACTACATTTTTTCCAATTGCTTGGAGAGAGTTCGGACTTTCCTCCCAGCGCCGCGAGGCGCCAGGCGATCATCTGTAATGAATAAGATGGCTTAAATATATCATAATTTAGCTGTTTTGTCAAGTTGACTAGCGCTCTTTTTTGGGCTAAAATAAAGGAGTAAATGCTTAAAGCATTCTATATGATGAAACGATCTGAATTATCGCTTATTTTCCTGCAAGTGCCGGTGGATTTTTTGTTGCTCATTTTGGCGGGAATTTCAGCCTATTTTTTAAGATTCAGCGATTGGGCGGTTAGTTTAAAACCGGTTATTTTTGATATTTCATTTCCTGAATATATAAATTTAATTGCGCCTATAGCGGTTGCTTGGATAGTTATCTTTATTTTAGCGGGTTTATATTCCACAGATCCGAATAAAAAATTATTGCCTGAGCTGCAAAGAGTAGTATTTGCTTGTTCATCGGGTTTGGCTGCGGTAGCTTTGTATATAATGTTTAATCAGGAAGTATTTGATTCGCGTTTTTTGGTTGTGGTTGGTTGGTTTTTTTCTATTGTTTTTGTTGGCGGCGGACGAATAACCATGCGATTATTCAAACGCCGTCTTTATAAATCAGATATCGGCGTCCGCAGTATCGCGGTTATTGGGCATCATGGCAGCACAGCGGAAGAGATTATAAAATTTTTGGAAGAACATAAAGAAATCGGTTATAAAATTATCGGACAATATGTGCATTTTGACAATGAGACGATTGAAAATTTGAAGCAAAATAAACCGGATGAAATCATTTTTACCAATCCGCGCGCTCATGAAAGCGAAACTTTACAAGCCATTAAATTTTGCAATGAACACCAAATAGTTTTTAAATACTCGGCTGATTTATTTGATACGTTTTCGTCCAATATGCGGGTCAATCCTTTGGCCGGCATTCCGATTGTGGAATTGCGTTCCACGCCTTTGGAAGGGTGGGGAAGAATTTTGAAAAGAATTTTTGATATTGTATTGAGTATATTTGTGATTATAATTACTAGTCCGATTATGCTTATTTCGGCTTTGATTATTTTTTTTGAAACCGGCCGGCCGATTATTTACAAAAATGAACGCGTTGGTTTGCGCGGGGAAAATTTTTTTACTTTGAAATTTCGTTCTATGCGCCAAAAAGATTGCACTGGCAAGCAATTTGGCGAAGAAGGCGCGCATGCTGAAGAAA
>CAYHIM010000100.1:0-2325 GCA_964356665.1 uncultured Gammaproteobacteria bacterium
CTCTCCGGCCAATTCTATTGTTTCCACCGGCAAGCCCCGGTCTTGATATAATTTTTTTAAAATTTCCATGCGCTTCAGATTCCGCGGCTCATCTGCTCCGTCTCGCAAAAATATAAAATAAAATTTTTCCATTAAGTTCTTTAATCCGCACATATCCCCGCTAATGGCGCTAAGCGACGGAGCGGGTCCGCTCACTCGCGCAGCGAGATGAGCGGAAAACCCGGTCATCTCGTTATGGTTTAATTCCGGCAACACATTATAAAACGCGGGGGTTTTCCCGGTTTCGTTAAAAATAATTTTCCAGTTTAAAGCAACGGCGCACTTAGCGGCTGAAGCGTAAATTACCGGCACTGCCCCTTTTAGCCGCGCGGCTAAATCTTTCCCCCCTTGTTCAAATTCCTCCGGCCGCAAAGATTTTCTTAACTCTTTTGCTGCTGCTAAAATTTCCCGCGCGCCCATAAATTTTGCCATCGCTTTTAAGCTAAAACCCAAAGCCGAACGCGGCTGAATGCCGGTATCCGGCAGCTGAATATAAGGCAAATTTTTTTCCTTGGCGATTGTTAAGAGTTTCCCGCCAATACTAATTACGGCCGCGTTTAAATTTTGCGCCAGCGCTGTTTGTAATCCATCAATTACTTCCTCGGTATTGCCAGAATACGAACTCGCGATAATTAAACTTTTGGCTAATTCTTTCTCGCTAAGTTTGGGCAAGCCGTAATCGCTATGAATTTTTAAATTTAAGGAGGGGTCGTAAGCCGAAATCAAATCCGCCGCCAAGTGCGAGCCGCCCATTCCTAAAAGAATAATTTTTTTGCCGCGCTTAAATTTTTCTTTATTCTCAATTTTTGGCGCCCAGGCGAATTGCTTAGGTAAATTTTGAATGGCACTTTGCATCATAAAATTAACTATAGTTTGGCGCTTGCTTAGTTATTTCTATGTCATGCGGGTGGCTTTCACGCCAGCCCGCCGGAGTAATTTTTATAAACTCTGCCTTTTGTTGCAGCTCCGCAATATTTCTTGCGCCCACATACGCCATGCCGGCGCGCAAGCCGCCGGCTAATTGATGAATTATCGCGGCTACCGGTCCGCGGTACTGAATTCGGCCTTCAATCCCTTCTGGCACAAATTGGTTTGCGTCAGCAACGCTGCTTTGCCCGTAGCGGTCGGCGGAGCCGCGGCTCATCGCGCCCAAGGAACCCATGCCGCGGTAAGATTTATACATTCTGCCCTGATAATATTCGGTGTCGCCCGGGGACTCTTCCGCGCCGGCAAAAAGCCCGCCGATCATGACCGAATCAGCTCCGGCGGCAAGCGCTTTCACAATATCTCCCGAATACCGAATGCCGCCGTCGGCGATAATCGGCACTTTACTTCTCCCCCGCCCTTTAACTGCCGCGAGCACTGCCGAGAGTTGGGGTACGCCAATGCCGGCGACCACGCGCGTTGTACAAATTGAACCCGGACCAACGCCTACTTTTACCGCGTCCGCGCCGGCTGCTATCAGCGCTTTTGCGCCGGCCTCGGTTGCAATATTACCGGCAATAACATCTATCTCTTTAGTAATAGCGTCTGACTTAAGCATTTTAACCGTGTCAATCACGCCGCGGGAATGCCCGTGCGCCACATCCACTACAATCACGTTAACGCCGCTCGCGACAAGCAGCCGCGCCCGTTCCAGCGCCGCTTCGCCCACGCTCACGGCCGCTCCTACGCGTAAACTTTTATTAATGTCTTTATTGGCACGCGGATACATTTCGTTTTTCTCTAAATCCTTGCGCGTCACAATGGCGCTTAATCGGCCGGCCGCATCCACTAAACAAAGTACGCCGAGCTTTTTAGTATAAATAATGTCGTTTGCCTGCTCTAAACTAATGTCTGACGAGGCAGTTTCTAACTCCCGCGCTGGCACCATCATTTCCCGCACCAATTTATCTTTATCGTGGGGCCAAAAGTAATCCAGTTTTGTTATCAAACCTAAAAGTTTTCCTTCTTTGTCCACCACCGGAGCAGACTTGTATCCTTTTTTTATTCTAATATCGTACACCGCCTGAATGGTATCTTCCGGCCCGATTGTGACCGGTTCGGTAATAAAGCCGTTTTCAAAACGTTTTACCAGCCGCACTTCGCGCGCCTGCTGGTCAATAGTTAAATTTTTATGGATGATGCCGATGCCGCCGGCTAACGCCAAAGCAATCGCTAAACGATGTTCGGTAACAGTATCCATTGATGCGCTTACCAGCGGCAAACGCAAAGGAATATTGCGCGTCAATTTACTCTCTAAAACTGCTTCTTTAGGCCTAATCTCCGAGTACTGGGGCACGAGCA
>CAYHIM010000101.1:0-2290 GCA_964356665.1 uncultured Gammaproteobacteria bacterium
TGCTGTGTTATTTAAAATGTACACTTCGTCCGCTCCCCTCTTGCCACCTTTTTGAATATAATATTGCGCATAAGTCCGAGCCGCCACGATCATCGATCTTTGATATTCTGTCGCGTCAGTTGAAGAAATTTCGGCAATACCATTTAAATAATCCTCCAAATTCAACTCGTTGACTGCCCAAATTTTACTAGATTTTGCTGAATAAGCAATTTCTACTGTACCATGAAATTGATTGTAATTTAAAGTGGGTTTCCATGATGGGTGATCTTCATAAGAAACTATTTGCACTATGCCGTCAGCTGACTGCGGCATAATTTTAACAAAGGCTGTGGTTTTTGTGCCAATCGTATAAACATAATTTTCATTAGCATTTTTGGCAGTAATAATTTGACCAGCCTTATCTAAAATATTAAACGCCACATTAGCAGTTAGGGTAACGGTCGGAGTCAAAACTTCAAAAATAGCGACTCGGATTTTGGGCTCGACAGCAGAAGTTGGCGTAGCCGATGGCGTGACTGACAGTGTCGGCGAAGACGTTGGATTAACTAACGTGGATGATGGCGAAGGGCTTAAAGACGGAGATAGGCTAACAGGCGGTACCACTGGCGCTAATATTTCTCCTCTATATAAAACATGAAAATCCTGCGCCGAAATGACTAGAACATTAGCCCATTTATATTTTTTCTTTTTGAAAGTCGCGCCATCAATAACTTGCGGCTGCCCGCCCCGCTCAGCGGGGCTTTGGCCAAGCTTAGCTTGGCCGCCGGAAATCAGATAAACATTATTTTCATCTTTAGGGCGAATGAGCATTCCTTCTTTGTATTTTACAAAATCCCCCATCGGATAATAAGCTAATTCTTCGGTTGGAATTTTTTTAATTTTTGACCAGCTATATTTTAAATTTAAAAATATTTCTGCGCTAATAAATTTTGCCAGTTTTCCACCGCTAACTAAATAGACTGCTTCGCCGCCGACGCCCTGCAGCAGAGTGCCCTCTGGATACGCCAAAACTGAATCATCCAAATAATTTTTTAAGTCTGCCGGCGCTGATTTAACGCGAGACCAATTATAACCCAGCGCCGCAAATAAGGTTCCCGAAGGAATCCAGCGCTTTTTGCCGCCTTGAATCAAGAAAACTCGCTGACCATCGCTTAGAAGCTGTTTATCGGGTCCGTATTTGATCATGTCCGATTCCGGATAATTGGCCAAATCAGCCTCCTGAACCACCCGCACTCTGGCAAAATCAAAACCCAACGATGTGAATTGTTTGGCGATAACATTCAAATTTCGTTTTTTACCGTCCTGGATAAGATAGACTATCGGATCATCTTTACTTTGCAACAGCGAACCGTCGGAATATTTTAAAAATCGGCTTTCTGAAAACAGATCCGCTTGCGCTTGAGAAATTACGACTAATTTTTGATAAGTGCCGCCCAGGCTGACATAGGTTGGTAAATCATTATAAATTTGGCGCGTTCCGCTGAAAATTTTGTAAATTTTTGGCAAAGAGTCAACCTGGTAAACATAATCTTTGTACTTGGCCTCAAAAGCAGCGGCTTCCCGACGAATTCTGCTAAAGTCAAAAGTGGCCGGATCCGGATTGCCCTTTTCCACATCCTTGTGCCCCACAACGATCGGTCCGCTGTATAAACTGCTAAATTCGCTGGTCAGTAAATTCCAAATGCTGGAAGAACGCGTACCTTGCGCTTCCAGATTATTGGCTAGCGCCAGCCAGCCGATCAACCGATTCAAGCTTTGATAGACCGCTTCGGGCGGTTGAATTTTATTATAATTGCCCAGCACCGTAATCCCGATTGTGCCAAAATTAAAATTATCTTTTGTTCGATCAACATAAACATGCGCCGCGCGTACCCCGTTACCGCCAAAACGACCTTCATAAATCCGGCCCTGCTGATCGATAATATAATTGTAACCAATATCTCCCCAGCCGCGCGTCACGGCGTGATAACGATAAATTCCTTGGATCGTGGCTACGGGATTTTGATTATTGTTGCAAGTTGGATTCGCAATATCGCAACCGGTATCATGGATAATTACGCGCTCAATGGGCGCATAATCGTAAATCTTTTGAACTTCGCCGCCGGGACTGGCGACCACGCCGAAGTCAGCTTTGTCACTACCGGTTACGGCCGCGGCGCTTAAGCCACCTCTTTGGGGTTTCCAAGTGGTCAGTTTAGCCAAGGCCGGAGTTTCCCAGGTGCTGCGGGGTAAAATCTCGGGCACTCCTACGGGCGCGGCCAGAACACTAGAGACCCCAGCCACCAGCCCG
>CAYHIM010000102.1:0-2279 GCA_964356665.1 uncultured Gammaproteobacteria bacterium
AGCCGGAGGCGAGAGTTGAACTCGCGACCTAACGCTTACGAAGCGCTTGCTCTACCACTGAGCTACTCCGGCTCCGATGGGACCAGCGGCCCCGCTATAGCGGGGCGACCTGACGCTGCAGTTTATCCCGCCCGCTTCGACTTGCAAAGCGAGGCGAGCGAAGCGGGAAAGCGCCTGCTCTACCAACTGAGCTACGCTGGCAAAAGATTTAACGGGGCAGGCTAAGCTAAGGTGGCATTTTCCAGGCTTATTTTATCAGTTTTTTCCCAAAAAGAAAAGAGTCATTCGATTTCCTAACTCATCAATCATAAATAAAAAACAACCCCCTTCGTGGTCATTTTTTATTTATGAGCGAATTTACAACTGCGCTCGAACCTATTTTATCAAAAATTCCTGAAGATGAACAGCGCCGCCCCGCAGTTGTGGGGCGGCGCAAAACCTTTCCCGACGCTCGGGCGGCGCGGGAAGGAGGGGGTTGGGGGGAGGAATTCCCGCGCCGCCCTCGCTTTGATTTGCCCCGCTTTGCGGGCGAGTCACCGCATAAAAAAGACAAAATAATAAAAAAGGGTTACCTTGCGGCTATCCTTTTTTTGTTTGAGTTACAAAAAATTATTGCAATGGCTGTTGTGTGTTCTTGAGATATTTTTTGCTGAAAATTAAAAATAGAGCAACCACTAATATGGATTGGACAACTTGGATAATAAAATCAGTTCCTTGAAATGTATGCACTTCGGCAATGGTAAATAATCTGAGCAGTTTAACAATTATATTTTCTTTAAAAGGCAATAAAATAAACGAATATAATACAAACATTATCACGGAATATATTACTGAAAAATTTACCACTTTGTTTTTGTCGCTAATTATGTATTTTTTATTCATCCATTTTGCAGATACCCAAACCCCCAACCAAACAGTTACAATAGCAGCTACAAACGAAACAATGATAGATAATGCCGATGTTATTAGTGCTCCCTTTAAGAGGACAGCGATAAAAATGCCGCCGAGAATCGCTTTAAAAATAGTTGTCGCAAATGCGGCAGTTAAATAATGCGTTGCGGCAAGATTCCAATTAGCATGTATTTTTTGACTCATAAAATTTGTCTTTAATGATTTAAAAGTGTAAAATTTAATAAGGTTAAGACCTTTATATTATTCAAACATAATTTGGCTAAATTTACAAATTCGGTTATCAACAGCTTCCATTTGAGAATAGATGACCATGGAACAACAAAAAATTGGCCCATCTTGGGCAGAAATTTTTCAAAATATTGGGGTTCAATTGCATAAGCGAAGCGGCATGCTCGCTAAAAAAGTTTTGAAAGCGTCAGCTTTTGGGTTGGCCGCTATTTTTGTAATCTCTCTTTTTGGTCGCCTTTTTAATTTAGGAATTTTCGATAAATTTTTCATTGATAAATCAAATTTTATTGGTATCCCTATTTTTCTTTACGGAACAATATCTTTGATTGTGGTAATTATTGTAACCATTATTTTAATGACACTTGTAAAAATTGAGCAAGTTGTCTGGCTTGATTCGTATTTTGACGGAAAAAATTTGACGCCGGAAGAAAGCTGGAAAATAGCGAAGAAGTTTTATTGGGGATGGTCATATTTACAATTTAAACTTTTTTACAGATATTATCTTTGGGTTATTTTAGCAGCCTTAATTCTTTTGCCGTCTTGGTTTTATATTTTTGCACTTTCCGATTTTGCCAAAAATGTTGGTGTAATAGTTATTTTTTCACCCATTATTTTTATAGGTGGATTTGTTGGATTGGTTTTGTGGCAAAGATACATGAAGATAAAACTCAGTTTTACGCCATTTCTTTTTATGGATCGCTATAAAGGCGGAGCTGTTCAGTCATCGCATTTTTGGCACGATTTTTTTGAAGAAATGAAACGGCTCAATGAAATAAATAAAGATGATTCTTTCAAAAAGAATGCCCTTCTTGAAATTGGGGCAGATATTGCGGTAACGATTGAGCAACATATTATCGCGCAGATACAGAGAGGATTTTCTATGGCGGCAGGGGTCTTGCCATCGGTTCCCGGCGCGGTGGCAGGTGCGCTCGGCGATACGGCCGCTGTCGCCGCAGGCGAAGTGGCTTACCGAATCATAATGTTTGGTAAATTAGCCGGACGACAAGTTTTGTATAATTTTGCTTTCAAAACCTTGCGCGGTCAAGAACGAGAAGTTAATGAATATATTTATAGCTTAAAAGATTAGAAATTGCATTTTGTGGCGGTGACTCGCCCGCAAAGCGGGGCAAATCAAAGCG
>CAYHIM010000103.1:0-2265 GCA_964356665.1 uncultured Gammaproteobacteria bacterium
TTTGAATATACTAAATACGCCAAAAGTTAATATTTCAACCATTGAATACCCGATTGAATACAGCATCCCGCACGTTAACCAAAGCCAAGTTAATCCCAAAATCGGCTACACCTTTGCGGGCGGCTTGCGGGCGCTCTTGCGCCAAGACCCCAATATCATTATGGTCGGCGAAATCCGCGACAATGAAACCGCGGAAATTTCTATCCACGCCGCTTTAACCGGACATTTAGTGCTTTCCACTCTGCATACCAACGACGCCATCACCACTTTGCCTCGCCTCTTAGAAATGAACGTGCCCAGTTTCTTGGTTGCCTCCACCACTAACTTAATTATTGCCCAACGGCTGGTGCGTAAGATTTGCCGCGATTGCATTCAAAGTTATTATCTGGATAAAGATGAAATTGAGCAGCTGAAAAAACAGGTTGATTTAGAAAAAATAATGGCTATGCTGCAAGCGGAAAAAATAGTGGCGGAATCGGAAAAAAATTTTGAAAAATTGCTTTTTTATAAAGGCAAAGGGTGCAACGAATGCGGCAATACCGGCTATAAAGGCCGCACCGGAATTTATGAAACGCTCGCCATAACGCCGGAGCTTGTTAAATTAATCACTAAAGGCGCTCCGGAAACGGAACTGCGCGCCGCCGCCGAACAGCAAGCCATGCTGAAAATAATTGAAGACGGCTTTATTAAAGCGAAAAACGGCATTACGACGATTGAAGAAGTATTAAGAGTATCTAAAGAATAATTTTTAAATTTTTAATTTTATAAGTTTTAAATAAATTTTAAATCTTAATTTTTAAAAATTAAAAATTTATACTTATGCTCAAGGAGGGACAATTAAAATCAGCGCCCGCCGAACCAATAACGGCCCAAGAACCGGTTACTGTTGCGGGCATCAACGACTGGCTAATGCGTTTCCAGCGCGTTTCGGCTACGGAAAAATTATTTTTTGTGCAGCATTTGGGCGTCATGATTAAAGCCGGCATTTCGCTCGCTAAAGCTTTAGAGATGCTCGCTAAACAAACGACCAACAAGCGCTTCCAAAAAGTTATTTATCAATTATATCAAGACGTAAATAAAGGAGATGCTTTAGCCGCCGCGCTTAAAAAATATCCCGATGTTTTTGACGAATTATTTGCTAATATGGTGGCGGCGGGCGAAGCGAGCGGCACCTTGGAAGAGGTGCTGAAAAGTCTTTATCTGCAACTGAAAAGAAACCACGAGCTTGCCTCTAAAATCCGCGGCGCTTTGATGTACCCGCTGGTTATTTTATTCGCGATGACGGTGATTGGCGCCGGAGTGATGATTTTTGTCGTGCCAAAATTCATCAGCATTTTCAAAGACGCTAATATTGAACTGCCGCTGATGACTAAAATATTGATTGCCGCGAGCGACGCCATCGTCAATAACGGCTTGATGGCAACGATTGTCACGTTGATTGCTTTGATTATTATTATCAAACTATCAAGCTTGCCGGCGGTTAAAAGCGGGTGGCATTGGCTTTTTTTAAAGCTGCCGATTCTCGGACCAATTGTAAAAAAAATAAATTTGGCCCGTTTTGCCCGCACCATGAGCTCTTTGCTGAAAACCGACATTAAAATAGTGGAGAGCTTTAAAATTTCCGCCACTACGGTCAATAATATCCACTATAAAAATTCTTTGCTGCGGGCGGCGGAAAAGATAAAAAAAGGCGTGCTGATTAACCAAGTCTTGGCCGATTATCCCGAGCTTTACAACCACATCATCCGCCAGATGGTAACGGTCGGCGAAGAAACCGGGGAGTTAGATAAAATCTTGGAAGAAATCGCCGGTTTTTACGAAGAAGAGGTGGAAGAAATAATGAATTCTTTGCCGACGATTATTGAACCGGTGATTATTTTGGTGCTGGCGGCAGTAATCGGCTTGATGGCCGTAGCCATCATAATGCCGATGTACTCGCTCACGAATGCCATCTAAATTTTCAATTTCCCCGCCTGCCAAAGCTATAGCTTTGCATTGCGGGCAGGTAATTTTCCATTTTCAATGAATGATAAAATTTTCAATAGCCAAATCGGTTTCTCTCTTCTCCAGCTTCTCGCCGTCATTGGCATTATTGTCATTATGTCCGCGATCGCTATCCCTACTTTGCGCCATTATGAGCCGAGCATTAAACTGAAAGCGGAAAGCAGGCAATTAGCGTCGGATTTGCGTTACGCCCAGCAGTTAACCGTTACCGAACAAAAAATATACTATCTGGAAATTGACTTAATCGGCAGACGCTATCTG
>CAYHIM010000104.1:0-2184 GCA_964356665.1 uncultured Gammaproteobacteria bacterium
CGACATACGACCTAACCGGGATTAAACATTCTTCGCCCAAAGTGTTGCCGTTCGGAAGTTTAGTCAAAAATTGGTCTGGTAAGGAAAGCGCCCGGTTGATTACCAAAGACACTCCATTGCTATGAAGACCGGAGGAAGGCACCCCCAAAATAGAGTCGCCTGCCTGCAATCTTCGCCCGGTTACTAAACGGCTGACTGGAACTATAATGCCCGTAATTGAACCGCTTAAGGTTGGCGCGCTCTTTACCGGCTCTCTCGCGTTAACCAGATACTTCAGAGCGGGCGATTCGCCTGCCGGCAGAGCCATACCAAGTTCCTGGCAAATTGCGAAACAGCCGTTAGCGTAATCTTGGCTTCGCTGCTCGTCCTGAAACCAATCGCTATCGCCAGCGGCTACTTCATCCGTCCAAATAACCGGCATTGCCCCTTGGGAAATAACATCAATGGCAATTAACAAGGCTGCGGCCCGCGCGATAATGTCGTAATGGCTTCTACCGTCGCCAAAAGCGTACATCCACTCGGCAATCCAATTAAGATTACCAAGCCCCTCTTGGGTTTTGCACCAAATATGATGCCTCAACCCCTGATACTCAAATACAGCGCCGTGAGCATGCATTACATCAGAATTTACAAACACTCCCCTTCGGTTTGGGAAGGTTAATGTTTTTTGTCCGGCTGCCATCATTACTCTCTTGAAAGGTTCTAATTTCTGATAATCCACTCCTGCTTGTGCGTATTCGCCCATTTTTTTCACTGCCTCCCTGAATCTTTAGAATTTTACAGAGAACAAATCTTAGTACTTCAAAATTATCACTTAGCAATATTTTTGGCAAATTTTTCTGTCTAAAAAATTCCCTTGGCTGGAATGAATTCAATCAGGGGTTATGATAGGTAGGTTATGAGCTATATTTTTGTTAAAGGTTACTCACGACTGTGAGTAGCTCGGGCGGTAATCCGAGCCGCGAAGCGGCGAGGCAACTTCCCCCCAAAAATCGGGAAAGTATTTTCTGGTGCACCCGACAGGAATTGAACCTGTATTTCAGGCTCCGGAGGCCTGCGTTCTATCCGTTGAACGACGGGTGCTAAGTGTTATGCGTTATGGATTGTGCGTTAGGCGTCTTCTTTAATTTCTCATTCTAACAACCGTTTGTCAAATGTTATGTGTTGCATATTATGTGTTTTACTGATTTTATGTTATAATTAACTCAACCATAAATTACTAGTTACTAATTACTAGTTACTAATTACTATTCCCTATTTTCCATGTTTACTAACGAGCAGCTGGCTAAAATTTTATTAGCCCGAAAAGTTATTGCCGACGAAAACGCTTTGGCCGAGATACTAAAAAAAGCAACCGCGGAAAAAGAAACTTTGGAAAAATACGTGCTTGACAATAAAATCGTGTCGGAGCAGACGCTTTACGAGGGCGCGGCTGACTATTTTAAAATCCCCTTTGTTAATTTAAAAAAACAAATCATCCGCCAGGACATTTTGACGCTGCTGCCGGAAACAACGGCGCAGGAGCATAAAATAATCGCTTTTGACCAAGACGATAAAAAAATAAAGGTGGCGATGCCGGACCCGACTAATTTGGAAATCTTGGAATTTATCCGCAAAAAAACTGGCTTAGAGCCGGAAGTTTATTTAGCCACGCCGGAAAGCATTGAGGATACTTTGAAGCAATACCGAAAAGACATTAAAAGCGAACTAAAGGTGATTGAGGAAGGTTCGGAAGAAAAAGAGGGCAAAAGAAAAAAAACGAGCGAGGCGGCTTCCGAACTGCCCATTATCAAAATTATTGATACTTTGTTAGAGCAGGCATTCTACGAAAACGCTTCCGACATCCATATTGAGCCGGCGGAAAAAGAAACCAGCATCCGCTACCGCATTGACGGCATTTTAACTAACGTAATGACTTTACCAAAAACAGCGCAGGCGGCGCTGGCGGCGCGCATTAAGGTACTCGCTAATCTCAAGGTGGATGAACATCGCCTGCCCCAGGACGGCCGCTTTAAAATCATCCAAAAAGGCAATAAAATTTCCTTCCGCGTCTCCATTCTGCCTACTCTTTACGGCGAAAAAATAGTCATGCGCCTCTTGGAAGAAAAACCGCAGGTATTGAGTTTGGAGCAAATCGGCTTCCAGCCGCAAAGCTTGGAACTGGTGAAAAAAAACATTAAAAAA
>CAYHIM010000105.1:0-2128 GCA_964356665.1 uncultured Gammaproteobacteria bacterium
TTGCCGGCGCCAAAATCAAAAACAACAACAGAAAAAACCGTCCCGGGCGCCGCTTTGGTAGAGACAACTACTACGGTTGCGGCAGAAGCCACTACGACAGAAAAAGCAAAGTCCAGCATTGCGGTTGTGGCAAAAAATTTCGCGGAAGTTTATGGCAGTTATTCTAACCAAAGCAATTATGCTAATTTGGAAACAGCCACACTTTTGGCTTCCGCGAAATATAAAAACTCGCTGTCAAGCCTGCTTAGCCAATATCGGGCGTCCTATCAGCCGGCGGCCGATTATGAAGGGGTAACGACTACGGTTATCAGCGCGCCGGAGGTTGAATCGTTAGACGAAACAAGCGGCCGGGCGGTTGTTCTGGTAAAAACCCAGCGCAAAGAATCTACCGGCACACAGGCCAATTACACGATAAAATATCAAAGTATCAGAATTTCTCTTGTTAAAGAGAATGGTAACTGGAAAGTAGACGGTTCAAGCTGGCAGTAACCGTCTTCTCCCCCTGCCCGAGGGGGAGTTGGAGGGGGAGGGAGAAAAGAAAAAGTAGCATTGGAGGAATTTTTACATGTGACAAAGCATACTATAATAGAACGATTAAGGAGGCTCGGCCAAGAATTGAAGGATTATTTCTTTCCGAAAAATTGTTTGAATTGCCGCGCGGAAGGGGCGTGGCTGTGCGAGAGCTGCTCTGACAGCTTGTTTTTTATTAACGCGAGATTTTGTCCGTTTTGTGAAACGCCAGCGGCGCTGTTTGGAGTTTGCGATAAATGCCGCGGGGCGATCGGCGCGCAAAAAGTTTTTTCATTATTTCTATACAGCGACCAATTGGCGCAAAAAATAATAAAAAATTTTAAATACCGATATTTGCAGGATATTGTTAAAGATTTGGAGCCGCTCTATAGAAAATTTATTTATAAATATAAAATGCTTTTGGAAATCAAGCCGGACTCTGTTTTAGTTCCGGTGCCGCTCCATTGGTACAAAGAGCGGGAGCGCGGATTTAATCAGGCAAAAGAAATCGCCAAAATTATCAGTAAAATTTTAGACCTGCCGGTTGATGATAAAATTATTGCCAAAAAAAGCCTGACCAAAAATCAGGCTGATATAAAAATGGAAGAGCGGTTTGCCAATCTAAGCGGGGCTTTTAAGATTTTAAAATCTCCGCCGAAAAATATTATTTTAGTTGACGATGTTTTTACCACCGGTTCAACAATCAAAGAAATCGCCTTTGTTCTCCGCTCCGTTGGCGCGGAAAATATACAAGCCATCACTTTCGCCCGCGGTTGAATCACGCTATAATAAACACTATTATAGATTATTAAACGGCCGTTCAATAAAGTATAATTATGAAAAAAGACAAAAATTCTCGTTTTGCGTTTCTTAAAAAGAAAACAAACATTTTATTATTTAATATGTGGATGGCAATGGAAACGGCGGGTAATATGGTCAGCCCGCATAGAAAGAATATTGACGCTTCGATGAATTGGCAATATCAGCATTTGCAGAAACAGGGTTATATAATTAAACATTCCGACAAACAAGGAAAGCATTTTTGGAAATTAACCACTAAAGGTTTGAACTTTATTGAGTTGTGGGCTGTTAAATTTGGGAAAAAGCCCAAATGGGATAAGAAGTGGCGTGTTTTGATCTTTGACGTGCCGGAAGATAAGAGAATATATCGCAATTTTTTGAGAAGAAAACTAAAAGAGTTGGGTTTTTGCAAATTACAACAAAGCGTCTGGGTCACGCCTTACGCGGTTCCTAAAGCGTTTTCGTGGTTTTTGAACCAGTATCATTTAGGAAAAATGGTGCGATATATGGTTGTGGAGGAAATAAATTTCGATAAAGATTTAAAAGATTTTTTCAAATTATAGGATTATAGTTTATTAAACGGCCGCATCAATAAGTATAATTAATGCGTAAAGAGAAAATAATTATTCCAAATGTATGTTTGATAATTTTTCTTTTAAATATTCCCTTAAATAAGGGTATTTTTTTAATTCTGCATCATCGTTCAATAAACTGATAGCCGCGTCTTGGGCGAGTTTGATAAGCACCAGATTGTTGATGTCAGCGAGTTTAAAATAAAGTTTGCCGGATTGCTCGGCGCCGTAAAGTTTTCCCGGCC
>CAYHIM010000106.1:0-2085 GCA_964356665.1 uncultured Gammaproteobacteria bacterium
GGCACCACCCAGGCGACCAAAGCGGCTAAAGAAGCGAGCAGGACTTCGCCCGCGAAAATATTGCCGAATAAACGAAAGGACAGGGAAGCGATTTTTGCCAGCTCGCCCACAATTTCTACCAAACCGACGAACATCTTAATGGGATTAACAAAAATGATCGTCGGCTCTTTTATTATGTTCGGAGGAATAGCTAGCAATGCCTTGAGGTTGATAAATTTATTAAAATGCGTCCACAGCCCTACTTTAAAAATTCCGAACAGGTGCGAAGCAATAACCGCGATCAAAGCTAAAGCTAAAGTCGTATTTAAATCCGCCGTGCCGCCGCGCAGATATGGCACTAATATTTCCTCGCCTTTGTACTCCACTACCTGGCCAATCGTGCCTACTCCCGGCAGAAGGCCAAACCAATTGTTTAATAAAATAAAAATAAAAAAAGCAAAAATCAGCGGAAAAAATTGCAATGATTGTTTGCGGCTGCCGGTAATTGAATCAAAGGTAGTTAAAAACCATTCTATCGTCATCTCCGCCGCCCCTTGTATTTTCCCGGGGATTTTTTTCGCCAACAGGCGCAAGGAAAGGGAAAAAATAATAATAATTAATACTACCGCCCAGCTCACCAGCAGTGAATTAGTAACGGCAAAATCTCCCAGATAGTAAAGCGGTTCAGCAAAAAGAGTCTGTTCGTGCTTTATTTCGGCAGTTAAATTTTGAGTTTCAATATTATTTTCCGTATTTATAAAATTGTTTCGTCCTTCTTCCATCTTTTCTAATTTTTAATTTTTTAATTTATTTCTTATTCAGCTTTTCCATTTCTTTCATCGCATCTTTCACCAGACCAACTATAGAAATAACAAAGGCGACGCCGATAGAAACTAAAAACAGCCAAGGTTCGGTATCATATTTCTTGTCCAGCCATTTGCCTAAAAATATCGCTAAAATTATCGGACCGATTATCCAGCCGGAAAGCCGGGAAAACATTAATAACGCCGGCTGCCACCACGGCGCTTCAACTTTCTTGTCTGGCTCTTTGTTATTGTTTTCCATGCTAATTTTCTGGTGAAAAACAAAATACCCGGTTGCGGTGCGGGTAACGCAATTTTTCCACACTACTTTCGCTTAAAATTATAGAGTAAAAATAAGATCGGGTCAATTGACAAGTGGATAATTATATGGCGCGCTAAAAATAAAAGTCGTCCTAGCGCCCTATTTTATTTTAAACAATTTGCGGGCGTTTTCACTTGTTGCCTGCGCCACGGTCTCTAATTTAACATTCTTTAATGCGGCAATTTTTTTTGCCACTTCTGCCACGCGCGCCGGTTCATTCCTCTGCCCCCGGAAAGGCACGGGCGACATAAACGGACTGTCGGTTTCAATCATTATTTTATCTAAGGGCACTTTGCGCAGCAGTTCGTCCCAAGAGTTGTTAAAAGTAATCAAACCGGTAAAGGAAATTAACCATCCTAAAGAAAAATATTGCCAAGCCAAGCGCCAATCGCCGGAAAAACAATGCAAAACGCCGCGTGGTTTCTTATTCGCTAGCCGATGGCGACGGCAAAAATTTTCTAATAGCGGCAATAAATCTTCGTGCGCTTCGCGGCAATGAATAATTACCGGTTTAGCCAAGTCGTAAGCTAAATTAAGCTGCGCTAATAAAGTCTCCTGCTGTAATTTTTTATTTTCTTCCGCCGTTTTTTCAGGTTCACCCTGTGAAATATCCCGCGGTACTGCGGGATGCCGCTGGGGCGGCATTTCACGGGGTAAATAATAATAGTCTAAGCCGATTTCGCCTATCGCCACTACTTTGGCAGAGGCGGCTAATTGTTCATAAAGACCGCGGTTAAAACTTTCGGCTTTAGTTATTACTTTTGTCCCCTCTTCCTCAAACTCCGTCTGCTGTAAATGCACCGGGTGCAAACCAACCGCCGCGTACACACCGCGGTCGTAACGCAGAGCAATCTCTACCGCCCGCTTAGAGCTTTTATATTCCGCCCCGACAATAATCATTTCCGTATGCGCGTCTAAAGCGCGGCGGATTACCGCGTCGCTGTCGTCTTTAAAAGCGCCGAAATTAAGATGGCAATGAGT
>CAYHIM010000107.1:0-2068 GCA_964356665.1 uncultured Gammaproteobacteria bacterium
AGTTACGGCGATTGATGATACTTTAAAAGGCACGCTTGATAAAGCTTATGAGGCCGTCAAGCTGATACACTTTGAAGGTATGCACTATAGGAAAGAGATTGGCTTGAAATCCCTGTAAAGGTACGAATTATAAAATAAAGATGGCGGGGAGCCTGAAGGCGCCCCGCCGTGGAAAGGACTGCTCGCTTCTGACACGGCCCGTCAGGCGAGCCAATTGCACTCCGCTGCAGCCACGCTAATGAAGGCGTGGCTCGCAGCGACTGGAACCGACTCCTTGGCCGTCCTCTGGGCGGCCTCGGAGGTAAAGCGCACGTTGTTGCCCGACGCACCTCTCCCATCGTTTACCCCCATGACCGATGCGGTGAGGGGGTTGTCACAGGAGGGTGCGGTGCCGGCGGCTACACCACCGGCGAACGGAGGCGCTAGAGCCTAATTAATTTCGTAGTATGATCAAACTCGGTGCTTTTGACTGGAACGGCACCCTCTTGGCGGATACAAAACTCGCCGCGGCTGCTGATCGCCATGCGTTGAAAGAATTTAGCATCGGGAAAATCAGCCGGGCTGTCATGCAAAGGCATTTTACAGTTCCCATTATTAACTATCTGACATCCCTTGGCTTAAGCAAAAAAGATTTCCGGCTACATCACCAGGAAATTAACAAAACCTTCAATCATTACTACGAGGCTCGGGTCAGCCGGTGCCGGACCCGTGGCGGCGTGCGCGCTTCATTAAAATTTTTAAAAACCAAAAATATTCAGTCTATTATTTACAGCAATCATGTAAAAAGTTACATTATCAGGCAACTGGCAAGATTAAACATTGAAAAATACTTTGCAATGGTTTTGGCCCGTGAGGACCATGATATTTCTCATATGCACAATCGGGGTAAAGAACAAAAGCTGCGAGACTATATCAAAGCCAATAAATTAAGGCCTCATGAAATTATTTCTGTAGGTGACACGGAAGAGGAAATTGAGATCGGCAAAGCGCAAGGTTATCGCACCGTTGCCATCACCGGCGGATACAACACTGCTGCAAGATTAAAAAAACACAAGCCTGATTTTTTAATTCATAATATGCTAGAATTAAAGAAGATAATTAAAAAGTTAAACATCCCCTCCCTCCCCTCCCCAAGAGTAGGAAGGGATTAAGGGAGAGGTGAATAATAATATCTATATGACTAAACTAGTCGGCATCCTAATGGGTAGCGACAGCGACCTTTCCGTGATGCAGGAAGCGGCCAAAGTTTTGGAAGAGTTCGATGTAAAATACGAAATCACAGTACTCTCCGCGCATCGCACGCCTGACAGAACGCAGACTTACGCAAAAACAGCGATTGACAGAGGCCTTAAAGTAATCATCGCCGGTGCCGGCGGCGCCGCGCATTTAGCCGGCGTAATAGCCGCGGGCACGACTCTGCCGATAATCGGCGTGCCGATTCATTCAAAATTAGATGGAATAGATTCGTTTGTTTCCACTTTACAAATGCCGCCCGGAATCCCGGTAGCGACTATGGCAATAGACGGCGCAAAAAACGCCGGCCTGCTTGCAGTAGAAATTTTGGCAACGGCTGATGAATCATTGGCCAATAAATTGGCACGCTACAAAGGAACAATGGCGCAAAGCGTAAACGAAAAAGCAAAAAAGTTGGAAGAATTTGGCTTTAAGAAATATCTGGAATCTAAATAAATGAGTTTTGCATCCCAAAAAAAAGCCTACTCGCAAGACGGCGTGAACGTGGAAGAAGAAGCTTTATTCAGTAAATTCGCCGCCTTTGTCTGTAAAGGAAGTTACCATAATTCTCCGTTTGTTGAAGTCCACGATTTATCCGGTGGGCAATTCAGGGGACCAAGGCCGTTTACTTTAAAAAATTTACCTGACGGATATTTTATAGAAGCATCAACCGACGGTATTGGCACCAAAGGCATACTCATCGATGCCGCCAAAACCCACGCCCAAGCGGCTTACGATATTATCGCCATGACCGCAAGCGACATTACCCGCTATGGCGGTGTGCCGCTGGTATTTATCAACGCGCTGGATGTCGTCTCTGTCAATGAAAACGGCA
>CAYHIM010000108.1:0-2051 GCA_964356665.1 uncultured Gammaproteobacteria bacterium
TTTCAGCTATTTTTTTAGCTTTTTTTAAGCTATCTTTTAAAACATCAACAAGCGTAGTAGGGTTTATGGCCACGCCGGTTTTAAAACCCATGCTTTTGATTTCTCCCAAAGTTCGCCGAAGATCATCAGCAGATTTAAACGCCTCAAAATGCACAATTATAGTTTTAAACCCGCAAATCTGGTAATCCAAAAAATCTTTCGGCTCTTTAACCATCAAATGTGCTTCCCAAGTAAAGGCAGGATTTAAAGTATCGATGTCTGACGCATCCAACAGACGGCCTTTAATAAACTCACCATCGCCAAAATCCACCTGGATTCTTTCCAAACCGGGCAATTTCACCACGCGGGAAACTGCGTTTTGAAACGCTTCTTTGCTTTTTTCCAAAATTGCGGGAACAATAATAGGCATAGTTTTATTTCCATACTACAACCTACTCACAATTACTACAAACTATTCTCCAATTTTGATATTTTATCAATACGGCGCTGATGCCGGCCGCCTTCAAATCCGGTAGACAGCCATAAATCCACGGCCTGCTTGGCTTCATTTAAAGATAAAAATCCGGCGCCCAATGATAGAACGTTGGCGTTGTTATGCTTGCGGCCGAGTTTGATAATTTCCAAATTCCCGCCGTAGTAAACTGTCGTACGAATACCTTTAACTTTATTGGCCACAAGCGCTTCACCCTGCCCGCTAAAGCCTACCACAACGCCACGATGGGATGCATCGGCCGCGACCTTCTGCGCGCACGGATAGACAAGATCCGGATAGTCATCGTCTTTATTATACGATGATGGTCCGCAATCCTCTACTTCCAAACCTTGTGAGCGCAGATGATTGATTAACTGATTTTTGAGTTCAAATCCGGCGTGATCAGAAGCGATATAGATCATGTTAGCAATAAGCTGTAAGCTATAAGCAATAAGCTTAATGCTTACTGCTGTATGCTTACTGCTAAAGATTGATTATTTGATTAAAATGATTTGCAATCAAACTCGCGCCGCCGACTAAAAGACCATCAATGTTGGGCAGGTCCAAAAAACCTTTTGCATTGGCAGGATTCACGCTCCCGCCGTACAAAACTTTTTTTACCCCGAATTTAGTCTTAACGAAAATCGCAATTTTTTCCGCATGTTCGGGAGTCGCATTGTGGCCGGTGCCAATGGCCCAGACCGGTTCGTATGCGGCGATGATTTGCGATGCATCAACGTCTTTCAAATCGATTTCCAGTTGCGCACGCAAAACATCCGCCACTTCCAAATCATCCTGCTCAACAGTGGTGCCAAAACCCACACAAAGTATCGGTGTTAATCCGTGATTAACCAGTGTTTTCAATTTTAAATTTATCATTTCATCCGTATCCCCTACTGCCCGCCTTTCGCTATGACCGATAATACTATATTTTACCTTCATCGATTTTAGCATTAAAGGCGAGGTCTGTCCGGTAAAAGCCCCTTTACTTTCCCAAAAACAATCCTGCGCGCCCAAATTTGGATAATCAATTTGCGATAAATAGATGGTGGGCGGACAAAGCACCGCTTTATTTTTCGACTTGATGCTTATCGACCTTGCCAACTTTTGCGCTTCTTTTAAAGTTGCGGGATTGAGTTTCCAATTAGCTAAAATAAGTTTCTTCATTCGTATTTATTTAATAACTTTTGAGTAAATTTTAATAACGGCGTTCTCCAGTTCTTTTCTAACTGACTTCTAATTAACCGGGCTAACTGTTTATCAATTTTTGATAATTTATAAGATTCTAATTGATAAATAGAAAACAAAATGTCATAGTCTTTATTTTCCGCAAGAACATACTTTTTCTTATCTCGCGTCTTTATTTTGAATTTTAGATTATAATTTTGCATGGATTCAACATAGCTCACAACGAATTTGGATTTTTGTTCCCCCTCCTCTCCTAGCAAGGAGAGGATGCCCCGAAGGGACAGGTGAGGTCGAACTAATGATAAATAGTCAGTCTAATTTTTTCCAGCACGCCCTCAATATTATTTTGCACATCGTTGTTCTGAAATCTCAAGACTATATAACCTGAATT
>CAYHIM010000109.1:0-2045 GCA_964356665.1 uncultured Gammaproteobacteria bacterium
GAATGGGTAAAATCAGCAAATAAAACTAACGCGGCTAAGGCGGCGGAAGCAATCGCGTAACCTTTGGTCACGGCTTTAGTCGTATTGCCAACGGCATCCAGCGGGTCAGTTACCGCGCGCACTTCCTCCGGCAATTCGGCCATTTCCGCGATACCGCCGGCGTTGTCCGTAATCGGCCCGTAAGAATCAATCGTTACGATTATGCCGGCCATGGAAAGCATGGCGACTGCGGCAATGGCCACGCCGTAGATTCCGGCTAAAGAAAAGGAAATTAAAATCGCGGCGGAAATGGCGATAATCGGCCAGGCGGTTGATTTCATGGATACGGCGAGCCCGGCGATAACGTTCGTGCCGTGCCCGGTTTTGGACGCGTCTGCGATTGTTTTTACCGGGCTGTATTTGGTAGAGGTATAATACTCGGTAATAATAACCATCGCCGCTGTTACCAAAATGCCTACTACCGCCGACCAATAAATATTAATGGCTGGCGTCTGTGAATAAATTGACATTACCCGCATGGTTAAAGGATAAAAACCAATCAGCGCCAAAACCGCGGCCGCACCTAATCCTTTATACAGGGCGTTCATAATATTTTCGCTTGAACCAAGTTTGATAAAAAAAGTGCCAATGATGGAAGCGACGATAGAGACTGCTCCCAGCATTAAGGGATAAAATACCGCGTTGCTGCCGGCGCCAAAAAGTAAGTGCCCTAAAAGCATGGAAGCGACTAAAGTAACGACATAAGTTTCAAACAAATCCGCCGCCATGCCGGCGCAGTCGCCGACGTTATCGCCGACGTTATCGGCAATCACGGCCGGGTTTCTTGGATCATCTTCCGGAATGCCGGCTTCCACTTTGCCGACTAAATCCGCCCCCACATCCGCCGCTTTGGTAAAAATACCGCCGCCTAAACGGGCAAAGATAGAAATTAACGAACCGCCAAACCCCAAACCGATCAAAGCTTTGATATCGCCGGTCGCGTAATAAAAGCCGGCTACGCCCAATAACGCTAAGCCGGCAACCAGCATGCCCGTAACAGTTCCGCCCTGAACGGCGACTGCCAGCGCTTTGGCTATGCCGTTTTTGGCCGCTTCCGCTGTTCTGACATTAGCGCGCACGGAAACATTCATGCCGATATAGCCGGTTGCGCCGGATAAAATTGCCCCGACTAAAAAGGCAATGGCAGTTGTCCAGCCAAGCGACGGCATTAAGCCGATAATAACAAATAAAATAACTGCCACGAGCGCAATTGTCTTGTATTGGCGGTTTAAATACGCGCTCGCGCCCTCCTGGATCGCTTTCGCAATTGCCTGCATTCGGTCATTGCCCGCCGGCAAACTGACAATTTTTTTAATGAGCCAAAACCCGTATAAAATGGCGACTGCCGCGCTGCCGAAAATTAAATAGGTGGTCATAAATTTAATAATTGTTCCAAAAACTCAAATGCCAAATTACTCCCCGCCGGCCCGCTGCCGCATTCTTCAAATACGGAATATTTTTATGGCAGCGGCAGGCGGGCAGGCAAACCAATGCCAAAATCTAAAATATTTAAAATTTAGACTTTAGATTTGATTGGAAATAATTTGAAATAATTTGGATTTTGGATTTATAAAATAATTACTTAATTACTGCTCAATTTCTGTTTTTTCCTCTTCTCCCCCCTTCTCACTTTTTGTTTCTTCCTTCTTACTTTTCCTCCCTCTTTTCTTCGGCTTTTCCTCTTCTACCAGAGCTTCATCAGCGACTGTCTTGCCTTCTTCCATTTTGTTTTCTTGCTTGCCCTCCGTATCCGCCGCTTCGGCGGAGGAGGGTTCACTATTTTCCTCAACCTTCACATCCTCGATTTCTTCCTCACTTCTTACTTCTTCCTTCTTACTTCCTTTCGCTTCTTTGATGTCAATCCTCCAGCCGGTCAGTTTCGCCCCGAGCCGCACGTTTTGCCCGCCGCGCCCGATAGCTAGGCTTAATTGATCCACGGCCACGGAGGCAACCGCCATCCGTTCGCTTTCATTAATGTCCACCTTTACGACTTTGGCTGGCGCCAG
>CAYHIM010000110.1:0-2014 GCA_964356665.1 uncultured Gammaproteobacteria bacterium
TAAATAGCCTAACTCGTCTAAAATAATTAAAGAAAATACGCGCATTTTCCGTTGGAGCATTCCCGCCTGATTTTGCGCTTTTTCATGTTCTAATTCATTCACTAAATCCACTAAATTCCAAAAGCGGACTTTATACCCGCGGCGAATTAAGTTCAGGCCAATACTGCTGGCTAAATGCGTTTTTCCGCTGCCGCTGCCGCCCATAAAAATAATGTTTTTTAGTTCTCTCATAAACTCGCCTGCGTATAAATGCCGGATTAATACTTCTGCGACTTGTGATTCACTAAAATTGAAGGTATCCAAATCTTTCAGCTGGCCAAACTTGGCCGTCTTAATCCGGTTGTTTAAGGCGGATAATTTCCGGGCGGATACTTCCTGCTCCAATAATTCCGCCAGGAATTCATCCGGCCCCTTTTTGCCTTTGAAACAGCGTTCTAATACTTCATCATACACCCGGCGCATCGCGCCTAAGCGTAATTCCTTTAATTGGCCAATGATTTTTTCGCGGCGGCTATTCCCGACGCTACGGTCGGGACAAGTGTTACTCATTAGGCGAGCTCCTTTTTAAAGTTTGTATGCCGGATAATATTATCATAATCACTTAAGGGTTTTTGCTGCGCCCGGTATTGCGCTAAATGCTGACGGATATTTACCAGGTTGAGTTCCGCTACGGGAATATCTGTTAGCTGTAATAACGATAAAACATCACTATCCGCTAGAATACCGTTCGCCATCGCTTGTTGAATGGCCGTGGTTACCGCTTTAAATGGTTTATCCCGCAATAATAATAATGTCCGGGCAAAATACCGGTCCCCAGCGTCGGGATATTTACTTTTTAATAAGCGGCGGTACTGCTGGAATACTTCCGGTAATTGCCAATTTTGAAAGGGCGCGCCGTCCCGCCAGGAAGCCGGTTTTTGCGCTAGGACGGGTAAATAATGATAGGGATTGTAAAGCGCTTGTTTCTTTTCAAACGAACGCGGATGCCGCGCAATTTCGACGCCGTTATAACTGATTACTACTTCTTCGGCATAACCTTGCACAAAAACCGGCCGCAGCACATATTCCGCCGGAACCGAATACCGGTTATTATCAAAGAAAACCAAACTGGAAGTAGTAACAATTGCCATTGCCGGCCGGCAACAGGCCAAGCCATACCGTGGTAAAGGGGTCAATAATTCTTGCTCCTGCAAATAGACGTCATAGCGGGTTAAAGTGCTACTTTCCGGATGGATTTTACGCCGGCAAATGGAAATCGCAAAACTTGCCAGCCGGTCATTGAGTTCTGCCAGCGAAGCAAAAGAAGCAATCGGCACAAAGAAATTATTACGAATAAATTTGATGAGATTTTCTACCCGGCCTTTTTCATTGCCTTTGGCCGGGTTACAGAATTTCGGTTCAATTAGATAATGCGCCGTGAATTGAATAAACTTTTCCTGTAAATTACGGTGATGGCCTTTTAACAGATCTTTGACGGCGCTTTTAAGATTATCATAAATCCCGCGCCGGCAACTACCGCCAAACCGCTCAAACGCTTTCCGGTGCGCGTCCAACATTAATTCTTGTTTTTGACAGGGATACGCCCGGACGTAAAAAGCGCGGCTATGGCATAGTTCGATCGCCGCGACATAAACCGTTGTTAGTTTACCCCGCAGATATACGCACATATCGCCCCAGTCAAATTGATATGCTTCACCAGGGTTATAATATAAAGGAATATATACTTCCTGCTGGTTTTGTTTTAATTCGCGTTTCAGGATCCGCACACAACGGGCAATACTGCCGTAGCAACCTTGATAACCATTCGGCTGCGCCGCTAACAGCTCATACATCCGTTGCGCTGTCCGCCGGTATTTTCGCTTCGCGGATTGGTCTTCTTTTAACCACGTTTTGATCAGTTCCTGCACCGGGCCGGTGACTGGTTCATGCGGATTTTCACGGATATACTTAAATTCCGTAACCTCACTACGGATTATTTTACGGATGGTATTGCGGGATAATTTAACCTGCCGGC
>CAYHIM010000111.1:0-1947 GCA_964356665.1 uncultured Gammaproteobacteria bacterium
GGCAAAAAAAGATTTGAGGAGGCCGATGGCAAGGACGTAACTTTTGACGGCATTTACGCAGTTTGGGCAGATGTGGAGTCCAATACTTGCAGTAAAGAAACCGGCCGTAAAAAATTCCATATGAACGCGCAAAAAATCGGCGATGGAAAAGCGCAGATTGTTTTAGCCAATAAAGAATTCAAAACAGCGACAATTAATTCTAAGGGCAGTCTTAGCGCCTCTTACGATGACGGTTATGACGGATACAAAAACCTAATTACTATAGCGGGTACGATTGTTTCAAATAGAATTGACTCATATCTCACAATTGACATTGCTTACACGGGATTTTCTTGCAGTTACAAATACAAAATCACCGGAGAAAAACTTTACAAGCATAATTAAAATCCCCAACCGGGGATTTTTTATTTACAATTTACGATTTACGAATTACAAATTACATATTTTGTATCCGAAACTGCGCCGCTTGTTTGATGTGGCCGGCGGTAATGTCTTTTACGCCGGACAAATCAGCGATTGTCCGGCTGACTTTAATCAGGCGATGATAACTTCTGGCCGACAAATTATAATACTCGCAGACTTCGCGGAGTTTTAATTTTGCCGGCTCATCCAAGGGGCAATATTTTTCAAGCAAATTATTATTCATCTCGCTGTTGGTAAAAATTTTATCTTCTTTAAATCTTTCTGACTGCATTTTCCGCGCGGACTCAACTCTGGCGCGGACAATTGCCGAAGATTCGCCGGAATTTTTTTCTTCCAATTTTAAAATATCCACGGCCGGCACTTCTATATGCAAATCAATTCTGTCCAAAAGGGGGCCGGAAATTTTTCTCTGATATTTTTCTATCTGCCCAGGGAGGCACTTGCATTCGTGCTTTGGGTCGCCCAAGTATCCGCAAGGGCAAGGATTTTTTGCCGCCAGCAAAATAAATTTCGCCGGAAATTTGGAAACGCCGGCCGCGCGCGAAACCGTGACAATCCCGTCTTCCAAAGGCTGGCGCAAATTTTCCAAAACACTGCGATTAAATTCCGGCAGTTCATCTAAGAAAAGCACGCCGCGGTGCGCCAAGCTGATTTCGCCGGGCTTGGGCGTAGAGCCGCCACCGATTAAAGCAATGCCCGAGGCCGTATGATGCGGCGCTCGGAACGGCCGTTTAGTGACCAGGGGCTTGCCCGAGCCAAGCAAGCCGGAAACAGAATAAATCTTAGAAACTTCTAAGGCCTCGGCAAAAGTAATTTTCGGCAAAATTGACGGCATGGCCTGCGCGAGCAAGGTTTTGCCGGAACCGGGCGGACCGGAGAGCAAAATGTTATGCCCGCCGGCGGCCGCCACTTCCATGGCGTATTTTGCTTCTGATTGCCCTTTGATAAAAGCGAAATCATAATCATAAGTTTCACTGTCAAAACCAAAATTTATTTCATTTCTTACGCACGGCTCTATTTGTTCTTCGCCTTTTAAAAATTTTACGATTTGCAAAAGCGACTCCGCGCCATAAACATCAAATCCTCCGACAATAGCCGCTTCGCCGGCATTTTCTTTCGGCAGAATGATTTTTTTGATGCCTTTTTCTTTGGCCAGAAGGGCGCAAGAAATAACGCCCGAAATTGGCCGCAATTTTCCATCCAAAGCCAGCTCGCCCAAAAATAAAATCGGCTCTTTCGGCTCGGCCAAAATTCCTTTGGCAATTAAAATACTGACCGCGATCGGCAAATCATAAAGCGAGCCTTCTTTTTTAATGTCCGCCGGCGCCAGATTGACAGCAATGCGCGTTGTAGGAAATTCAAAACCGGAATTTTTGATGGCGCTCCGCGCGCGCTCTTTTGATTCTTTGATTGACGCGTCCGGCAGGCCGACAATGTTAAAAGCCGGCAGGCCGCGGGAAATATCCGCTTCCGCTTCCACAAGAATTCCGTCTAAGCCGATGATTGTTGCTGTTAGAATTTTAG
>CAYHIM010000112.1:0-1929 GCA_964356665.1 uncultured Gammaproteobacteria bacterium
GCCGGTTACTAGCGAAGGAGTATAGCCGAGCGCCCAAGCGTCTTTGTAGGCATTAGTGGTGCCGGTTTTAGCCGCTACCGGCCGGTTTTTTAACGTCAGCCAATTTTGCGCTCCAAAGATAAAAGCGCGGGCGCTATTGTCAGATAAAACATCATTAATCAGGCGGGCAATTTTTGCCGGCATCACCACTTTTTTTTCTTCCCGGTATTCTTCTAAAATTTTACCATTACGGTCCTCAATTTTTAAAATCGCTACTGGCGGATGAAATTCTCCCTCGCGCGCAAAAACTCCGTAAGCGGCCGTGTGTTCCAAAAGCTTTACTTCACCGCCGCCCAATACCAGCGATAGCCCATAGCGGCTGGGGTCGGTTAAAGTGGTATAACCCATTGCTTGCGCCCGTTCCACCACCTGCTCCACGCCGGCTAAGTAAAGCGTTTTTACCGCCGGAATATTAAGCGAGCCGGCGAGCGCTTGGCGCATCGTGACCGGTCCGTGCTCTTTAGAATCATAATTGTGCGGCTCGTACGGTTTGCCGCTGACGGCAAAGTTTGTTACTACATCGTACAAAACAGTATCCGGCGTGTAGCCTTTAGCAAAGGCCATGGCGTAAACTAACGGCTTCAAGGAAGAGCCGGGCTGGCGCGGCCGGGTAGCTACGTTTACTTGGCCGTCAATTTCCTCATTAAAGTAATCGCGCGAGCCGACCAGGGCTACAATTTGTCCGGTTTTGGGGTCAAGGGAAACTAAGGCGGCGTTGGCGGCGTTGTAATTTTTTTGGTTTTCCGCCGCTTGTTTTTGCAAAACCTCTTCGGCGATTTTTTGTTTATCTAAATCTAGCGTCGTATAAATTTTAAACCCTTCGCGCTCAATCACCTGCTCGCCGTATTTTTCGCTTAATAACTCCTTGACGTACATTACAAAGTGCGGGGCGATAATATCGGCGCTTTGTTCTTTAAACTTTAAATCAAACAAAAGCGCGTCTTTAAGCTGGTCGTCGGCGACATAACCCAACTTTTGCATTTCTTTTAAGATGTATTCTTGCCGCGCGAAGAGCGCGTCTTGGTTATTGTAATAATAAGTGGGCGCCTTGGGCAGGGCGGCAAGGGCGGCGGCTTGCGCCAAATTTAAATCCTTAGCCGAGATGCCGAAGTAGCGCCGGGCGGCGGCTTCAATGCCATAGGCGGTTGAGCCGTAAGGGATTTCGTTTAGATAGAGCTGTAAAATTTCATCCTTAGAAAATTTTTGTTCAATGCGGTAAGCCAAGACAAACTCTTTAATTTTACGCGCTACGCTGCGCTCGCTCGTCAAAATAGCGTTTTTAACTAATTGCTGGGTGAGGGTTGAGCCGCCGGCGATTCGTTTGCCCAACAAAGGATTAAGAATCAGACTGCGGGCAATGGCTAAAAAATTAAAACCATGGTGCTGATAAAAAGTGCGGTCCTCGGCGGTAATCGTTGCCCATTTAACATAATCAGGGACATCCTCTAATTTTACAATCGTGCGTTTTTGGTCGCCATGGATTTCATAAAGAATCGTTTCGCCGCTGCGGTCGTAAATCTTGGTGCTTTCCGGAACATCGCGGTCAATTAATTTATTGGGATTGGGCAGGTCGCGCGACAGCCAAAGGAAATACAAAGCGCCGATTATAACCAACAATAAGGCTATTTTTAAGGCGCGATAGAGATAAAGCGGCGAGGAAACAGTTCGCTTTTTTTTAAAAATGGACGCCGGCGAGCGCCACGCCCCTTTGCTTTTAAAGCTGCCGGTTCGCAAGCGGCGGCTGCGAATTATCTGCTCTCGGACCGAATCCGTAATTGAGTCTCGCCGCCAGCTTGGCTGCGGCCGGTTTTTTTTAGATAGCTGCGGGATAGGCATAATAGAGAAATTTTCAATTTTCTCCGCCAAATTGGCGGATTCAATAAATTTATT
>CAYHIM010000113.1:0-1847 GCA_964356665.1 uncultured Gammaproteobacteria bacterium
CGATATTGCGTTCCCGTCCCCTCGGGACTGCGGCTCAACGCAAGGGCAACTTCGGCAGCGGAACGAAAAATTATGAATCAATCCATAAATTTAAAGAAAGATTTATTTGTTGCTTTAATCATCGGCGAGGCGGCCGCTTGGCTGATTTTAGCGCTTGGTCGTCAGGTCTTGCCAATAGATAAATATATAGCGTTGACGGGAATTTTTAAAATGTTGCTAATAGTGTTTCCGATAATTTGCGCCGTTTGTCTTTATGTCGCATATTTGTTAAGCAAAAAAGCGGCGATTCTTTATCAAGCCGCGAAATTTATTTTGGTCGGCGGCGCGAATACGTTGTTTGACTGGGGGGTGCTGGCATTTTTGACATTTTTATTCGCTTCCTATTTTAATATTGCCGCCAAAGATGTATTTTTTGTTTTTCCCGTCTATACAATACTTTACTATTCTCTATACAAAAGCATTTCTTTTATTTTAGCCGCTTTCAATAGTTATTTGTTGAATAAGTTTTGGACGTTTCGTTCCGCTGCCGAGCGTCCCGCTGCCGACATTGTCCGGCCTTTTGGCGGCATGTCCCAGCGGGACAATAATATGCAACATCGGCAGGAATTGCTTGCCAAAGGCCGGCGCAACTTCGGCAACGGGACGAAAGAACTTTTACGATTTTCTCTTGTCACATTTATCGGATTTTTGATTAATGTCGCCATCGCTTCGGGAATTTTTAAGTCCATTCAGCCGTTTGGCGGCTTGAACTCCGATCAATGGGGAATTATGGCGGCGGTTATCGCGACGGCAATTTCAATGTTTTGGAATTTCATTGGTTATAAATTTATTGTGTTTAAAAATATTCCGGCCAAAATTTAGAATTACAGCGGAATATTTTTTAGACAGATTTTGAACCATCGCGACATCAATATCAATATGGAAAATTTAGTTTTATACCGTAAATATCGTCCGCGGAGTTTTTCGCAGGTCATCAGCCAGGAGCATATTGTGCGCACAATAACCAATGCGTTGGTTTTAGGCAAGGTGGCGCATGCTTATCTTTTTGCCGGACCGCGCGGCACCGGCAAGACAACGGTTGCCCGGCTTTTGGCTAAAGCGGTGAATTGCGAGAATCGCCAAGGCGGCTTTGAGCCATGTAATAAATGCGCGGCCTGCGGAGAAATCAACGAAGGCCGGGCGCTGGATTTAATTGAAATTGATGCGGCGTCAAACCGCGGTATTGATGAAATCCGCGAATTGCGCGAAGGCATAAAATTCGCGCCAACGCGCCTGAAATACAAGGTTTTTATTATTGACGAAGCGCATATGTTAACGGCCCCTGCGTTTTACGCCCTCCTTAATACGCTTGAAGAACCGCCCAGCTACGCTATATTTATTTTAGCCACTACGGAAATTCATAAGATGCCGCAAACCATTATTTCGCGCTGTCAGTATTTTAATTTTCATAAAATATCTTTAAATAAATTAGTTAATCGTCTGAAATTTATCGCGGGACAAGAAGGCGTAAAGATTGAGCAAGCGGCTTTAGAGCAAATTGCTTTAAACGGCGACGGAGTGGCGCGCGACGCCGAATCGCTGCTCGGGCAGGTGATGGCGATGGAGGATAAAGAAATTACTTTGGCAGAGGTGCAAACCATTTTAGGCGCGACCGATATCGCGTCGGTGATAAAGATGTTTAATCTTTTGGCGCAAAAAAACTTAAAAGACAGTTTGGAATTTATCAATAAATTAGTTGAGGACGGTTTTGACCTTGCGCAATTTATGAGGTCATTGATCAATTACGCGAGAAAAATGATGATTTTGGCGGCATCGGCTTTGATTAAGGCTTTGGTTAGGTTGGAACC
>CAYHIM010000114.1:0-1840 GCA_964356665.1 uncultured Gammaproteobacteria bacterium
CAAATATTTTTTCTGCAATTCTTCAAATTTTTCAACCTCCACCCCGGTCGCGCAGATGTCCCGCGTCTGATCCAAATAGACCACCATCTTATTGCAGTTTAACATAACTTTTTCCAATAAAATTAGACATTCTTTTTGGGTGCCGAAACGGAATGAATGAGCTTCGGCGATCAGGTGCGGAATTGAGCAGGCGCAGTTAGTCAAAGTTTCTAGGATTACCGTTCCGATGCCGACATTTTCCTTGCCTTTGGCATCATTTCCTGCCGACGTTGCTTTTTTGTCCCGTTTGGGACTTGCTACGGAAACTTCGGACAATGTCGGCAGCGGGACGATAAAATTCACCACAAAAACATTGGCTTCCAGCGCCATCCGATAGACATCTAAATCCTGAAAGGTCTTAACGGGCTTTTTGGGCAAGTAAGCAAATTTATTTTTGTTGTAATAGTCCATGGATTTATAAAATGTAAAATGTAAATCTCAAAAATCAAAATGACAGATTAAAATGTAAAATTATTTCTTATTCTTTAACGTTAGGATACTGGAAGCGATAATATTAGCTATTTCCACCAATTCATTTAATAAGTATTCCAGTTCTTTTTTATCGCCCTTGTCCGTATCTCTTAATAAGCACAACCATACTTTGGATTCATTGGCGGACTTAAGAGAATGGGTAAAAAAGTTGATAAAATCTTTCCTGGAGCTGGCGGAATTGGCTTCTGTATAGTTGGCTAAAACACTAGTGCCACTTCTCAACAGTTGTTTGCCCATGATCAGACAAACGGAGTCTTTAGGTAATTTATCAATAAACTTAATCAACCGCAAAACCCAGTCATATAATCTTTTTTTGAACTCAGCTTTAAATTTAGGGTCATTCACGATTTTGATTTTTGATATTTAATTTTTAATTTTGATATGTCATTTTCCATTTTGATTTTTGATTTTTAAATTATTAGAAGTTCGGCGTTCCCGCTTTAAATTTTTCCCTTTCCTCTACCGGCCGCAGGCTTTCCATCTTAGTCATTTTTTCGTTCATATTGTAAACTCCTTCCTTGGTGTAAATTTTCTTCCGCCCGCGGCCGGGCTTATAAACTACGTGCAGAGGGAAAAATTCAAAATAATCTTTTTCGTCAAACCAGGCGCATTTAAAGTAGAATAATCGCAAACCGGTTAAGCGCGACAGCGCCAAAGCGTATAAAGTTAATTGTTCAATTGGCCGTTCCTTGGCCGCGTTGCCTTTATAATCCAAAATATGCACCGAACCGTTGCGGATTTGTAAAAAGTCGATGTGGCCGGTGATTAGTCGAGGGAGCTCGTCAGAGCTCATCTCGACTAGCGTATCGGTGCCAAGATTGTCCGGCGTTGAGTTCTGTCCCCGTGCCGATATTGCATTTTTTGTCCCCTTGGGACTTGCGCTCAATGCGCTGACAATATCGGCACCGGGACGCTCGGAAGCGATATCTCGCTTGGATTTAAAATACATTTTAAATCCAAGCTGTGTCTGCATATGCGCTAAATCTTCCCGCCTTATATAGACCGGCACCTCGGTGGCCACCGTCACCGTGTCGTTGGCGATTAAAAATCTTTGCAGGGCTTCGTGCCGCGCTTTATTTTCACTCACTCCTTTGAAAACCAGCTCGGTCAGTTTCGTGGCGTAATTTTCTTTGGAGCGGACAATCATTTCTGTTTTTGAAAACTTAAGCGGTGCTTCGCTGGCTCGCAAGCCTTCCTGAAAATACTGATGCGGAGTTTCGGTGGCCACATTATCCAAAAATTCTTTCATCGGCCCGAATTTATAATGCTTAAAATCCTCCTCCATAATATATTTAATTTTGGCGCGATG
>CAYHIM010000115.1:0-1746 GCA_964356665.1 uncultured Gammaproteobacteria bacterium
GGCGCCGGCTTTAAAGAAATTGCTAATCCGTCCAGCGTATTTTTAGATAAACAAACGGGCGCGCAGGCAGGCAATGTGGTGTCGGTTATTATGGAAGGCACGCGGCCGTTTTTAGTGGAAGTACAGGCGCTCGCGACTAAAACCGTGTTCGGCTATCCCCAGCGCAAATCCGCCGGTTTTGACTTAAACCGCCTGCAGATTTTAATTGCCGTTTTAACCAAGCGCGCCAGCGTTAATTTAATGGCGCAAGACGTGCATATTAATATTGTCGGTGGCCTGAAAATCACCGAAACCGCTTTGGATTTAGCGGTTTGCGCCGCCATTATTTCCAGCCTGTTAAACCAAGTGATAGACGCTAAAACAATTATTTTGGGCGAAGTCGGTTTGGGCGGCGAGACGCGCGCGGTCTATAAATTAGAACAGCGGTTAGCGGAAGCGGCTAAATTAGGATTTACCAAAGCAATTATTCCGGCAGTTAATATTGAAACTAAATTGGAGCTGATAAAAATTAACCAGGCGGGAGAAATGGTAAAATATATAACGCAAAAATAATTATTCCAAAATCTAAATTATACCAAATTATGTTAAAACAAATCTAAATTTCAAATATCAAAATTAGACTTTTGAGCTTTGGCGTTGTTTTGGAATAATTTGATATAGTTTGGAATAATTTGGATTTTTTATGTTGTTACAATCTTTCTATGCCCGCCCCACTCTCAAAGTCGCCCAAGAACTCTTGGGTTGTTTTTTATGCCGCCAGCTTCCCTCCCCTTACGAAGGGAAGGGTGAGGGTGGGGTCGTCCGTTGCAAAATCGTAGAGACAGAAGCTTATCTTGGTTTTAAAGACCTCGCCTCGCACGCCGCGCGCGGCAGAACCGCGCGCAATACGCCGATGTTCGGCCCTGCCGGCTATACCTATGTTTATTTTACTTACGGCATGCATTATATGTTAAACATCGTTACGGAACGAAAAAATTATCCGGCGGCAATTTTGATTCGGGCGGTAGAACCCCTTAATTTAAAAAAATATTTTGTAACAAAATCCCCCTCCTTAAGTGAGGAGGGGGGAGGGGGTGGTGGAGTATTAATTAAAACAAATCAATCTATAACTAATGAAGCGGCTGTTAATAAAATAAACCATTTTATTACAGCTGGCCCGGCAAAACTAACTAAATTTTTGCATATTGATAAGTCTTTAAACAACATTTCTGTTTTTACTAAAAAATACGGGCTGTGGGTTGAATCCGGAGCGCCAGTGCCGCCGGCGCAGATTGTCCGGGCAAAGCGCGTCGGCGTTGATTATGCTGGTAAGTACAAAAATAAGCTTTGGCGGTTTTATATAAAAAATAATAAATTTGTGTCTCGCCCGCTCATGAGCGCCGCTCATTGAGAGGGTCAAAAAAATAACGGGACTCATTTCCAATGAATCCCGTGTTGGTCAAAGAAATCAACGACTTTTAAGCGGCTACGGTTGCCCGCTTCCGGGCGAATCTTACCGCCTTCTCAAATATTCGCGCCGCCACCTGGAGGCAAATATTGACATCCAAATACCTCCCGGGCGCATCGTTGATAACCCGCCGCACTGCTGACATATCCATTTCCTCCTTAAAAACCAACAGATGGAGAATTTGGATATTGGCGAGATTTTCCCCGTCATACTTTTGGAGAAACTCACTGGCGGCGGTTAACACCTCCTCTTTGTCAACAACTTGGCCATTCCGGAACTGAATTTGCAAGCCAAGTTGC
>CAYHIM010000116.1:0-1721 GCA_964356665.1 uncultured Gammaproteobacteria bacterium
AAACGTTAATATTGCCGTCGCTTGTAAATTCCAATCGCCAGCCTTGTTTGCCTGAAGAAGTAAGATATAATCCACCATTTTTGGCGCCATCTTTTATTTCTTTAAATTTAGGAACAACAGATTTAATATCAATCGCCGGCACCGGATATTTCCAATACACTGTTGGGCCGCCGGTTCCCCAAATACCGGCCTTATTGGTGTTTGTTGAACATCCCTTATTGTTTTTTAACTTACACGTATAGGAACCAACCGCGCTGGTAATAGGGGCATCGCCAGTACCGTCAAATTCTATGCCGCCGTTGGCATGAAGCTTGCCGTGCACCACATCATTAACGCCAATCACCACGCTGGCATTGGATAAAAACGCATAATCCGTAAGAGCCGGAAAACCCACCCTGGCGCGAATTATTCTTTTACTTCCCGTCTGTTCGCTTGTCCAGCCGGTTGATTCTATGGTAACCACGGTGGAACCTGTGGGCGGCGGGGTAATAACTAGAGAAAACTGACCTACCACACGATTGTCTTTATCTTTATAATCATGCACATACGGACCAGCCGCGCCTGTGCCATCCTGATAATCGGTTTTATTATGCGCCAAATGCCAGCGATAATAATTAACACCGGCCTCGGCAATTTGAAAAACAAATTCGCGGTTTGCCTTGTGCCGCGTCGCCCGATTTTCCGCAATGGCATAACCGGAAATCGCGGAAATCAAAAGTGAAGCGCTGATTGTTCCAAAAATCATCGCGAACAGCAAAATATTGCCGCGCCTATCTTGATAAAATAATGTTTGAAATTTCTTAAATTTATCTATAAACATAATATTAATTGCTTTTAAGATTTCTAATCTCCGCCTGAGCCTGCATATTAAGCGCCGTGGGAGACAAGTTGGGGTTTCTTTCCAATTGGAATTTAATTTCCACAATTCTTACGGCCGTGATATCCACCGGCGCAATCATGGGATTTTGGGAACCGCTATAATTTTGATCATAGTAATTAAAAAGCGTGGAAGCGCCATTATTTATGCTTTCCGCGACTGTGGAAGTTACTTCTGAGTTAGCGGGATAGCTAGGCGGATTTCCAATAGGCTCAATTATTCCTCTGTATAAAGTTTTGTTACTCAAAAAGTAACGCACCCGCCTTACCGCGGACTTGCCTTGATTGGTATAAAATATTATTTCCGTACTGCTGGCTTCAACTAATGGATACGCGCCCACTGCCGAATAAGCGGCGCTGCGAATTTCGTTTATAAAATCCTGAACCACCTTTCTGCCCTGATTCTGTGTGAGCAGTTGTTCAAAAATAATATCCTTAGAACGAAAACTTGATAAAAAAAGCGCCGTGACGGCTCCAACTAAAAAAGCAAAAATTCCTATGGCCACCAAAATTTCAATCAAGGTCATACCTCTTTTGTCTGAAAATAATTTATTGTTCATAAAAACATTTAGGTATCCCTCCCCCTATTAGGGGGAGGACAGAGGAGGGGGTTTCGTAGTTCATATGGTAACATCAAAGCGAGAAACCCCACCCCCTGCCCCTCCCCTATAAGGGGAGGGGGTGTCGCTGCTACAGTGGCGACAAATATACATCCGCGTCATTATTGCCGGAGATATCAATTTGATTAACACTGGTATCATAACCGGTTTTGATGATGGTTAAGATGTAGGCATTTTCGCTCAACCCGCCAAAAAATGCCTGGCCCGGCGGCGTACAACTGGTGG
>CAYHIM010000117.1:0-1635 GCA_964356665.1 uncultured Gammaproteobacteria bacterium
TGCTCTAAGATTTCCGGCGGCAGCCCGCCTACTTCCTCGCCCAAAACTAAAGCTATCTTATCCTTTTTGGCGGTGATAAATTTATTTACGGCCTCTATATTAAACAATGAAACTGCTCTTTTGTCCTGCTCTAACGCAATAATAGTATACCCCCCTTGCTTTAATTTTTCCAGCACGGTTAAAGTTGATTTGGCCTGCTTCCAGGGAACCGTTTTTTCCGCTCCCAAGGCGACTTTAACTAATGCTTTATTAGGCAAACCAAAGCGGTCAATCGGCGCGGGCGTAATGCCGCCTAAATATAGCTTTTGGCAGTTAACCGCGTCTGCCGTGCGAAAAATTGAGCCGACATTATGGTTAGAGCGGATATTGTGCAAAATTGCTATCATAATAATTTAAACATAACAAAAATAGAGCTTGGCGTCCAAAAAGTCCAGAGCTCTATTTAATATTTTATTTTATTTTTCTTCGCCTTCTTTACCCCGTTTTAACAATTTAACTAAATATACTGCTACTACCACCAAAATGACGGTCATTACTAATGCGTAGATAAATTTAGCGATGACAGTGTCTTTGCCTAAGGGAAAAAACTTTTCAATTAAGCTAGAAATAGCGTCATTCCAGGCTAAGCTCGCCACTAGCCCAAAAGCGCCGATAATATAGCCGGAGATGCGCTCGCGAAATTCTTTTTGTAGATTATTCATATATTATTCATTATTCATTATTTGCTTTCTTAGTCTAACAAAAATAACCTAAATAACCAATAGACATTTTTAATTTATGATCGCAAAAAAGTCTCGGACCAATCATTTAGTTCGAGACCGATAGCCAATGCCGAATTTTGGCTAATAAATTATATTTTATTATCAATCTGACCATAACGGCTAAATCAGCGCTGACTATAATAACTATTCCGCACACGAGGCCAGCGCCAAAACTAATGAACAAACCAACAAAAAAATCAACTCCTAAGCCGATGCCGAGACCAAAACCCAATCCCGCAATACTGCCAGCGCCCAGACTAACAACCAAGCCAGCGATGATACTGATAATAAGAGCCCATACCAAACCAACAATTAAGCCGGTAGCTAAATTGGCGCCCGCAATAACAAATAAACCGGTGATTATACTGATAATTATGCCTATGCCCGACCCGATCAGCGAACCAATAACTACGCCGACGTCAAAATCATGTAATCTTTCCGCTAAATGAAAAGAGATAATCATCAAGGACACGACCGATGTTATCAAAAGGATGTTCCACCAGCGGGAAATTTCCAACGATAAAAAATATCCGCCGTACTTAATTAGCTGGACGCTGATTAAGCTCGGCACTTGCTGGGCAAACAAGCACCAAATAATCGCCCCTAAACACCCTAAACTAACTATCATAAACAACCATCTTAACGCCAATTTGAATTTTTTCATCCTCTATCTCCTTTTTTAAAGTGCTTTTATTATTTTATACTTTTAAGCTAAAATAAAAAAATTATTTTCAAAAAATTTAATCTGGTCGCAATTACTGAACGCCGCTCGAACCTTTTTTGCCTGCCCGCCCGAAGCTCTTGAGCGAAGGCGGGCAGGCGCGCCCACCAAGTTTGGGCGCCGGCCCCCTAAAAGTTCTCTTATAGCGCTAAC
>CAYHIM010000118.1:0-1602 GCA_964356665.1 uncultured Gammaproteobacteria bacterium
TGTGTTATGTGTTATGTGTTATGTGTTATGTGTTATGTGTTATGTGTTATGTGTTCCTGCCATTTTTGGCGATATTCCTCCCGCCGGTCGTTACTATGGAACTTCAAAACGCTATCGCTCATCACGACCGCGGTCCCTTTGCCTGCCTGTTCCCGTAACGAACGCGGCATAACTTTAAGCTGAATATTTTTGCATAATCTTTCAACCCAACTTCCGCCATTTATTATTTCTAAAATCAACTTAATAAATTTCAATGTCGGCCCCTGCCCTATTTTCCGCTTATGGCAAAATAACGCCGGCACGGGGTTATTTATATAATCGCCGATAAAATCATTGGCTTTGATAAATTTCTCCAAAATTCCGCCTTGATTATATAACGGCACGAGCTGCTTGAGCCAATATTTAAAATAAATGTCGCCAGCTATCATCAGTAGCTGTAAATTAAGCGCATCGGCGCCGATAATAAAATTGACGCAAATTTTATTTTGTTTAGTAATAGCCGTGGGCCGCAGACGCAAAAATTTTAACGCCAGCGTGGTTAAAAACCGCGCGGTCCAGACTTTGCCGGCCTGCGCGATGATAAAAAAATCAATGTCGCTTTCCGCGCGCGCGTTGTCGTAAGCCAAAGAATTGCACACGGCAATCATTTTGGTAAAAGGCAAGACGCTAAAAAGCGCCACCACCCAGCGCGCCCGCCGGTATTTAGCGCGCGCAATAATCTGCCGCTGCTGGCGCAATCGCACCAGTTCGCTTTGTCCGTTTAAAAAATAAAATCCGTCTTGATAGTTAACGTTAGCTAATTCATTAAGCGCCTGCCGCACCGCTAGGTAACTGACGCTTTTATCGGCTAAATCTTCTACCCAAAGATATTTATAAATTTCCCAAGCAGTGAGCGGAAAATTAAAAATATCAAAATAAGCGAGTGTTTTTAAAATCGCTTGCGGCAACGTCGCTATTGATTTTGTCGGGAAATTATCATGCTTAAAATCAAAAGCTACTTCCTGCAGAGTTGTTAAAGTAGAGGAAAGCATGGGGAGGCACAATAAAAAATGTTTTCATCGTCCCCCCTCCTTAGAGGAGGGGGCAGGGGTGGTGGGGTTTAAAAATTCAACACCACCCCTCTTGTCCCCTCCTAACTTCAGAAGGGGAGGTGAACAAATTTTGTTACTCAATGGCCGGTTTATCCAGCGTCACCGTCTCCAATTCGCTTTTGCCGCCGGTTATTTTCATCACGTCTTTATCCACTTTGCCGAACTCTTTATAGGCGCCGTTATAGGCGTTGACCGTGGTGCCTAAATTAGCGCCGAGTTTTTTCATGTATTCATCGTAACTAGCCAAGTGCCGGCCGAGCTGTTCCACTCGCTTGCGGATTTCTTTCGCGCTTTCTTCAATTTGCAAAGCGCGCAAACCCTGCAGTACGGTCTGCAAATAAGCGTGAAATGAGGTCGGGGAAACAATAATCACGTGTTTGGTAGTGAAAGCATATTCAATTAAATCGCGCGTATTGACTTTAATCGCGCCGACTTGATTGATTAACAAATCATAATAAATCGCCTCCGCCGGAATAAACATAAAAGCAAAATCCATCGTGCCTTGGTTCGG
>CAYHIM010000119.1:0-1588 GCA_964356665.1 uncultured Gammaproteobacteria bacterium
GAAAGCATTTATGATTTTGGTTCAGTTATGGCGGAAAGCGTTTATGATTGGTTTCATGATAAGCATAATTTAGAATTGCTTGATAAATTAGAAAAAAATGGAGTAAAGATAAAAAGCGAGAAGTTGGAGGTAAAAAATAAGAAGTTGGCCGGAAAAAATTTTGTTTTAACGGGAACATTAGCAGGTTTGACAAGGGACGAGGCAAAAGATAAGATAAGAGAGTTGGGCGGCGATGTATCATCTTCGGTCAGTAAAAATACGGATTATGTGGTGGCAGGGGATGAACCGGGGAGTAAATTTGATAAGGCGAGGAAGTTGGGGGTTAAGATTATAGATGAGGAGGAATTTTTAAAATTATTAAAATGACTTTTGAATTTTTAATTTCCAATTTTTAATTTTTAAATAATGTTAGTTTCTAGAATTTAACGCAACAGTATTGTTAATTAGTTGATTAAAGACTTCGTAAGGTTTCCGGAAGCCCAGAGCCGCCCTGGGGCGGCCATTAAGCAGATCCTGCACCTTCTTAACTTCATATCTGGATACTTTGTTGAATTCCGTGCCTTTGGGAAAAAATTGTCTGATTAGTCCATTAGTGTTTTCGTTGGTGCCTCGTTCCCAGGGGCTGCTCGGATGAGCGAAATAAACTTTAACGCCGGTAATTTTGGTAAACAGTTTATGTCGCGCCATTTCCCGCCCCTGGTCGTAGGTCATTGATAATTTCATCTGCTGTGGCAATTTTTTCACTTCTTTAGCGAAAGCTTTAGCTACCACTTCCGCCTCTTTGCTTTTAACCGGGATGAGAATAGTCGTGCGGGTCATGCGCTCCACTAGAGTGCCAAGAGCCGAACGATTGTTCTTTCCAACAATTAAATCGCCTTCCCAATGCCCGGGAATAATTCTATCCGCCACTTCCTTGGGCCGTTCTTCAATTGAGAGCATATCCTCGATTTTCCGCTCTAGTTTGACGCCTCTGGACTGTTTACGCCTCCGTTTGCGGCTTTGCCGCAAACAGTCAGTCAGCTCTTTTTTAAGGGAACCGCGGGGCAGGACATAGATATAGGTGTAAATCGCCTCTGGCGAAATTCTCATAGTCATATCTAGAGGATAATCCTTTTCCAGTTCCTCGGCAATCTGGCGAGGCGACCATTTCTTTTTCAGTTTCTGGCGAATATATTTAAATAGCTCCGAGTTACCGTTTAACTTATGCTTGCCAGATTTCCTTTTACCGGCGTTTCTTCTGGCCCGATTAGCCGCCCTGACCGCTCGGTAGGTATATTTATTGCCGCAACCGCCACCGACCTCCCGACTGATAGTGCTGACATTTCTGGTTAGCAACCTGGCGATACTGCGGAAAGAATATTTTTGCGAGAGCAGCCGACTGATTTCTTCCCGCTCTAAATCACTTAACCTTTTGTAATTTAACATAGAAATCTAAAGTAGCATTATTGGCGCTTCGCGCCAAATATGTTGCATTAGATTCTAGATTGAAACAATACTTTAATGTCCAAATATTTAAATATTAAAAATTAAGATATTATTTAAAAATTATAAAATTAAAAATTTAAAAATTTCACATATGTCAATAACC
>CAYHIM010000120.1:0-1511 GCA_964356665.1 uncultured Gammaproteobacteria bacterium
TCCCTTCCTCGATCTCCAAGCTTGGCGTCAAACCCGCGCCTTCGCCCCGCGAGGCATCCATAATTTCACTGGCTAATTTTTCCGCCATAGTGTGCCCTTTGCGCGTCCGCGCCGCGTCAATCATCCAGCGGCAGGCGAGCGCAAACCGCCGCTCCGGCCGGACCGGATAGGGAATCTGGTAATTCGCTCCGCCCACGCGCCGGCCGCGCACTTCTAAAAGCGGGCTGACTTGCTTAAGCGCTTTATTAAACAGATGGCGCGGGTCCTGTTTAGTTTTTTCTTTAATAATATCAAAACAGCCGTAAACAATTTTTTCGGCAATAGTTTTTTTCCCGCCTCGCATCAGATAATTCATAAATTTAGCCACTTCCTGATCATGATAGCGGGCGTCGGAATTAATATTTCTTTTGGGCGCTGATTTTCCTCGCATATATTGCTGTCATTGCGAGCGACCGAAGGGAGCGTGGCAATCCCATAATTTAACCGGCACTTAACGGGATTGCTTCGTCTCCCCGAGCAGCTCGGGAATCATCGCAATGACAAAAATTATTTTTTAAACTTTAGGTTTTTTCGCTCCGTAGCGGCTGCGTCCTTGTTTTCGGTTTTGCACGCCTTGGGCGTCATAAACGCCGCGGATGATTTTATAGCGCACGCCCGGCAGGTCTTTGGTCCGGCCGCCTTTAATTAAAACGATTGAGTGCTCCTGCAGATTATGGCCCATGCCCGGAATGTAAGCGGTTACTTCACTGCCGTTGGATAATCTAACGCGGGCGATTTTGCGCAAAGCCGAGTTTGGCTTTTTCGGCGTCATGGTCGTTACTTTTAGGCAGACGCCGCGCTTAAATGGGTTGCCCTTGGGCAGTTCGGTGCGCTTGCGGTGCAAAGTATCCAATACGCTCTGCATCGCCGGCGCTTTGGTTTTTGCCTTCTGCACTTTTCTTGGTTTTCTTATTAACTGATTAATAGTGGGCATATAAATAAATGTATCCTACGATGTTAGCTAAGGGCTTGCCCCGCAACAAACCATTAAACAAACTTCAATATTAAATTAAAGTGAGCCGAAGGCGTTTCCGAGATTTAAAATTATAATTGAATTATGTCTTGTTTGGGTTTTGATGCGGGGTAACAAAAAATTATCCCCGTTAGGGATTTCATGTGTGTTTATGTGTATAATTTTGTAACTACCGCTATCTTAGCAAAATAACCAATGAGCGTCAAGCATTGTTAATTATTTACCAAAATAAATAAAGCGTTGACCGATAATTTTTCTCTAAAATTAAAGGCCAACGCTTTCTAAGGAAAGACCAAGTTTTTTAGCAAAACGGCGCAAACTTTCTAACGCTCTGTTTTGCGCTTGCCGCACGCCCTCGCGGGTAATGCCTATTTTATCTTTAACTTCCCTCAAGGTGAGCGGCTGATCATGCCCGTTGAGACCGAATCTTGCTTCAATTATCAGCCGTTCGCGCCTTGACAAACAAGTTAACAGCATTTCTATTACTTTTTCAGGATCC